>CAIODU010000030.1 GCA_903857165.1 uncultured Methylococcaceae bacterium | reverse complement strand
CTAAATCCGGCAGTTGAACATAAAACGTCAAAACAATTATGAACATGCGAGTTTTTGTAGGGGCGAATTCATTCGCCTGTAATACATTGATTTGGCGAATGAATTCGCCCCTACAGCTATTCCAACTGCCGAATTTAGGATAACCGCTTATTTTTTCTGGTGGTATTAAAGCGTGTTCTGAATTGGGAAATTTCATGCAAAATTAGTCATTTCTTCCCCTTCCCCTGCAACGCCAACCGAATCAAATCCTCGCTGGTTTTGCCTTCGGCGGGAATGGATCGCACCATCACATTGGCGTCTTGCGGCCTGAAACCCAATGCGATCAGGGCGCTGATGGCATCAGGCATCGGGCTGGCTTCGACGGGTGAGGAAACTCCGCCAACGCCAACGGAGACCTGCAAGCCATCAACCCCCGGCAAACGGTCGCGCATCTCGATGACCAGCCGCTCGGCGGTTTTCTTGCCTATGCCCGGTGTGCGGACCAGCATGGCGGTGTTGCCGGTTTGGATGCACTGATGGAATTCCTCCACACTCAACCCCGAAAGTATGCCCAGTGCCAGTTTAGCCCCGACCCCGCTGACTTTGATTAGGCTGCGGAACAGGGCGCGTTCGGGTTCGGTGAAAAAGCCATACAGCGTGTGGGCATCCTCACGCACGGCTAGGTGCGTGTGCAGGAACACTTCCTCGCCCACTTTCGGCAGTTTGAAGAAGGTGGACATGGGTGCGTCGATTTCGTAGCCCACGCCGTGAACGTCCAATAGCAAGAACGGGGCTTTTTTGGCGACCAATATGCCGCGCAGGAAACCGATCATGCCTTGGCCCCGGCGATTTTCCGCGTCATTGCCTCAATGCGCCGGTTAGTTTCCCGAGTGTGCAGATGGCACAACGCCACGCCCAAGGCATCGCCCGCATCGGCCTGGAGTTGGCCGGAAAGATTCAACAGTATTTTGACCATGTGCTGGACCTGTATCTTGTCCGCGCTGCCCTTGCCGACGATGGCTTGCTTGACTTGTCGGGCGGCGTATTCATGCACCGGCAGGCCCGCCACCAGCACCGCGCAGAGGGCAGCCCCACGGGCTTGGCCGAGTTTCAACGCGGAATCGGCGTTCTTGTGCATGAACACCTGCTCAATCGCCAGTTCATCGGGCTTATACTGGCGGACGATATCGACAATGCCGTCGTAAATTTGCTTGAGCCGGTAGGGAAAGGTGTCGGACTCGGTGCGGATGCAACCACAGGCCACCAACATCGGACCCTTGGCTGCGGCATCAATCAGGCCGTAGCCGGTGGAGCGGGAGCCGGGGTCGATGCCGAGGATACGGGTCAAGCAATCTTCTCGAGGATTTCCTCGCTGATGTCGGCGTTGGAGTAGACGTTTTGCACGTCGTCCAAGTCATCCAAGCGCTCGATCAGGCGGATCAGCTTTTCCGCGTCGTCCTGTCCGAGTGAGGTACTGGTGCCGGCCCGCATCGTCACTTCGGCATTTTCCGGTTTTAGGCCCGCGCCAGCCAGCGTTGCTTTAACCGACTCGAAATTTTCCTGGGAGGTGATCACGTCAACCGAGCCGTCGTCGTTGCTGATGACATCGTCCGCCCCGGCTTCCAGTGCGGCTTCCATCACGGTGTCCTCGTCCACGCCGATGGGAAAGCTAAGGATGCCGACCTTGCTGAACATATAGGCGACCGAACCGTCCGTGCCCAAATTGCCGCCGGCCTTGTTGAAGGCGTGGCGCACCTCGCCGACCGTGCGGTTGCGGTTGTCGGTGAGGCAATCCACCAACACGGCAATGCCTCCAGGGCCGTAACCCTCGTAGCGCACTTCCTCGAAGTTGTCGCTGTCCGCCCCGCCAATGCCTTTTTTGATGGCGCGTTCGATGGTGTCCTTGGTCATGTTTGCCGTCAGTGCCTTGTCCATGACGGCACGCAGACGCGCGTTATGGGATGGATCGCCGCCGGCCATGCGTGCCGAAACGGTGATTTCGCGGATGAATTTGGTGAACAGTTTGCCCCGCTTGGCGTCTTGTGCGCCTTTGCGGTGTTGGATGTTAGCCCATTTGCTATGGCCTGCCATGATTGTTTGCTAAACCTCGTCGTGTGCTATGTGATAATGCAAAGTTTAACATTTATTTTTTATCCGCCAACATCAGCGCCGCCTGATACAGCAGTTCTTTCCTAGCCCTGGTGATTTTCGCGGCCAATAATGCGGCGGTTTTGACCGAGCATTCTTCCAATAATAATTTCAGCACCCGCATTTGTTCCGCTGTCAAATCGTCTTTTGGCTTTGGTGGTGCGCCTTCGAGTAGCACGACGAATTCGCCTTTTTGCATAAACGGGTCGGCCTCAATCAAGCCAATGGCTTCAGTGATCGTGCAACGGACGATGGTTTCGTGTATTTTGGTCAACTCGCGGGCAATGACAATGCGACGTTGCGGAGGCAACACACTGGCAATGTCTTTGACGAAGGCCAATACCCGGTGGCTGGATTCATAGAAAATCAGCGTCCTTGCATCATCTGCCAAGCCCTCCAATAGGGTGCGCCTGGCGGGTGAAGTGCGAGGTGGAAACCCTTCAAAGGCAAAACGGCTGGGGGCCAAGCCACTGGCGGAAAGCGCTGCAACCAAGGCACAAGCCCCCGGAACTGGCACGACTGACACACCGCGTTCCACCGCCAACCGCACTAGGGGAAAGCCGGGGTCGTTGACCAACGGGGTTCCCGCATCGGAAATCAAGGCCATGGATTCGCCCTGCCCCAGCCTGTCCAAGAGTTTTGCTGACGCGGCCACTTCATTATGTTCGTGCAAAGCGGTCAAAGGTTTGTCAATATTATACCGATCCAGCAAGGGCCGGCTGTGGCGGGTGTCCTCGCAAGCGATGAAATCGACCGCTTGTAAAACCTCCACGGCGCGAAAAGTAAGATCAGCCAGATTGCCGATTGGTGTCGCAACTAGGTATAGTATGCCTTTAGGATTGTCTGCCACGTTTTCACCCCCAAACTTGATAAACTTTAAAATTCATCCCCATGCCCATCGCCAAGTTGCTGTTGACCTTAAGCCTCACCCTCATCCTGGCCGGCTGTGCCGGGCAATCGACGAGGTATCGCGACACTCCGCTGATAGCCGAAGCGAGCGACCGTTTCCGCAACGGCGATTATGCCGGCGCATCGCAAATCTACCAACGCCTCGCCGAGCGCTCCGGCGACGGTGCGGATTATTACCGCCTGCTGGCCGCCGATGCCGAATTGCGGACCGGCAATGACCGTGCGGCGCGTGCGCTGCTCGGCGCAATCAATCCGGATGAGTTGGAGGAAGGCGACCGGCAACGCTACGCCCTGCTGCGGGCGCGTCTGGATTTGAACCAAGGCGATGCGCGTCAAGCCATGGCCCGCTTGGATGGCATCAATTACCAACTGCTCACCTCGCCGTTACGCGCGCATTATCACATACTGCGCGCTTCGGCCTACAACCAGTTGGGCAATATGCTGGAATGCGCCCGCGAACGGGTCTACTACGGGCAGTTGACCAACAATGCCGATGCGATACAAAAAAACAACGAAGCCATTTACGACGCGCTAAACCACCTGCCCTATAAAGTCCTGACCGATCTACAGCCCAGTTCCCAAGGCACCCTGGGCGGATGGATGGCCTTGGTCATCGCCCTGCGCAGCCCTGAAGCCAACCGGTCTGCGGCGCTACAGGCTTGGCGGGCGAAATATCCTAGCCACCCGGCGAACGGTTCATTTGTCGAGGGTTTCTCGGCCAAGAAAAGCAAAGCCGTGCAGATCACCCCGCTGAAATCCACGACGACAGAGCCTGTTGCGCCTCCGCCCGCGCCGATTCAGGCGACGATTACGCCGGCTCCCCCTCAACCCCCTGCTCAAGCAGCCCCGGCGGCAACCAACGGGATCATCGGCGTCATGCTGCCGTTGACCGGTACTTACGCCCAAGCTGCCCAAGCCGTCCGCACCGGGCTGACGGCGGCGTGGAACGCCGACACCAATCCGACTCGGCCTGAATTGCGCTTTGTCGATACACAAGGCGTTGACATAGGGGCCATTTACCGGAAGTTGGCCGATGAGGGAGCACGCTTTGTCATCGGGCCTTTGCTCAAGGAAGAAGTGGCGGCGCTGGCCAGAATCGGCGAATTCGCCGTTCCCGTGTTGGCGCTCAATCAAACGCCTGAGGCCAACAACCGCGATGGCATTTACCAATTCGCCCTGACCCCGGAACAGGAGGTCGAACAGTCTTCCAGCCTTGCCTGGTTCGATGGCCGCCAGAATGCATTATTGTTAGCCCCCACGTCGGCCTTCGGCCAGCGCATGATCAGCCATTTCAGCAACTACTGGAAAAGCCTGGGCGGAAGAATCTCCAACATCAAGACTTACCAACCCGGTGCGGCAGACTATTCCGACACTGCAAAACGCCTACTGTCCAACGTGGCGAGTGGTGACACGGCCACGGCAAGCGCCCCGCCGCCGGAATTCATCTTCATGATTGCCGATTCACGCGATGGCAAATTGCTCAACCCGCATATCGAAAACCAAGAACCTAGCCGCATTCCGGTCTATGCGACTTCACTGATATTTAACGGACAACCGACCGCACCGCAAAACGCCGATCTGTCCGGGGTGACTTTTTGCGATAGCCCTTGGCTATTGGGCAGCGATGGCGGGGTGCTGTCCCGGCAAGCCTTACAATCAGTGGCCCAACAAACCCCCGAGGTATATTTGCGCCTGTTGCCGATGGGCATTGATGCCTACCAGTTAATTACAGAACTTCAACTGATGAAAAACAGCGGACTCAGCCGGTTTTCCGGGGCCACTGGCGTATTGACGCTAAAGGGCAACCGGGTAAACCGTCAATTGCACTGTGCGCAGTTTGAAGGCAACACGCTGCAACCGCGTGGCATCGCGCCAACGCTCCAGCCCAGCTCGATGCCGACTTCACCTTGATGCTATTCGGCAAAGAACCAAAAGCCGGTCACTTGACCGCAGGGCAGCGGGCTGAAGACAGTGCCTTGGCCTATCTTCAAGCCCATGGTTTGGCACTGGTGGAAAGAAACTATCGCTGCCGGGGCGGTGAAATCGACCTCATCATGCGGGATGGCGGCAAGATCGTCTTCGTGGAAGTGCGCTTCCGTTCCGACCAGCGCTTCGGTGGGGCGCTGGCGAGCGTTGGCACTCACAAGCAGGCCCGGTTGATATACGCCGCCAGACATTACTTGGCGGCGAAGCGCATTGACCGCCCTGCCCGTTTCGATGTGGCAGCGGTTTCGCCTGACCAAGGCAAGCTTGCGATACAATGGATCAAAGACGCTTTCCAGACGGGATAGACACTGCCATTAAATTAGCGTTCGTAGTCCCGCCTTTAGGCGGTGAACGGCTGGGAAAAAAACCGGCTGAAGCCGGGACTACAAACGGTTTTGGCTAGTGCAATATCCTTAACTTAATGGCAGTGAGGCTGGATAGTGGAAAAACATCTAATTCATCATCAACCTAAAAATCAAATAATCCAAAGAGTAATCAGATGTCCGATGACAACAAACGCAATTTATTGTTTTTCGAAAACAAATCTGGGACTGGGAATCGAGTAAAGGTTGGTTGTTCTGGTCAATTATATGTGACGTAAAAATGATGGCCTGATTATAGCACCCCGCCGACCAACCAAGAGACCACCATGACCTTGCAAGAACGCATCCACCACCATTTCAACGAAAGCCTGCAAACCAGCCAGGAAGCGCAGGCCAATTTGTCAGAATTAATAGAAATCGCCGGTGTCAAGATTGCCCAATCACTCGTCAACGACGGCAAGATACTCGTCTGCGGCAACGGCGGCTCGGCGGCCCATGCGCAGCATTTTTCCTCGAAAATGCTCAACCGCTTTGAACGCGAGCGGCCCAGTCTGCCAGCCATTTCGCTTACCTGCGACACGTCCACCCTTACGTCCATCACCAACGATTACCTTTACGACGAAGTGTTCTCCAAGCAGATTCGTGCCTTGGGCCATGCCAACGATATTCTATTGGTGTTCACCACCAGCGGTAATTCGGCCAATATCCTCACTGCGGTCACTGCCGCCCATGACCGCGACATGACCGTCATCGCACTCACTGGCCGGGATGGCGGCGCGGTGGCACCGCTGTTGACGGATAGCGACATCGAGATACGCATTCCCAACCCCTCCACCGCCAGGGTGCAGGAAACCCACCTGATCATCTCGCACTGCCTGTGCGATCTCATCGACCAACAATTGTTCGGCGAATAAACCATGGCGATTACAGCCGAATTCCTCAACCGTCTGCGGCAAAGCTTGCCGGTCGGGAAAATCCACACCGACCCCGCCGACTGTTGGACTTACGGCTACGACAACTCCAAAAGACACGCTTTGCCCGAAGCGGTGGCCTTCCCCGCCACCCATGACGAGGTTATGGCGGTCGTGCGATTGTGCAACGAATATCATGTCCCGCTGACCCCGCGCGGGCGCGGCACCGGCACCACTGGCGCGGTCGTGCCATTGGAAGGCGGCTTGACGATGTCGCTGGAACGCATGAGCCGCATCCTCGAATTGGCCCCTGACAACCGTTTCGCCGTGGTGGAACCGGGCCTGACCAACCAAACTTTGCAAGACACGCTGAAACCTTTGGGCTTCTTCTGGCCACCGGACCCAACCAGCGCCGCTTATTGCAGCATCGGCGGCAACCTCGCCTACAACTCCGCCGGGCCCCGTGCCGTCAAATACGGCACCCCGCGCGACAATATTTTTGGACTGCGTGCAGTGACCGGCGACGGGCGCGAACTGCGCACCGGGGTTTACACCAGCAAAGGCGTGGTGGGCTTGGACCTGACCCGGCTCATCGTCGGCAGCGAAGGCACCTTGGCAATCATCACCGCGGCCACCCTTAAGCTCACCCCGCTCCCTGAGTCCATACGCACCCTACGGGCCGTTTACGCCAGCGTCGATGCCGCCACCCGTGCCATCGCCCGCATCATGGCACAGCCGTTGACCCCCTGCGCCTTGGAGTTCATGGATGCCAATGCCATTGAGATGATCCGCCACTACTCCGACGTGGAATTGCCGACCGGGGCCGGGGCTTTGCTGATGATCGAAATCGACGGGCCGGAGTCCGGCTTGGACGCGGCGGTGGCATGCATCGCACACTCCGCCCAGGTGGAAGGCATGTTGGATTTCCTCATTGCCCGCAATGCCTCGGAAGTCGAGGCACTATGGCGCACCCGCAAGGCACTGTCCCCGGCATTGCGCAAAGTCGCCCCCGGCAAAATCAACGAAGACGTGGTTGTGCCCGTCACCGAACTGCCCGCCCTCATTGGCGGTTTGAATAGCTTATCTCAAAAACATGGCATTCCCATCGTCAACTTCGGCCATGCCGGCAATGGCAACATTCATGTCAACCTGCTGCTCGACCCGGCCCAACCGGGGCAACAGGAACAAGCCGAAGAATGCCTGAGCGAGGTATTCGATTTGGTATTGGGTTTGCGCGGAACCCTATCTGGCGAACACGGCATCGGCTTGGTCAAGCGGGATTATGTCAGCCGGGAACTGGATACCGTTTCGATGGATTTGATGCGGGCGATCAAGCGGCAGTTTGATCCGAATGGGATATTGAATAGGGGGAAGATGCTGCCGGATTAGCGACTTGTCAAGCTGCCTTAAACTCGACTTTGGCGACATTGTCGGCAAAGGCTTGCCGAGCTACGAGGTTCCTAACCGCGCAGTTCACCATACACCCGGAGTGAAATTTTCATCATTGCCAATGGTCATCGAGTCGCCGCTTTGCGCCAGTACAAACAACCCCTTCCGGTAAGCGAAGCGGGCAGCATCCTCAGGCACGACCATTCCCGCCACCGCGCCCATCACCCGGAAACCGGCATATTGCGGGAACAGCTTCTTGAACCGCACCAGACGCGACACATGATCCTTGACATCATCTGCCTTCAGTTCGCTTTTCACCTCGACTAACACCACATTAAGACTATTGACCACCAGCAGGTCGATTTCCATGGCATCACCGTCACGCTCGGCGTATGCGCCGCGAAACACCTGATGGACCGCTATGCCGCGTTGTTGGAACAAGCGCACGACGGAAGGACGCACCATCTCCTCGACAAACTCGCCCAAGCGGTTTCCCAAGCGCCCAATGGCGGTGGTCACTTCTTTCAACTTGCGGTCGGTTTCCCGCATCTTTTGGTTAGTTTCCTCTGAACTCAGTGCAAGTTTGCGCAGTATTTCCCAAACTTCTTCTTGTACGGTAGCCATGGCTTACCCCTGTGTTGATGTACAGCGTTTTTAATTCCAATTGATTACGTTGTTTAAGTTTTGAAATCGTTGGCGGCAAAGGGTTTCCGCCCTACAGTCCTTGTTACGCAGTAGGTCGGCAATCCTTTGCCGACATTGGCGTAAATAAATAAGTAACTAATAGACATAGAAAACGCTGTAAGCCTAGTATTCCACAACTTTTAAGGATGGAGTCCAGACCTTTAACATGACGGAGCGTCAATGCGCGTCCCCCACGGGCGCGGCATAGGCATCCAGCACTAGGGTTTCCACATTGTCGCCAGTCAAGGATTTCAGGAACTCCACCAGCGCATCAAGCTCCCCCTCGTTTAATCCCAAAGGCTTGATGATCCGGTCGAGATTTTCATTGGCCTCGCCTCCCTGGTTATAAAACTCCACGACTTCCCGCAATGTCGTAAAAGCACCGTTATGCATGTAGGGTGCGGTGAGTGCAAGATTACGCAGGGTGGGTGTTTTATACTTCCAGCGATCCGCCGGGTTTTGCGTGATTTCGTAAAGCCCCAGATCATTGGGTTTGCCTTCGCCCACTTGTTTGGTGGACGACTCGTCCATGTCGAAGCTGACCCCCGGTGCCACTTGCACCCGGCGTTTTTCCGGTTCCTTTTTCATGCTGTCCCTAAACCCCAAGCCAGTGTTGTGCAGTTGATTGTCCATAAACAGTGCGGTTTTTTCGCCGATAGTGTGGCATTGTGAACAACCCGCCTTGCCGGCGAACAACGCAAAGCCTTCTTTGGCAGGAGCGCTCAATGCGTCGCTTTGCTTGCCGTAATGCCAGCGGTCAAACGGGGAATTGGCCGAAATCAATGTGCGTTCATAACTGGCGATAGCCTGGCCAACCGTCTCCATGGAAGGGCCGTGTTTGAAAGCTTTCCCGAACATTCCCTGATAATCCGGCAACCGTTTAAGTTTGTCGACGACGAAGCCGATAGAAGGGTTGCCCATTTCGTTGCGGGATAAAAATGGACCCCAGACTTGGTTTTCCAATGTGCTCTCGCGCCCGTCGTGGAATAGTTTCTCCGCATAGGCGACATTATAAAGAGTGGGTGAGTTGCGCCTGACGGTGCGCCCTTCAATGCCGACTGCCGTGGTTTGTTCTTGGCTGGTGAAGCCTTGTTCGGGGACATGGCACATCGCGCAGGAGAAAGTATTGTTCAAAGACAGGCGGCGGTCGAAGAATAACTTGCGGCCTAAGGCTATTTTCTCGTGGCTTAGTGGATTGTCGACGGGGGTGGGAATATTCGGTAGGCCCAAGCCGGGTTTTTGCACAAGTTTTAGCAGATCGACGGATTGTCCCTGGCGATCGGCCAATGCGATGGAATGGGTTTGATACTGGCCAGATTCATAACCGGATTTGTCATCGCCGGCACGGAGCAATTCCGGCCTGGGCTGGGATTTTGTTTTAGTTGATGTGGGTTTGCCCCCAGTTTCCAATAGCAACGTTTCAATATCCGCCAGCACGGTGTCTGGATGCAGCACGGACACAGTATAAGTGTTGCGGATGCGTAGATCCCGGTCGATCAGGAATACTCGCAACAGATGCGAAAACTTGCCGGTAGGCTGGCCCTTTTCGTCGAACTCCTTTTCCACCGATTGCCCGTAGTCTTTCAAAATGGGCTGGATTTCGGCCTCCGAACCGGTGGTCAGGAAGCGCCATTCAACCCCTGCATCTTGGAAAGCCTGACCATAATGGGCCATGGCTGGCGGCGTGTCATGTTCCGGGTTTAAGCTGAGGGTAATCAGCCGCAACTTGCCAGCCACAACCGGCGAGGTTTTCAGCTTGGCTTTGATCTTCATAAACACTGAAGTCGCCAACGGGCAACCGTTGACATCGTCACAAGTGGCATAAATGAAACTGAGCAAAACCAGTTTGTCGCCATACAGGTCGTGCAGTTTAATGGCCTTTCCATCTGAATCCAATACTTTTCCATCAGCGGCTGTACCCATTTCGGGGAGTTGATAGCTGCCGGGTTTGGGTGCGGCGAAAGGCAGGGAGGCATAACCCGGTGCCAATGCCTTTGGTGGTCGGGCGGGTTCGGCGGCGGGTGGTGAAGACCAAGCGAGGAGGCTGATCATTGCGAGAGTCATTGGATTCATGGGTGTTGGTCTTTTAAGTTTGGCAAGGACAGCATTTTCCCCAATTTGCTGGACAAAAGAGGGGACAATAATTTCACGTTGATGCCCTATTCCAAAGAGTCCCCCATCAAACGCCCAATGATGCCGCTTACACAAGGCAATCCCGTTTCTGGCATCGTCAGTTCCAAGTCTTGACCGGGGAACTACATGCGCGGCATCCAATTCCAACATGCCCCGAGGTGACTTAAGCGATACACCGCAAACGGCGCAGGTGTATCCATAGAGTTTTGTGACTGACAAGCGAAAGGCAACAGAGCGGGCAATCCGAATTACTTGGCTTTCAACATGAGAGGCTTCATCATCGGTAAGTGAAAAGCTTGAGGACTCGCGTTGCTGTTCTTGATTCAATGCCACGGCAAGTTCGGCGTCACTCATTGGGGCAGCCGAACCCAATATTCCCCATCGTTTATCGGCTAAAAGATTTTGAAGCGCATTAAATTCATCAGACGACTGCCTGACAAGAATGAGCCTATACCTATCAAGGCTATCAATACTTCGTTGAAAGATTAAGACATCCCCACCTCGGGCAAGGTCACGAAGAGGTAAAAGTTTATCAGTAAGCCGGGATTCTGGGCTGCGAGTGCCACCCCACGTTTGAAACTGGTATCGAGTGGATACCGAAGCAAGAAAGTGATTTTCCACAAATAGATCAGCTTCAATCCTTTTGTCAGTGGTCGGATTCAATGAGGACATCTCATGTGACAATCCGGGGAAAAACAGGCGAAGATCCATAGGTATGACAATTCCACCCTGATGCCCAGATGCAGCACTCGTATCATTATTGGCAAGCACCTTGAAGAATGGTAAATCCCAATCGGGGGACTGAGTTAAAGCAAACAACGGCATCGTTTGAAACCCCTTTTTTTTGTGATAGCGACACTTGGGGATTTTAGCTGTGAGTTACTTTTAAAATCCCGTTTTAGCGCAATGCCCTTGAAGTATTGTGACACATACCTCTCTTTTATGCGTCGAGTTGAAGGACCATCCGTTTCATGAATATGGGATAAGCCGCTTCATAGACAGCATCGCCAAATTCTTCAAACATATTCGAAATGATGCCATCCAGTTTCTTGCACTCAGCATCGGAAAACATCTTTTCGCCAGTGGCAATGGTAATGATTTCACCCGGTGCATCGTCAGGGTGAAATAGCAGATCACGCACTGACATTTCGGAAAACCATTCCAGCATTCCATCAAAAGTGATCGCATAGGGTGTGGGTATTCTTGATGTATTCATATTTTACCTATTTTATGTGAAGTTTCATTATTCTGGCCACCTCATTGATGACCGGTACAACGACAGAATTACCAAATTGCCGATAAGCTTGGGTATCGCTAACCGGAATTCTGAAAGTATCGGGATAGCCCATCAATCTTGCGCACTCGCGTGGAGTCAATCGTCGTGGTCGTTTGTCCTTTCCTTGCCAGACGAGTATCTCAGATCCGTCTTTATAATATCTAGCTGATAGGGTGCGCGTCACGCTATCAGGATATGACATGCCAAAGCCAAAGCCATTTCCCGCTGCTCGATGTTTTGCTGCATAGTTTTGTAGGTAAACCCACAATTTTGGCGTAAGCGTGTATTTAGATTGAACCGCCCATTCATTATGGTCATAAAAGCGATTGCCATCCCATAACAACAAAGCTTCGCTTCCGTTCGTCTTATGAAGTATTGACGAGAGGCGAGGCCCTTCTTCTGGTAGTTGCAGATCGTCCCACGAAAAGCCGGTATTATCGTGGAAACCGACGATTATAATCCGCTCACGATGTTGTGGGGTGAAGTGTTGCCCATTGATTATTTTGTAATGAACATCGTATTTAAGTTCATCACGCAAGGTTTGTAGGATAACTTCAAACGTGTTGCCTTTATCGTGGGAAAGCAGATTTTTTACATTTTCAAGAAGAAATGCCTTAGGACGTTTGGTGGCGATAATGCGGGCTACATCAAAAAAAAGTGTGCCTTGGGTCGTACATTCGAATCCATGGGGCCGGCCAAGTGAGTTTTTTTTGCTTACGCCCGCAATACTAAAAGGCTGGCAAGGAAAACCGGCAAGCAAAACATCATGGTCTGGGATATCCTCAGCGGGGAACGGCACAATATCCCCAATAAAAGGATGATGGTCGCCGTAGTTCTCAATGTAAGTCTTTTTGGAGAAATCATTCCATTCGCTGGTGAATACACATTGACCGCCATGAGCCTCAAAGGCACGGCGGATACCGCCTATACCTGCAAACAGGTCTATAAATCGAAAAAAGCAATTATCCGGATCGGTTAGTGGTGTTGTCAGCAAGTCACGCAATGCCGGTGCGAGCATGACAGGACAAGGCGTTACGCCTTTTTCCCATCGGCGTATTGTCTTGGTGTCCTTGCCAACATGCTCGGCGATTTCACGTTGAGTGTATCTATTGCGGGCTTCTTTCAAAAGTTCTAGCGGCGGCGCGTGAGTCATTTTTGCCTCTGGGTATTTTTGCGGACATTATGACCTAACACAGTCCCTTTGCCAAGCGTTTTTGTTGTTGAAACCTGCTTGGCGCAAAAGGGCTCAGAAAAGTTGGGGCAGGTCGGCCAACGGGATTTGCAGCAGGTCGGATGAAGGTTTGCGCATCACCCATTGCGTAAGTCGCCTTGGCAAATTCCTTGGGCGAGTATCAAACAGATATAGGCCCGGCGATTACGATTTATTCCGAATATTGGGAAAAGTTGAAGGCGGAATGAGTTTGTCTTGACAACTAAAGGCTAATTTATCACACTGGTACAGTTAAACACATAATTTCGGGACTGTTAATGTTCGCGCTGCGTCCCAGTGGAGTCGCGAAAGACGTTAACGGTGGAGTTTAAAATTGCATGCAATTTGTTGGCACTCACCCATCATGGTCTACTAATATGGCAGGCGAATCCGCTTTCGGCGTTATCGGCCCACTGCAGTCCGAACTTCCTTATCGTTCATACGACTGGAACGGGCCTAGCGAGTTTTTTTTCTCCCACATCGCCTTATCACAGGCGGTAAAGGGTGTGTTGGCAGGCATCGGCCTTGCGACGGGGTTAATCGCCGTGACTGGCGAGGCCGGGACCGGCAAAACCTTGCTCGTCAAACGAGTGATTGAAGGCATCCCTTCAACCGTCGCCCCACTCCTGTTGAGGGACCCCCGCGTTTCTTTCGAGGAATTTGTCGAATTTGCCTGTAAGCAGTTCAATCTTGAACAATTGGTGGTCAAGGTTGAAACGCCATTTAAGGATAGGGTTGAGGTGTTGCAGAGATATTTGGTCGGGCAGCAACGCCAAGGCCGGGCGGTTGTGGTTCTCATTGATGATGCAGAGGTGATGACCGAAGCGCTTTTGTCCAATCTCTTGCTGTTTTCAACGTCGCACTTGCGCGGGGAAAAACTCCTGCAGATCGTCCTAGCCGGGTTGCCGAACCTTGAACAGTTGCTATCCAGTCCGGTTTTCCAGGATCTTTCGAAGGACAGGGTAATGCTCACTCTGACCCCTTTGCCGGACACTGAAGTCGGAGCGTTTATCCGGCATCGGTTGGCTGGCTTCAATGCCGAAGACAAAGAGATTTTTTCTACCGAGGCAATCGACGAAATCGCAAGGCATTCAAGGGGTGTTCCGCGATTGATTAACACCATCTGCGGTTTGGCCATGAAAGAAGCCCAGTTGGAAAGGCGGCATAAGGTTACCGGGGAAATCATTGGCAAGGTCGCAAAGACCTTGTTGCAAGCGTCCAAATCAACCGAGGGGCCGCCGCGTGGAGGCGGCAAAGAAAGTACCCGTTCGGTCGGCTCTGAAACGGTCGCCACCGCGCAACCCGATCCAAAGCGTGTGCCCAATGTCCGGGCGCAGCCCCCGGAAACCAAGGCACCGGTAATCCGTTTAGTTGACTCAGGCAAAAGGCAGGAATACACCCTATCCCGATTGGAATCCCGATTGGATAAACTCAATAAGATTCTCAGGAATCTGCAAAGCGAATCACCCGGTGTCGAGGCAAGCGCCCTGATTTCCGAAGATGGCCTGATGCTGGCGAGTTCCCTGCCGCAAGACCTCGAAGAAACCCGCGTGGCCGGCATGACCGCGACCTTGCTCAATCTTGGCACCCGGGCGGCGGGCGAATTGCGCCGGGGTGAAGTCCAAGAAGTCATCGTGCGCGGCGAGCGGGGCTACGCCGTCATGATCAGCGCGGGCCGGGGCGTGTTGCTGTTGGTGCTGGCCAACGAAACTGCGAAGTTGGGGCTGATCTTTTTCGACATGCGCGAAGCGATCAAAGGCATCAAGAACATACTTTAGTTTCTGAAGTTTTTTCATCCCATCAATTGATTGTTTCATAAAGCACATCAAAAGGTGCGGCAAATACTACTTATCGTCATGTCGCAATAGGCGCATAATCCTCCACGCCTAGGTTGCATAGTGGCGAAAAACCTTCAAATCCGCGCAGCACTAGGTAAACTTTAAGCAATACAACACTTTAAAGAGGAAGGAGTCTCAGCCTCATGTCCAAAATCCATGAAATCCCCGTCGTTGTAGTCGGCGGCAGAGCCATTGTGTCAACACCCGATGGCACGACCAGTTCTGTAGTGCTTGCGCTGCTCAGCGAAATCGAGTCCAAGCTAGAAACTTATGCCTGCAACGGCGAAGAGTCCACCATTGACCTGCGTTGCCTGATTGGGATGCCGCACGATGTCGAGCTTTTGCGCAAAACCTTGAGCGTAGGCGAGGTCTCGGCCACGATCAACACTTTTGGCAGCAGCTCGGCGCAAGAAACCGCCGTCCCTTGCGTTTGGTGGGTCTCCCATCGCGACTTCGACGGCAGCCGCCAAGGGGAGTTCATTCAAATCACCGAAGTCCCCGACTTACTCCGTTCCGACCGTCTTTCCATCAAAAAAGGGCTTGCTGAACTTCGCGTCCGAAGCGCCCAGCTTGACACGCCCAACCCGTTTCCTTCCATGTAAAATAATAGGGAGCTAAATTATGAGTAACCAACCAACTTTTCTAGAAGCCATGCAGCAACGGGGCGTGTCGCGCCGTGCATTTCTGAAATTCGCCGCCGTCACCGCTTCCTCCTTGGCACTATCTGCCAAGGAGGCTAGGGTGTTCGCCGCCGCTTTGGCCGCCGCGCCCAGACCCACGGTGATTTGGCTGTCGTTCCAGCAATGCACCGGCTGCTCGGAGTCGATTCTGCGCGCGTTCAACCCTTCGTTCAGGAGCTTGATCCTCAACACCATTTCTTTGGACTACCATGAAACCCTGCAAGTGGCCGCCGGCGACCAGGCGGAGAAGGCCCGCAAAGACGCGATGCAAGCAGCCTATGGCAGTTATGTGCTAATCGTGGACGGATCCATCCCTAGGGCTGACAAGGAATACTGGTCGTGTGCCGCCGGCAACTCCAATTTGAAAACTCTGAACGAAGCCGTTCAAGGCGCGGGCTTGGTGGTTGCCTTGGGGACTTGCGCGACTTATGGCGGAATTCCCGCCGCCAGCCCTAATCCTAGCAATGCCGCCGGCTATGGTGATTTGGTTACCCAAGGTCTGGTCACTAAAGTGGGCGGAGGCTCTTTACCTCCTTACCTCAATGTTTCTGGTTGCCCTCCAATGGCGGATGTTATCGTTGGCACTATCGCCTTATATTTGGCGAATGCAAGCAACCCCACTTTCATTGGCAACCTAGTGCCTAAGACGACTGCCAAACCGAATGGGCTGCTAGACTCGAAATATCGCCCCTTGGCCTATTATGGTGCGACGGTCCACTCCACCTGTCCGCGCTACCAGCACTGGCTGGATAATGAATTTGCCATGAGCCACGGCGATGAGAACGCCAAGAAAGGCTGGTGCCTATTGCATATCGGCTGCCGGGGTCCGGAGGTCTACAACTCCTGCACCAATCTTGGTTGGAATAAAGACCCGTCGGATGATCCTGCAACTATCCTGAACAATTCGCCGATGCACACCGGCCACGGTTGCATTGGCTGCTCCGAGCCGAATTTCTGGGATACGGGATTGGCTGGCCAGTTCAGCAAAGGTTTTTACACCATCCAGCAATGAACCCGTCCCGCCGCCATTCGGCATTGGCGGCACACCGAAACGCTGAAGAGCATTTAAATAGAATTTAAGGAACACCACTTTATGAGTAAAGTAATCGTTGATCCCGTCACCCGCATCGAAGGCCATCTCCACATCGAAACCGATGTGAGCCTGGATGGCACCATCACTGGGGCTTTTAGCAGCGGCACCATGTTTCGCGGCATTGAAACCATCCTCCAAGGCCGCGACCCCCGTGACGCCTGGGCGTTCACCCAGCGCATCTGCGGTGTCTGCACCATCGTCCACGCGATGGCTTCCATCCGTGCGGTGGAAGATGCCTTGCACTACCCCATTCCAAAAAACGCCAGGCTGATCCGCAACATCCTCAGCGGCGTGCAAATGGTGCAGGACCAAGTCGTCCATTTCTACCAACTGACTTCACCCGATTGGATGGACGTGGTTTCCGCACTGAGCGCGGATGCCACCGAAGCGTCCAACTTGCAGAAATGCATGTCAACTTGGGAAAACAACTCGCCGGCCTACTTCCAAGGCATCAAAGACACTCTGGCCAATTTTGTCAGTGGCGGCCAACTGGGCATTTTCGGGAATGCATATTGGGGACACCCGGCTTATAAGTTGCCACCGGAGTTGAACCTGATCCTGTTCGCCCATTATCTGGAGGCTTTGGACTGGCAGCGTAAAATGGTTAAGATTCACGCGATTTTGGGGGGGCGCAACCCGCACCCCAATTTCGTCATTGGCGGAACCCCCGGCGCGATCAGTTCGGTGAATGGTGTGTTGGAAAACGGTCATACCGCAACGGATCAAAATCGTCTGAATCTGATTGATTCGACCATCACGTCACTGAACGACTTCGTCAACCGCGTCCATTTGCCGGATATGGTTGCCGTGGCGCGCTTCTATCCCGAATGGTTTACTTTGGGCGAGGGCTTGGGCAATTTCCTAAGTTTTGGCGACCATCCACAAGACGACAACCCCAGTTGGGGACCCATCCAGCCCAAGCTAGCCGTGCCACGCGGCGCCCTCATCTGGCCGCGCGTCAACGGCGTCCGCTTGGCTTTCAAGCAATTCCGTTTGTCTGACGCAGTACAGCCAGTCGATTTGAATGACCCTACGCAAATCCAAGAGTTCGTCAGCAGTTCGTGGCTGGACTACCAAAAGGTCGGTAAGACCCAGACCTATGCACAGGGCGGCGGCCTCCATCCCTACGAGGGGGAAACCACCCCACTCTATACCGGCCCGACCGAAGCCTATCCTCCGCATACGTCGGTTTGCGCTGGCAACACCTTGTCGGAACGGGCGCAGTATTCTTGGTTGAAAACACCGCGTTGGAAAGGCAACCCGATGGAAGTCGGCCCGCTGGCGCGCGTCATGTTGATGTATGCCAATGGCGATGCCGCTGCCGTCGAACTGGTCAACCAGTCCTTGGCACAAATCAAGCAGCCCTTGTCGGGCATGTTCTCCACCTTTGGCCGCTTGCTGGCCGAAGGGCTGGACACCAAGCTGATCGGCGACATGACCCGCACTTGGTTCACCGAGTTGAAGCAAAACATCGCCAGCGGCGACCTTGAGACTCACAATGCCGATTTGTTCGACCCGTCCACCTGGCCGGCCACGGCAAGCGGTGTCGGCTATACCGAAGCCCCGCGAGGCGCGTTGGGCCATTGGGTCAAAATCAAAAACGGTTTGATCGAAAACTACCAGTGCGTGGTCCCGACGACTTGGAATGCCGCCCCGCGTGACCCGGACGGCGTCCCTAGTGCCTATGAGGCAGCACTGCAAGACGGCAAACACAAGCTGGCGATCCAAGACCAGCCGCTGGAAATCCTGCGCACCATCCATAGTTTCAATCCCTGCATGGCGTGCGCCGTGCATGTCATCAACACCGAAGAGCAAGAAGCTCTGCGGGTCAGGGTTGAGGAGTAACGACTATGAGCTTGCTTAATCGAGGAAATCAGATGGATACAACATCATTGACTTCAAGAACCACTCAACTTTTGGCCGTTTTCGTGCTGGGCCTGGCATCGGCCAGCGTCCAGGCTGAACCGGGATTCGGCTCAACAACTACCGATACCACAACGGGTATCGATCAAATATGTTTCGTCTTTAATGGAACGAAGCCCTATGGCACAACTACTACCACGGGTGGCATAACAACCAAAACGGGGTATGCCACCTACGAATCGCACTGCAATATTTGCCATAATGCGAACAATAAGTCGATTTATGTCAGCCCGGAATGGGATTGGTATAGGAACGGGGGGCCCACTTACAGTGACCGGTTGAAATTTTGCACTGTGGAGGGCATCATTGCCACACCCCTCGCCAACCAAACTTTTAGCAGGGGTGGCACCATCAACATCACCGCAAGGGGTTTTTCACCCAGAGGAAAAACTTCACCTCTAACCTACACATTCACCTTCAGTGACAATAGAACTCCAATTGTCGTAAAACCCTCTGCCAATCCGGCGACGTATCCAAAGGACAATGCCATTACCGTTAGCAATGTGCCTTTGCCGACTGCCGGGAGCCTGACGATTACTTTGAACACGTCTGATTTGACAGGAACGACGGTCACCACTGATCCGGCGCCAGATACTCGCACGATCTTGGTCAGTGCCGATCCAACCGTTGCCAATGCTGACACTTATACGGTTCAGTCCGGCAGCACCTTGTCGGTTCCCATCAAAACGGGCGTTCTCGCTAACGACTCGGGTGTCGGCACCTTGACGGCGACACGGGTGACGAATGTGACGCACGGCACGTTGGTTCTGAATCCCAATGGGGCTTTCAGTTACACACCAAACGCGGGTTTTGTCGGTGCGGATAGCTTTACCTACACCGCCAGCAATGGGGTAATCACCAGCACCCAAGCCACCGTCACCCTTAATGTCACCGCCGCGCCGCCGGTCGCCAATGCCGACAGCTATTCGGCGCTGCCGGGCGTTGCATTGACGGTCGCCAGTCCCGGCGTGTTGGCTAACGACGCAGGTTCCGGCACTTTGACTGCAATCTTGGGAACCAATGTGACCAAGGGAAGCCTGGCCCTTAGCGGCAATGGCAGTTTCAGCTACACGTCGAACGCCGGCTTCACAGGTACTGACAGCTTTACCTACAAGGTCAACAATGGCGGCATAGACAGTACACCGGCCACCGTCACGCTTGCTGTCGGGGCATGTACGGATAAGGACAAGGACGGCTATTCACCAGAAGGCGGAAGCTGCGGCCCGGTGGACTGCAACGACAAACAAGCCACTGTGAATCCCGGTCTGAAGGAAATTTGCACAAACAAGATTGACGACGACTGCAACGGCAAGGTTGATCAGGCCGATCCAGCCTGCTCGGGCGCGGATTGCATAGGTGCCAAGTTGGGCAACCTAGTCAAGATTGACTCTGCCAGCTGGAGTTCGGATAAATTGGCGGTCACGGGCAGCAAGGCCGCAGTGGGCGCGACGGTGACGGTGTCCAAGCTTGATCCTGCCACGCTTGCAGCCACAACGCTCGGAACCACCACCGTTATCTATAACGGAACTTGGAAGTTGGAGCAGGCCATTGTCGGCAGTGCCAATGCGCCATGCCGCATCCAAGTGGTCATCAATGCTGTGACCGGAGTCCGCGCGGTGACCGGCAGCACAGCCAATTGCTCCAGCCAGAACGGCGCACCCGCATCTTGCGGTCCCTAAGCAAACTTGGCATTTACAAGCGACTATGGAATGCGGCGACCCGTCTCCGCATTCCCCGCTCGTTACAACACGCGGCGACGAGTCGCCACACTCCCTAATATAGGTGAAATCATGAAATCGACGTTTTCCTCCCTTTTGTTTGGATTTTTAATTTTTATTGCATGCCTGCCATTAGCCGAAGCTCACACGTTTGGCGCGCACGGCATGGGCTTGGGCGCAGGCTTTGCCCATCCCTTTTCGGGGCTTGACCATTTGCTGGCCATGCTTGCCGTAGGTTTGTGGGCCTCGCAGTTGGGCGGCAAAGCCACTTGGCTCGCCCCCGCCGTCTTTGTCAGCGTCATGGCAGGGTCGGCTTTTCTGGGTTCGTTAGGCGTGGAGTTGCCGATGCTGGAACCGGCCATTGCCAGTTCCGTGTTAGCATTGGGCTTGTTGCTTGCCTTCGCGGTGCGCGTGTCCACGCTGACCAGTGTTTGTTTGGTTGGCCTGTTTGCTGTCTTCCATGGTTTTGCCCATGGATTGGAACTGCCGCAAACCGCCTCCCCGGTGCTTTATGGTTTAGGTTTCGTGACGTCCACTGCTGTATTGCATGGCATCGGCATCGGCATGGGTTGGTCGGGCCGTCGCATCAATCTCTTTTTGCGATTGGGCGGTTCGATGATTGCCCTGACGGGTTTATATCTGTTGGCCACCGCCTGATCGCCGCATGCAACAGAATATCCTGCTTTTGGGCTTGGGCAACCTCCTGCTGCGCGACGATGGATTGGGAATCCGCGCCTTGGAATTGTTACAGGATCGCTATGACCTGCCCGATGAAGTCGATTGCGTGGACGGTGGCGTGCTGGGATTGGAACTCATGGCCCATGTGGAAGGAAGGACGCATTTACTCGCCATTGATGCCGTGCAAACCGGGCAGGCAGCGGGAACCTTGGTGCGCTTGGAGGGTGAGGAGATACCAAAAGGCTTGACCGTCAAGCTATCCATGCACCAAGTCACTTTTGCAGACATCATGGCACTCAGCGCGTTGCGCGGGACATTGCCTCCGCGCTTGGTTGTATGGGGGGTGGTGCCGGAAATACTGGAGTCAGGCGTTGGCCTAACCCCGGTGGTGGAAGCTCAATTGGGCGGCTTGGTCAATGCAGTGGTTGGGGAATTGGAAAGTTGGGGAATCAAAGCTTCCCCGAATCCAAACTCCAATGGCTCGACCGCCATGGAGCAAATGCTCAAACGCGGCAGAACCCCTTCCCTTTAAACCCTAGCATATTAGGAAATTTACAAGAATTCCTTTACCGTAGGGTGGCCTTCAGGCCACCAAAGCGCCCTGAAGGACGCCCTACAGTTGGGTGATTTGTTATTCGGAAATAGCCTTAGCTGAAACAACTTGGTAATCGGGATACCTTACGCCATTCGGGACTATGCCAAAATGGCGTTATTGAAGTGGCAAAAAACTATTTATGTGCCGGCTTGCGTCCGCGACTGACGAGAGCGGCAAGGCCGAGAGTGAATAAGGCGAGGGAAGTCGGTTCTGGCACAACTTTAAACTCGGTTCCACTCTGGATGGTGTCCAGCGTGACAGCGGCAAAATTTATGAGGTTCGACTCTCCGCCAACGGCACCATTGAGATGCATATCCCCAGATGCAATATCTTGGCCTAGGTTAAACAAACCATTCACATCGTCGCCAACGATCGTCTTCAGGAGGGTGTCAAAATGGAAGTTTAAATACTCATAGTTGGAAATGCCCTTGCTGATATTCTGGACGGTATACAATAGTGCCTTGCTTGGATTAAAGAAAGACACTGACAGATTCTGTATCCCACCCGCTAAAACATCACCCGGGCCATCGGCACCTACGATAGGCATGGAACTGTCATAGTTAAAACTGCCAGTGACGGCATATCCACTTTCACCTGTCCATGTGAAGTCGTTGTGACCATTGTAGAGAATCCCCGCATTTACGCAGAAACTGGAGGATGCCAATACACATCCCATCAGCCCAATGATTGATTTTCTTAGCTTCATGAAACACCTCAGATAATTTATGTGTTAGCGCCACTTGTTGACAAGCTCGATTGCCCTGGCAAAAATTTCTTCGCCGATCATCCGAACCCGAACCTTGTGGCAATATGATTGCCTCCAAGGATTATGACGATCAATTGAGCAACGGTAAATGTTAATCAGGGACAAACCCTATCATAGACGATTTTATACCTAAATATCAAGTGCCTTGGAACTGCTTTATTGATCCATGGACTTTTATACGGAAGCTTGCGGCTGGATATGGGTAGAACTACCCATTGACTTTTGGGTTGGAATCAACTAGGTTAGAAGGATTTCGTTTCTTCATGAGATAAAATAAGGCGATATACTGACCCGTATGTCGCAAGGAAATACATGAAATTTTCTAAAAAAGATCAACTCATCCGGCTCAAAAAGCTTTATGAGCTAAGCATGGAATTATCCGGTGATCCGATGGACATTTTTGTCAAAGTTGCGAGGATGATTGGTGAGATTATGGATGTCAAAGTAGTTTGCCTGTCGGAAATTCGGGGAAACGATCTATATTTCTTGAGTGTCTATGTGCAAGGGGAAATCCATATCAATGCGGGATGTTGCCCTCTGGAAATCACACCTTGTGCAACGGTGGAGGAAAGTAAAGACATCCGCATGTATCAGAATGTCATCGCGCTTTTCCCACGGGCTGATTTTTTAAAAGTACATAATGCTTTTTCCTATTGCGGATTTCCCTCGCTAGGCCACAGTGGGAAAGTTGTCGCAGTGACCTGCCTGCTGGATGACCGGCCCCATGAATTTTCCATTGAAGACCAAGAGCTATTGCGGATATTCGGTCAGCGTGTCGGGCTTGAAATCGAGCGCAAGCGCATGGATGAGGAACGCAAGGAAGACGGGACAAGGCGGGAGTTGGAACGCGGTCTATTGCGCAGGGCCTTGGACGGCTTGTTCGTGTATGTCGCGCTGATGGACCGAAGCGGCAGGGTGGTCGAAGCCAACCGTTCGCCGTTGGATGCAGCCGGGATTCGGCGGGAGGATTACATCGGCACTCAGTTTGGGGATTCGCGGGCGTGGGCCTACGACCCCGCAGTCCAAGCCTGCGTGAAAACAGCGGTGTTTCGTGCGCAACAGGGGGAAACCGTCCGCTACGATGCGCCCCTGTCGATGGCGAAAGGCATCGTCACTATCGACTTCTCCATCGCGCCGCTGTTCGACGGGCAAGGACGAATCACCCATCTCGTGGCTTGCGGAGTCGATATTACCGAGCGAAAAAAAACCGAGGACGCGCTGCGGTGCAGCGAGGAACGGCTGGAATTGGCGATGATGGGCGCGGAACTCGGCTGGTGGGACTGGGACATCCATTCGGGGGCCGCCGCATTCAGTGAACGTTGGGCGAATATGTTGGGGTATGCGCGTGAGGAAATCCAGCCCACTTTCGAGGCTTGGGAGCGCCTGGTGCATCCTGACGACCTGCCCAACGTAAAACGCGCAGTGATTGACAACCTGGACGCAAAAAAGCCCTTTTTTGAAATTGAATACCGCATCCTGTCCAAGAATAATGAATGGAAATGGACATTAGGCCGGGGCAAGGTCGTCACCTGCACCACCGATGGCAAACCCATGCGGGTGACCGGAATCGATATGGATATTTCCTCCCGGAAAGATTTGGAAGAGCGCCTCCGCCAACGGCAGGAGGAATTGTATTACGCGCAGCGTTTGACCGCCGCCGGGGAATTGACCGCCATCGTGGCGCACGAACTGAATCAGCCGCTGGGTGCCATCAGTAACTTCGTTGGTGGCGCACTGCTGCGTTTTCGCGAGCAATTGTCAGACACCCCCGCCTTAGTCGATGTGTTGGAGCGGGTGTTGCAGCTCTCACAACGGGCAACAACGGTGATCAGAGGAATCCGGGCTTTGGTTCGCAAACAGCAAGGCAAAAGGGAACTCGTATCCTTAGGGGAAGTGGCGGAGGATGTCCTCAACACCCTTCGCACCGAACTTAACCGTAAGCAGATCAAAGTCTGCGTTGATATGCCTGCCACGTTGCCGCCATTGTGGTGCGAAAGAATCCATTTGCAACAGATGTTGCTCAACCTGATCCTGAACGCCTTGCAGGCGATGGACTCCCCGGAATGTTCACAGCGCACCCTCATGATTTCCGCCAAGCTGACCGGCAATAACAAATTGGAGTTTACGGTTTCTGACACTGGGCCAGGCATCGCCCCGGAGATTGCCGCACGGCTGTTTGAGCCCTTTGTCAGCACCAAGTCCGATGGCATAGGCTTGGGGTTGTCCATTTGCCGCACCATTGCCGAAGCTTATGGCGGGGAAATTTCAGCCCGGACAATGACTAGGCAAGGCACCGCCTTTGACGTGATATTACCCATCGACCCAGGGGAGGAAAATCATGGCCACTAATGCCAAGGTTTATATTGTTGACGATGATGATGATATGAGGAATTCGATCCAATGGCTGTTGGAATCCGCGAATTTACCGGTATGTGCCTTTGAGTCCGCCGAGCAATTCCTTGCGTCGTATAACGAAAATAAGCCGGGGTGCTTGTTGTTGGATGTGCGCATGCCGGGTATGGGGGGTCTTCGGCTGCTCGAATACTTGCAGTCAATTCATCGGCATCTTCCGGTGATCATGTTTACCGGCTATGGCGATGTGGACACGGCCGTGCGCACATTGAAAGCTGGTGCCTTCGATTTTTTGGAAAAGACCGCCAACCATCAGTTGATATTAGAGCGTGTCCGGCTTGCGTTGGCAGAGGGCGAAACATTGCACCGGCGCGAGTTGGATCGTACCAGGTGCAAGCAACTTCTGACGAAATTGTCGCCGCGTGAGCATGAAGTGATGTTGAGACTGATACAAGGGCAAGCTAATAAACTCATCGCAATTGAGCTTGGGCTTAGCGAGAGGACAGTCGAAAAACATCGAAAAAATATTATGGAGAAAACGAATGTAGGTTCGATTGCCGAACTGACACGCTTATTTTACGCCCATGACAGCGAAGTGGTTTAGTATGCTTTTCATAGTATCAAGTTTTACGCAATAACGTCACTTGCCCGGTTTTCCTGAATCTTTTATAGTCAGCCAAAACTTCGGCATGGTCGAATGCCAAGGGTTCGGGTAGCGCGTCCAGATTGAAAAAATGGCAATTTTTTGCGTCATCCGCCGCAATGGGCATACCCGAAGCTTCGGTAACATAAACTGCGGTCACAGTGTGTCCACGGCTATCCCGGCTCGGATCGGAATAAATGCCAAGCAACGCAATCAGCCGTATGTCGAGGCAGACTTCTTCTTTGGCTTCCCGCACAGCGGCCAGTTCGACGATTTCCCCAACGTCCACAAACCCCCCTGGTATAGCCCAACCAAAAGGTGGGTTGGCCCGCTCGATTAATACAATCGGACGTTCCGGGAAGTCAGTCAGTTCGATAATGGCATCGGCTGCGAGCAATGGGGTAATGGGCTTGTACATGATCCGCAAATGATTAAATAAGAATTAAGCCTCAAAGGGAGTCGCGTCCTGACAGGTTTCCTCCTCCAGCTTTTGCCATCTCACAAGCTCTAACGATCCATTTTGATATTCCACAATTGCGCTGCAACTCTCCACAAAATCTCCGGTGTTGACATATAAAAACCCGCCTATGTCTTTTATTTCGGCGTGGTGGATATGGCCGCAGACGACACCGTCAAATTGACCGTCTTTAAGGGTATTGACGATGCTTTCCTCATAGTCGGAAATAAACTGCACGGCATTTTTGACTTTAAACTTGACGAATGCGGCAAGGGAAAATTGCGACTGAATTTTAAACAACCGCCTTATCGATCTGAGCAAACGGTTGATGTCGAGCAAATAATCGTAGCCTTTGCTACCCAGTTTTGCCATCCATTTGTGGTATTTGGCAATCGTGTCATATTCATCGCCATGGACAATCAGCAATCTCTGGCCTAAGGCCGTCGTATGGACATCCGAGTTTTTTACGATGATGTCGCCAAAGACATGATTGTCGTAATCCCTGATGTTTTCGTCGTGGTTGCCAGGAATGTAGACGACTTGGGTTCCATGCCTTGCCTTGCGCAGAATTTTTTGGATGATGGTGTTATGGTCCCTGGGCCAATACACTTTTTTCGATAGCGCCCAGAAGTCAATGATGTCGCCGACGAGGTAAAGCTTTTCGCTTTCGTTGTACTTGAGAAAGTCCAACAAAACATCGGCTTGGCATTGGGTGGAACCGATGTGCAGATCGGAAATCCAGATGGTTCGATAAGAATTGCTTTTCGTCATATGTTTAGGGTGTGCCTCCGCCTAGGCTGCATGAATGCCTCCCTACGTCGGACGAATGCCCTGCAACGTGTATTTAGGGATGGGCTTGAAGCCATCTTAAACGATGAAGATGAAAATTGTGTTACAAGATTTATAGTTTTGCGTATTCCAATATTTCCTGACCCATCAAAACACACTCTTTATGTTCCCGGGCATAGACGAAACGCATCCGATATTGCCCTTTATAGATATTTCCCCAAACCTCCAAGACATCGAAAATCTGGCTTTTTTGGGCGGGGTTCTTGAGCGGCTTTTGCAAGGCAACAGAGGGGTTGATTTCAATTCTGTCATCCACCCCGAAGTGTAATTCAAGCAGTTTTTTGGCGCGCTCCACGGCATCAGTGGAACAATGGTGGGGGGCCGGTGCGGCATAGGCTTGGCTACCCAGAAGCAACATCAAGATTAAAACGGCTTGTTTCATTTTCTTACCCTTTGGTGAATTTTAAAGCGCGAATGAGGCGGGGGCGTGTCATCGTTTGCCGGGCAACATCAGGCCACACGTCTAGGACTAGGCTCATCAGTGCCTCTACATTGGCATATGATGTCAGCTTATGAATTGGCCGGCAAGCCGCAGGAAGGTAGGATATTCTTAAATTCGCGTCATAAGGAACCTCGAAAGCGGCACTTCGACCGGCACATGGCAGACTGTCTTAAGATATTCATGAGGTTACGTCCATGTTTAGCTTGTGGAACCATTAAGGAAACACTTTTTTCGCAGTTCTCGATAGTGCCCCCGTTGCGCCAATGCCCAGCCTAAGTAACTGATGTTACGCGCAGTCACCAAAACCGTTGGCGGCAAAGGGTTGCCGCCCTACGATCTAGGGGTCTACGGTCTAGGGGGCTGGAATGGTCATAACCGCCGTAGGTCGGCAACCCTTTGCCGACTTGTGCGTAACATCAGTAAGTAACTGAAGTTACGCACCGGAGGCTGGAATAAGCCCGTTCACGGGCGTTTCCGGTATAAGCACTAGGAAATTACAAGGCCAGGCTATATGCTTTCTCCCCTCGACTGTTAAAATGCATCATCTGCTTCACACCCTGAGAGTAAACTTATGAATCGTAAAAACACCGTCGGCGTCAAAGTCGGTCACGTTCAGATCGGTGGCGGCGCGCCCGTCGTCGTCCAATCCATGACCAACACCGACACCGCCGACATTGAAGGCACCGTCCAGCAGGTTTACGAACTGGCCCGCGCCGGTTCGGAACTGGTCCGCATCACCGTGGACCGCGACGAGGCCGCCGCCGCCGTGGCGCATATCCGTGAAAAGCTGGACGCAAGGGACTGCAACGTGCCACTGATCGGCGACTTCCATTTCAACGGCCACAAATTGCTGGAAACCTATCCCGACTGCGCCGAAGCGTTGGGCAAGTACCGCATCAACCCCGGCAATGTGGGCCGTGGCTCCAAGCGCGACCCGCAATTCGCGCAGATGATCGAATTCGCCTGCCGCTATGACAAGCCAGTCCGCATCGGAGTCAATTGGGGCAGCTTGGATCAGAGCGTGTTGGCCCGTTTGCTGGATGAAAACGCGCTATTGTCCGAACCAAGACCCTTGCCGGAAGTGATGCGCGAAGCGGTCATCACCTCCGCTTTGGAGAGTGGCGAAAAGGCGGTGGAACTGGGCCTGCCTAAAGATCGCATCGTGTTGTCCTGCAAAATGAGCGGGGTGCGGGAGTTGATCGCCGTTTACGAATCCATGGCTGCCCGCACCGATTTTGCCTTGCATCTGGGTTTGACCGAGGCCGGCATGGGTTCCAAGGGCATTGTCGCCTCCACCGCCGCGCTCTCCGTGCTGTTGCGGCAAGGCATAGGTGACACTATCCGCATTTCCCTAACGCCGGAACCGGGTGCGGATCGCATCTTGGAAGTCATCGTCGCCCAGGAAATTCTGCAAAGCTTGGGTGTCCGTGCGTTTACGCCGACGGTGATTTCCTGCCCCGGTTGCGGTCGCACTACCAGCGATTATTTCCAGAAATTGGCCCAACAGATTCAATCCCACATGCGCCACCAGATGCCGATCTGGAAGAAGCAATACAGGGGAGTGGAAGACATGCATGTGGCGGTGATGGGCTGCGTGGTCAACGGGCCCGGCGAAAGCAAGAACGCGAATATTGGCATATCGCTACCCGGAACCGGCGAACAGCCTGTCGCCCCGGTGTTCGAGGACGGTTTGAAGACTGTCACCTTGAAAGGCGACTATATCGCCGAGGAATTCCAGGAAATCGTCGAACGGTATGTGCAGAGCCATTATGGGCAAATAGAGGCATAATGGATTGATTCCCTTTAAGGCGCAGGTTAAGCCGTTCGTGGTGAGCTTGTCGAACCATGAACGGCTTAAACGTCAATGATTTGGATTTTTCCGTCCACCCTTCGACAAGCTCAGGGCGAACGGCTGTGTCAACAGCATTGAGGCCTCCCCATGCCCCAATACTGTTGAATTAAGCAATGATCACATGACGCGTAGGGCGGCAACCCTTTGCCGCCAAGGGAGGGAGCAAGCCCATTGTCGGCATGGGGATGCCGACCTACTCCTTAATTCAACAGCATTGTCCCCATGCCCACGGATGCCGGAGGCTCAATCAATCGGAAGGCCCCAGTAGATACTGTGGCGGCGATTCAAATCTTGTCTGGGGGTCTGCATCACACTGGTGCCGATAATCACCGCTTCCCTCGGCGCACCATTAAGTATGACCACAGCGGCAACCGGCGAAGGGGCGTAGCCGCCACCCGGCTGGATGGTGTAACGGTCCGATGTCGTCAAGACGGTGCTGGTGGAAGTCCCTGACAAACCACTGGAAGTGATGGTTTTGTCCAAATCAAGAACCGCAGCCCCGCTTTGATAACTGACCGCATACAAACGTGATTCGCCCAAATTACTGATGCAAGCATTGGCACTGCTCAGTGAAACAGCCGGGACGTTGGTGGCAAAGTAGGTCGCCCCGCCCACGCTGATGGAACCGCCCACCACTTTTTCGCCAATGGGAAGATAAGCCCCCGTGGCGCTGTTCAATTTCCCCAACGTCACATACCAGCCGCCACTGCCGTTTATGCTGGTGACGGCGGCGGATTTTTGGGAGGATGTCCCGACTTGGATTAAATTGCCAGTGGCATCGTAAAGGTCAGACTCGGCTAAGGTAGGCCCAGGAGTGCCCCAGTCTCTTTTTACCCATACATATGTATTTTCAGGGGCACTGGTCGGCACGGCGCAGAAGATTTTAGTGGAGCTTGTGGATACAAGCGGCTCCAAACAATGGCTGTCCTTGAACATGTAATACCGGTTCAAGACCGTTGTGTCAGAGGGGTGTTCCCGGTCGCCCGAACCAATTAACACGGCATCGTAACCCGTGGCATACACCACATCGGGCGGATAGAGGAACTTGCGGGCATTTGCGCCAGTGCCGCCTACCGAGGCCACTTTGTAGACAGTCCAATTGCTGGGCGTGGCATTGTCAATGTTGATGCGCCAGACATTGCCGCCCGTGTCGGCGACGTAAATCCGGTCGGCATACCCGTCGCCATTCGTGTCCAACACCACCGGGTCGGCAGAAATGCTGTAAGTCATGCCGCTGACGGTTTTATTGTAAGTGGCATTGGTAGGGGAAGGCCCGGCCTGCCAGATGGGTGCGCCGGTCGTGGCATCGGCCACCATCACCCCGCGACCCATGGTGGCTGTGCCTTGGGTCGTCGCATCGTTGGCGGCGGCATCATAGCCCAGCCCAAAAATAACCACGGGGTTGGTTTGATAGCGTATCTTGGCCGGTTTGGGTTCCGACCAAGTCAACCCTAATTCACCATAGCCGGTGCTTGCATTGCTTTTTTTCCAAAGGAATTTCGGCGCATCGGGGTCGATCACATTCAAGGCATAATAGAAGCGCCCCCCCCGCCTCATGCTCAAAAAGACAGATGCCTTGTCGTTGGAGCTGTCTGCGGTCAATTGGCCGTCGTTGTTGGTGTCGTAGGTATAAAACCCGACCGACCCGTCGGTGAAATAAGGTTTGGGCGTTGCCGTGCCAATCAGCGGCGACACCGTATACAAACGTTTCAAATTGGCAAAATGTTCCGATGGGATGAAGCCCCATTTTTCATCGCCGTCCGCATCGTTGTCGCCCCCTTTGACCGCATGGAACATCCCGTCATTGGCACCAAAGTAAGCCACGATGTCCCGGCCAGTAGGTTGGCCGGATCGGTTGTAATTGATCACGGCTGGGCGGGAGTGCAACACATCGCCATAAATGTAGCCGCGCACATCGGTCGAAGCTTGACTGGGGTTGTCATTGAGTTGATTGTTTTGCCCGCGCGCCCAGTTGATCAGTTGAGACCGGCTAAGCGAGGAAATCAAAGGGTTCGTCGCCGTAATCGTGCCGGTCGTGGTCGCTGGCGAGGCAGGGGAGATCGTCACCGGATAAGTGAAGTGGTTGCTATCGGTCTTCGTAATGGCGGCGCAGATATTGTATTGGCTTTGCGCCGCACGCGTAATGCAAACCACATCCCCCGTTGAAAAAGAATGGGCTGCCGAAGTGGCCGCCGTGGCCGTGGTGCCGCTGCGGGTGATGAGGCTCACGTTGGAGGAAACCCACGCGAGGTCGAAGCTCAGGGATACGGTGCTGACGGCCCGCGTCGCGGGGGTGACCGGGGAGCTGTATGCGGCGGTGATGCCCTGCGGCAGGTTAAATGTGATGGTGGCGATGCAGGTGTTTTTGTTATCCGCATGGCATTTGTCGGTGGTTTGCGACGTAATCACCGCAGTGGTGACATTGTAATCAGAAGGGGTTGCCCCCGTGATGGATACCGTGCTTCCCGAAGGAAAACAAGCTTGCGGCGTCGTCGGTCCGTTGCCTGCTTGCGGAAGTGTCAAAGTCACCGCACTACTTCCGGTGCTGCGCGTCATTGCGGAATTGGCGTAACTGGTGCAACCGGCAATGTTATAGCCTGGCACTGACGAGCCAAAGACGGTTGGTTGCGTCGGGCCTTCAGGATAATCGGTGACCGCAACCGTGTAATTGAATTGTGTCGAGGTGCCCGCTGGCAGCGTAATGGCTTTAACGCCATTGTATTCGGACTGTGCGGCACCTGCGATGTTTACATTGCCATTCCAAATGGAACCTGTCGATAGGGAATATCCACTGGCAAGCCTGGCGGTTGCAACAGTGCCCGAGCGGATGATTGACAGCAACGGATAGGCGTTGCTCTGCCTAGTCGCCAAGATAGTCGTTTGCCCTGATGCCACGGTGGCGGGAGTGACCGGATTTTCCACGATGGTGTAAGTGAATGTATTGTCATCCACCCGGGTGATGACATACGACCCGTTATATTCGGCTTGGGTTGCACCGGCAATGGTAATGGTTTGCCCAGTGCTAAAGCCATGGTTACTCGCAGTGGCGGTGGCGGTCGTCCCGGTATGGACTAGGGTGGCGGTCACTGTGTTGGAGGTCAATCCAAGGGCGGATGCGGAGACATCCGCATTGCCATTGGCAAATGGATAACCGGATAAGGCGCTATTCGCAGTGCAGGAACCGGTGCAAGTATAAATATTGCGCAAGGGCTGTGAATTACTGTAAGTATAGTCCACTCGCTCATGTTGAGCCGAACCGCCCTTTTCGACCAATGACCCATCCGGCGCATCCGAGGTGGGTGTGCTGCTTTCACCTTGCGCATCAGGGTAATAGCTCGAATTCCAGAAGGTGGTTGCGGTGGTCCACACGCTCGTCGCCAGCGGCGTGATAAACCCCGATATCGTATTCTCCGCCGCCAAGCCATTTTTGTCAGACAGATATACCGTGTCGGTTTCCGCCGTGTAACCCAGCTTATACTGCTTCAAGTTGCCGGTCCAGCGCGGCGAAAGATGCGCATCCGGTCGGAACACCGCCATGTAAACCTGGTTCAAATAAGTTCCGCGCACACTGACGTTGACCGGCAAAGTGGACGAGGAGAACACACTGTTGACCGCCATCACCTCATTGAAAATGCTGGTCAAGGCTGTGGTGAGGGAAACCGTGTCAGTGCCGACGAAGTATTTGCCCTTGCCCACCTGCGCCATGCTTTTCAGCAAAGCCGTCCAGCCCGGCCCTTGCCCGGTTGAGCCGGGCAGTACGTCTATCGTATAGGTGATGATATTGGATAGGCCGGTCGTGCCGCTGGTCGTGGCGAAGAACCGCGCATACTCGTCGGCGATGTTGGATTGGCTGCCATTCGGATCAATGGTGATGGTATTCGTATTGCCGCCCATGGCAGTCAATTTATCCGTGGCATCACGGGTGTCGGCGGCATTGTCCTGCACCGGGCCGTTGCTGAGGTAAATGATAAAGTTATTTTGACAGCCGGTGGCTTTGGGGCTGTTATAGATTCCACTGCCAGCCACGAAAGCCCCGCTTCCGCCGTAAACGGAACCGTCGTCAGATTTTACCTTGCCATTGTCGGCTCCAGGCGGCCCGCCGGCGTGGGAGGCAAGGCCAGCATAGTATTGCCAGGCTTCGTACATAGTGATCCCCGCCTTGCCGCCGTTGCTTTTGTCGGCAAGGATATCCAAACCATTGACCAGATTGGCCAGATTTGTCTTGTTGCCGTTCACGCCATTGGCATCTGCCGTCATCTGGCGTATTGCGTAGCGCATATAGGCCCCGTCAGGATTCGGATTGCCATGGCCGGTTTCGGTGAACAGCATCAGCCCGACATTGAATTGGTCAGTCAGGCCGTTTACCACTGAGACCAGTGCGGCCTTCTCAAAGGTGAATGGCTGATTCCAATTCGCCGTGTTGTCAAGGATGATTAGGACATTGGGGCGTTGCTGCGCGACGGCTGCATTGACTAGGAACAAGTCAGTGTCATCCGCATGGCATACGGCAGGCAAAGCCGTCAACAGTATAAATAGTGCCTGAACGAAAACCATGTTTACCATTACAAAACAATGTGTTATAATACTATCGTGGACTTGAAGATTCTCGTCCAAAAGGCTTTGATCGGCTCATTTTGCCCTACCTGAACCGTCTTTGCCACTAAAAACAGGCT
>CAIODU010000029.1 GCA_903857165.1 uncultured Methylococcaceae bacterium | reverse complement strand
CTTCGCCTTGCTGGCCAGTGTCATCGACACCTGCCGCCGGCGCGGCCATTCCCCCTGGGAATACTTGCAAACCGCCATAACCCGTCGGCGCCAAGGATTGGCCCTCTTGCCATTGCCGGTGTAGGGGGGTGAACGCTTACCAAAGGAAAACCGCCGCGACCATGATTTCATTAAGCCTTGCGTTTTCGGGGAGTTGGTTATATTCCGCCAAGAGTTCGGCGCGGGAAGGCTTGGGCGGGGTTGTTCGCGCTCGCCGGGTTGTGGATGTGTTTGTAGCGTTCATCGCAATGTATGCCCCTTAAAAAAAGGTTATTCAAACTTGCGAAAAGCTTAATGAAAATTTCAGACTAACTCAGCAAAACTGCGGGGATTGCGGGGATTGCGGGGATTGCGGGGATTGATAAATTATGGCTTTGGTAGCAATCCTTGCCTATTTGCCGTTTCCCACGCTCTTTGGGCATTACCCCACTTAAGTACCTTCTTGGTTGGAATCACCTCAGTAAAGGTTGAAAGGATGCTGTCGTTTACATTTGGATTTGCTTTGTAGCCTTGCGGCGGTCTTTCCAGCAAGCTTTGCCAAACGGGCAGCAGTTTGTCTGCGTCAATGTCCCAAGCCCGTTCAATCATGCCTTGAGTGAATGCCGATTTTTTGCTAAACATCTTATTTAGTGCGTCGTCGTCCCACGGGCGTACCGCCTTCTGGCTCGGCTTTGATTCCTTGTCGCCTCCTATTGCTTTAATATCGGTGTGCTTATTGAAGCGTTCTGTCTCGGTTAAGGTTTTGTCGGTTTGCTGGTTGTACTCCTGTCCGGCCTGATTTCCCATCGGCTGAATAATCGCCTTGGCTTTTTCAAGGTTCTCGGCGGTGATGATCAAATCTTCATTATAGATTTCAACGGGATGAATGACTTGTGCTTTGTATAATGCGAGAAATAAAGGAGTGGCACTCCTAGTTGAGTAGAGTATTGGCAATTTTTCGGCATCTGGAGAAAAATAACGCTCACTTACCGATGTTCTTCTCTCGGAAAGCGAACAGGGTAACCAAATATTTTTTACTGTGGCGCATCCATCGGATTCGCAACGTGCAACATCGCTATTGCTGATCTTTGCCAAACCGCTGTACCGATATTTTTCTAGCCCTTCAGTAAGCCTAAAGGGTTTCTGCCACTCTATCTGCAATTGTTGAACATACACATGAATTTCAATCCTTCCTGTCGCACCAAAATGGATTAAATCTGAGTCATCGCAATTTAGCATTTTTGCCGCTTTACTTAGCGGATAATAATCTCTAAGTATCATAATTAACGCCCTTTCGCGTCTGCCTTTCAATGGGGATGCCGCGCCAGCCGGTGAAAGGTTCCGGTTTTTCCCCCACGGTGATCAGCCTAGGGGTAGGTGCGGCAAATTGGGTTACGGGTTATTGCTCTGGTTGGTTGTTCAAGTCTTCCCCTTGTTTCTGGTTGGCACTCATCGCCTCGCCCAGACTCATAAAAGAGCCGTCCGCGCTTTCCAGCAGGGTTTGCAGTGCGAACAATGCCCCGGAAATGACTTCCGGCTTGCTTTGGCCTTGGTCGCCTACGATCAGATGTAGAACGGCCCTGGACCCTTCCAGCCGAACGCCTAGGGCGTGGTAAGCGTCCTCTGCCATTGTGGCGTAGTCAGGTTTTTCATTCATGGGCGTACTCGAAAACAACGCTGAGCTGGTCCAGCGACATGCGGCACTCGGCGAGGGTTTGAACAAGCTCCCCAACGTCGGCCAGGCTCTCGGTGGGGAATGGCTCGGTGCTGTTAAGCCCCACATGCACCAATAGCGCACCGATGCCGCGCAAGCCCCGGTTGATGGTGTCCGATGAATTGACGAAACCGCATTGCAGCCGTTCCCGTGTTTCGCCGTCGCAGTCGAGTATTACCCTCCCGTTTTTGAGTGTCATTCCGGGTATGCATTGTTCGATAAACGAATGCAAGCCGGTTATTGGCTTGGTGCTGGTAGAATTGTCAGTAGTCATGTTTTCACCTCTGGTTTAGGTGGTTTCGTGATTAGGGTTTGCCAAGGTGTTATCAGCACCTAAGCAAACCCGCCTTTTTCCGGCGATAACCCGCGCCGGTCGGGGTTCAAATAGACTCGGTTGTTAGCCCAAGGGCAAGCGCCGATTCCTTCATGACCTTATCCAGTGTGCAGACAGTCAAGCCGCATCGCTCGGCAACCGCCAAATGCAAGGCATCCCCTGCCCGCAATCCCATTTGCCATTGGTCGCACAGTTCGGCGGCACGTCTGAAATCGACGGTATCCACGCGAATAATCCACCTTACCCGGAACCTGACAAAAGCCCGAAACTCCGCTTGCGCGGTCTCTCTTTGCGCCTTGTCAATTTGCCCTGTGCGCGTTTTAATGCTTGCCGCGCTGGCAAATTCGGTAATGCACCATTCGCTCACCGCCAATTCACCCGCACCGATGCCTACCAGCCAAGCCCGGACAATCGGGGATTTTGGTTCATGGATGTGTAGCGGCACTAACAGGCTGGTGTCAAGGTAGCGCATCAATACCGCGCCTCTTGCCGCATTTTGGTAACGGTGTCGCCTTCGGTCAATGGTTGGGATTCAACCAGTTTCCGCAAGCGTTCACACCATGCCGCGTGTTCCTCCTCGGTCACTGGCGGGGTTTGGCATTCATCGGCCATCACGCCTTGCGCATATCCTAAAACCCGCTCGGCCTTGGATTCGGGCAGGGTCTTGACCAGTTCATAAATTCTTTCCGCCACGCTTGCCATGGTTTTAACCCCTAGCTTGTTTTAGTTGGACAACCTCGGCGGTTTCTTTCAACCCTGCCGATTTCAATACAAAGTCGGTGATCTTCTGCATGGGTTCGCGTAGCCGCTCGATGTTGATAATTAGGTAGCCCTCGGTGATGTCCGAAGCCGTGGAATGGTTCAGCAGCTTCTTTAAGGCGTATGCGCTGATGTCCAGGGACTCGGCAAAGGTGACAAAGGATCGCCTTAGGTCGTGGACGGTGAAGGCTATCCCGCTGGCCTTTGTCACCATCGCCATCTGCTTGCGCGGCTCCACGATGTAGCCGCCCGCGCCGGTTCCGGGGAAGACATAGGCATTGACCGCCTTGGTTTTGCGCTCGGCAAGCATCTCAAGCAGATAGTCCGGCAAGGGCAGGGTGTGGTCGCTGTGGTTCTTGGTGTCGCGCACGGTCAAGGTTTTGGCGGTCAAATCCACGTCCGACCACTTGAGTTGAGCCGCCTCGTTCTTGCGTAGGCCGGTCAAGATGACCAATTGAAGATAGTCCTTAAGCGTTTCGTTGGGCAGGGCGAAAACGCCTTGAAACCATGCCCCAAGATCGTTGGGCTTGATGACCGACTGTCTGCGCTCCACCCGATACCATGCCCTTGACTGGCTCAATCGCTTAACCGGGTTATCGGTAATCAGTGAACGCCCTTGCGAATCCTCATATTGCCCTATGGCGAAGTTAAAGACCGCCCTAAGCACCTTCATTGACAGGTTGGCCCACGCTTCCCCGTTTTCCTGCCCCAACTTGGTGTGCCGCTTGGTTACCATGTCCTTGGTGATCGAAAGCAGGGGCTTTTGATTCCAGTCGGCAAGGGCTTTGTCGAAAACGCGGCGGTAGTCTTCCAGCGTTTTCTTTTTCAGGTCTTTGCGGGCCTTCAGGTAATCGCCAAAGGCTTGCCCTAGGGTCACGCCCTTAAGCTCTTTCTCTTTGCGCTCGGCTATCGGGTCGCCGCCGCTGGCAATCTGCCCGGATAGTTTGACGGCCTGTTTCCGCGCTTGCTCGGCGGTCAGTTCGCCATAGCCGCCAAGCGTAAGCCGCTTGGACTTGCCGTTGATCTTCTTTTCGAGGAAAAAGGATTTCGTGCCGCTGGTGAAGACCTTTAGCCCAAACCCCTTTAAATCGTCGTCACGGTGGAAAGCGGGCTTGCCTGTGGGTGTCGGCAAGGTTTCGATGTTCGTCTTGTTCAGTCGCATCTTGGTAGACCTCTCTGGTAGACCGCCAAAAAAAAGTAGACCTATGGTAGACTTTTGGAGTCAAAATGCTTCAAAGCCCTTCTAACTAATTATAGCCTATAAAGCATTGATTACAAGAGAGAGATAAAACTTTTTAAAACTTGGTAGGAGTGCCTAAAAGTGCCATTTTTCTAACTGGGGGTCAGGTGGTCGCAGGTTCAAATCCTGTCGTCCCGACCAATCAAAACAAAGGCTTACACTGCTTCTGACAGGTAAGCCTTTTTTTATGGGAAGTCACCGAAAAAACAGTGCCATTCACACACAGAAATTGGAGAATTCATCTGGCGCAGCGCCGGCCATTTGCGCGGCGATTTCATTGCCCGACAAGCGTGCTTCAATCAACTGGAAATATTGTGAATGCCTCAGAACCATCCGATAATCAGCAGCAGCGCACCGGGAAAGAACATCGCGGGGCCCCACCACACGCCGCTGGCCGACATGATGACACCGACGGCAACGAATAACACGCCCACCATCTGAAATTTGCCGCTGATCTGGCTAATCAGTGCCTTTTTCTCAGCCATGACACTCTCCTCCGCATAAAGTTTTTGTGAACTCAAATATTGACATGTATTTTTCCAAACCACAACTCACAACACTGGCAATTTTGATCGGAATGGGTGTCTGATACAATGATTACTCGTTTGGCAGGGTTAGGGATTGCGTATCGCCATTGATCTTTGGATAGGCCACTCCGTTCACAGACACCGTTTTCAATTATTCAGGATTACAGCAATGCACATTGAACATAAACCTCTCCATGGCAAGCTAACGGTCGTTTTAGCTGTCGTTGCCGCCATTTTTCTGATCGTGCATGAATTGGAGATTCACCTTCCTCAGCTTGAAGTTTGGATTGAATCTTTAGGGGTGTTTGCTCCGCTGGCATTCATTGGCCTATTTGTCATACTGACACCTCTATTCATTTCGGTTGACACGCTCTGTTTTGTGGCTGGCTTGTTGTTTTCAATCGTCGCGGCAGAGTTTTATATGATAGTAGCGACGTATCTTGCGTCGGCACTAATATTTTTCCTAGGGCGGCATTTATTTAAGGAAAGGGTCATCGCGTTGCTTGCCAAACACAAACGGTTTGCGGCACTGGATACCGCAATCAATAGCCAACCGCTTAAGCTAATGTTTTTATTACGCCTTACGCCGCTGCCTTTTGCGATGCTTAGTTATGCCCTATCTGTCACCGAAGTCAGATTTAGGACTTATCTGTTGGCCACCAGTGGCATCTTCCTGTACAACGGCAGTTTAGTTTACATGGGTTACACCACCAAACATCTAGCTGGCCTAATCAGCGGGTCAACAAAGCCCAGCACTGTTTCTTATCCTTTATTGATGCTTGGTTTGTTGATTTTAGTATGTGTCTTGTTTTATGTGACAAAATTGGCTGGCGATACTTTAAAACAAATAGACTCGGAAAAAGCCGGGGAATGACTTTTATCGTCAGATTATTGCGCCCGACTGGTTGTCGATATGATGTCTATTTCAATCGTTGATTTTCTTATTGGCATACCCTTTGGATTGTTTGTGGAAAATGTCGGCGAATGGGTAATGCACCGTTATATATTGCATGGCTTGGGCAAACGGCCCGGCAGCCTATGGAGTTACCATTGGCATGAACATCATCGGATTTGCCGCCAAAACGGAATGATCGACCCCGGTTATAATGAACTGCCCTTGCGCTGGAACACCCAAGGCAAGGAAGTGTTGTTTCTGGTTGTCGTGGCGTTGGTTCATGCCCCGTTAATTAGCCTTTTCCCCGGGTATGTTAGCGGCATGTACGCCGCACTCGCCTACTATTACTACAAGCACCGCAAAGCCCACCTCGAACCCGCGTGGGCAAAAACACACCTGCCTTGGCACTGGGAGCATCACATGGGGAATAACCCCGATGCCAACTGGTGTGTAACTTGGAATTGGTTTGACCGGCTGATGAAAACCCATGTTAGTCGTGAATGAATGGTTAGGTGATTCCTGAGAAAGAACATCCCATCAAGAATCTGATCCGGAGGCAAAAAACAGAGTCCACGAAAGGCACGAAAAGCACGAACAAAAGCATGTCTTGTTCGTGCCTTTCGTGTTTTTCGTGGACGATGCTTTTGGTGG
>CAIODU010000028.1 GCA_903857165.1 uncultured Methylococcaceae bacterium | reverse complement strand
GCGTTTTTAATTCCAATTGATTACGTTGTTTAAGTTTTGAAATCGTTGGCGGCAAAGGGTTGCCGCCCTACAGTCCTTGTTACGCAGTAGGTCGGCAATCCTTTGCCGACATGGGCGTAAATAAATAAGTAACTAATAGACATAGAAAACGCTGTAAAAGAATATTCTTTGGGCGCATTATTTAGGTCAGGGACATTGGAACAAATGGGATGAAGTTTATTTTATTTGTCGAGGGAAAATCAGAAAAACAAGCTTTATCGCCATTTTTGAAAAAGTGGCTAGACCCAACTGGATTCCGGCGGTCCATGCCGGAATGACGGAATAGCGGCAACATCTTTGCCCGAGTTAAAAGCCTTATTGCAAGAGAAGCAAAGGTCTCACGCGACGGCGCAACGTAAAAAAAACTTGGCTCACAGTAGACATGCCCCCACCGCCACTTTCCACCTTAACCCTCCATCAAACACTCCTTCGCCATCCATCCGCCCCGCGCCATTGGATTGCCTATAGCGGCGGCATGGATTCCCATGTCTTACTGCATCTTTGTGCCAGCCTGGCATCGAATTCAATTTGCACCATGGAATTCCAAGCCGTCCATGTCCATCATGGCTTGCAACAAGCAGCCGATGCATGGGCCGCACACTGTTCCAAAGCATGCAGTGATTTGAATGTGCCTTTGTTGACGGTCCGGGTGGATGCCCGTGCCAAACCGGGTGAAAGCCCGGAAGAAGTGGCGCGGCGTGTCCGTTACTCGGCATTGCGGAAGTCCATGTCCAAAGACGACATCGTCCTCACCGCCCAACACCGAGACGACCAGGCGGAAACCCTGTTGCTTCAGTTGGTGCGCGGGGCGGGTTTGGCAGGGCTTGCCGCCATGCCGGAATTCGCAACGCTAACCCCCGGCTTCTTGTTGCGGCCTTTGTTGCCGTTTTCCCGTGCGGACTTGCGGGCTTATGCCTTGGAAAATGGCTTGCATTGGATCGAAGACCCCAGCAATGAAGATACCGCGTTTGATCGCAATTTCCTCCGCCGCGAGATCATCCCCAAGCTGGAACAACGCTGGCCCGGCCTGAACAAGGCGCTGGGGCGCACCGCCGGCCACTGTGCCGAGGCGCAACGACAACTGGGCGATTTGAGCAAGGATCTGTGCCGCACCGCCTTGAATGCCGGCGACCAGAGCCTGGGCGTGACGACTTTGCGCAGTTTCCGCCCCGCTGACCAGCGTTTGGTGTTGCGGGAATGGATGCGGATGCGTGGGTTTAGGATGCCGTCGCAAGCGGTCATCGGGAGAATCCTGCAAGAGGCCCTGCCGGCCGGGCCAGACAAGATGCCGATGGTTGCTTGGAGTGAGGGTGAGGTGCGGCGTTATCGGGACGGGCTTTATTTAATGTCGGTGCAACCGCTTTTCGATATTTCCACCGTTTTGGATTGGGACGGCCAAGGTATGCTGGAACTCCCCCACGGCAACGGCAAACTCTCGGCCGAAGCCTCCAGCGGAAAGGGATTGGCCGGGGATGCCTGGCGAAAGGGGAATATCAGCATACGCTATCGGCAGGGCGGCGAGCGTTGCCGCTTGCCTGGGAGAAATGGAACCCACGAATTGAAAAAACTGTTCCAAGAGGCCGGGATTCCCCCTTGGTTGAGGGGGCGCATGCCGCTGGTCTACATCGGCGGTGAATTGGCGGCGATTGCGGGCAGGTGGGTGTGCGAGCCTTTCGCTGGAAAGGCGGGGGAGGGCAATATTAGCCTAGTTTGGCATACGCGGTTGGAGTAGGCCCGTTGTACCACCTTCCCCAATCCAGCCAAAAGGCTGGAAAGGGGAGGGCGGTTTTATTGGGTTTGGACAGGCTACAGGGCAGATTCAGCCGTGAAGGTCATTCGCCGTCACCTTCACCGGGAAGTTTTTCCCCGCCAGCGTCCGCTTCGCCAGACACAGACGCTGACTGTCCGTCTTCGTTGCCAATCGCGCTGTTTGACTGGGCTGGCCTTCTGCGGCTGCGGCTGCGGCGGCGGGTTGGCAGACGGCGAGGCTCATTGACTCCCGCTTCGTCACCCGGCGCGTATCCCAGTTTTTCGTTTCCTGGTTGGGGCCCATCGTCATCGGAGGCTTCATTTTCTGCAACGGGTCGAACGGGTTTTGGCGGTTTTTCCAAAACAGAAGGCTCCGTGGGCACCGTTTCCGCAGCAACGGGCAGTTCGTTCCAATCGATATAGGTGGTCGCAGGACGCGGGCGCGGAGGCCGTTGCTGATGCCTGCGGGGAACCGGTTCCTGCTGCCTCGGTGGCCGCCGGGTTTCCGTGGCATCTTGCCCTTCCTGTCCGGGGAGGAACGAAAGGGTGGGCGACTCGCCCACTGCGGGGTTGGCAGGCGACTCCACCGGAGAAGGGGGATTCGTCATTCTTTCCCGTTCAGGTTCGCTTTCGACCGAAACAGGATGAAGGGTTTGGGTGTTGTCGTAATCCCCTTCCGACTTCGCTGCCGCTTGGATCGGATTCTCAGCGTCACGAGGAGCGCCACGCTCGCCACCCTGGCTGCGATTGCCGCCTTCCCCCCTGCGCCCGCGCCGACGGCGGGAATTGCGCTTCGGGTTTTCACGCTTGAGTCCATCGTCCGCCACTGGAGTGCCGCCTTCGTCTGTTGCCGGAAGGCTTTCGATGATCGATGCCGCACGGGCGGAGGGTTGCATGGCGAAACTGGGAACAGAACCGGAGGAAATCGTACCCTGCCGGGGCAGGATTTGGCGGCGGGCCGGTTGCCGTTCAGGCTTGTCTTGGTGCTCTTGGCGTACCCGTGGCTGATCTACGGCCACTCGCTCGGCGGGTTGCTGCCTAGCCTGACGCTGTTGTGGGCGTTTTGGCCGGGGGGCTTGATTCCGATCCTGCCTTTCGCCCGACTGTTGGTGGGGCCTTTCCTGGATGACGGGCTGGGGCCTTGGTGGAGGCAGGTTTGACTTCACCGGCAAAACCTCCGCACTATCTTCGTGCTTGCCTGAGAGTATATTCAGGAAGCGTTTGATCAGCCCGCCGCCGCCGCCGCCGCCGGCGACTGGCGCGGGTTGCGGCGGTGGCCTCAATACCTCGCCCGGCAGGGGTGAAGACGGGGCAGGGGAGGGTGGCAGGAATTCCCTCACGGTTGCCTTCTCCGCCGCTTGCGGCACCTCACGGGCATATTCCGGCAAAGCCTGGCTTTCCGTGCGAATGAGTTGGTAGCTGGATGCCTTGGTTTGTTCTTCCTCGCCGACACTGGCGCGGATGCGCTGAATGTCAAAATCCGGTGTCTCCATGTGCTTGTTGGGTACGATGATAATGGAGACGTCCTGCCGCTTTTCGATTTGTTCTATGCTCGAACGCTTTTCGTTGAGCAGATAGGTGGCTGATTCAATCGGCAATTGGGCGATGATTTTATCGGTATTCTTTTTCATCGACTCTTCTTCAAGAATGCGAAGAACCGACAAAGCCAGAGACTCGACATTGCGAATGCTGCCTTGCCCTTTGCAGCGAGGGCAGGTAAGCAGGCTGGCCTCGCCCAAGGAAGGGCGCAGACGTTGACGCGACATTTCCAATAGGCCAAAACGGGAAATGCGACCGAGTTGGATGCGTGCCCGGTCAAGCTTGAGCGCATCGCGAAGACGGTTCTCCACCGAGCGCTGGTTGCGGGCCGCCATCATATCGATAAAATCGATCACGAAAAGCCCGCCGAGATCGCGAAGCCTCAATTGGCGGGCGATTTCCTCGGATGCCTCTAAATTGGTGTTGAGCGCGGTTTCCTCAATATCGACACCCTTGGTGGCGCGGGCCGAGTTGATATCAATGCTGGTCAGGGCCTCGGTGTGGTCGATGACGATGGCCCCGCCGGAGGGTAGCGGCACTTCCCGGCAGTAGGCAGTTTCAATTTGGCTCTCAATCTGATAGCGGCTGAACAGCGGCACCGCATCTTGGTAAAGCTTGGCCCGGTTGATGAACTGCGGCATCACCTGTTGCAGGAAACTGATGACTAGATTGTGTGTGGTCGGATTGTCGATCAGAATCTCGTCAATGTCGCCGCGCAAATGGTCGCGCAACGCACGGATGACGACATTGCTTTCTTGGAATATTAGAAAAGGGGCGGACTTTTCCTTGCCCGAAGTCTCAATGGCTTCCCACAATTGCAACAAATAATTGAGATCCCATTGCAACTCCTCCACCGTCTTGCCGCCGCCCGCCGTGCGGACGATCAAACCCATGCCCTCGGGGATTTGCAGGGCGTTCATCACATCGCGCATGTCCGAGCGAACCTCGCCCTCGATGCGGCGGGAAATGCCGCCGGCCCGGGGGTTGTTCGGCATCAACACGAGATAGCTGCCGGCCAGGCTGATGAATGTGGTCAGCGCCGCGCCCTTGTTGCCCCGTTCTTCTTTTTCGATCTGGACGACGACCTCTTGGCCTTCCCTCAGCAAATCCTTGATTTCGCGGCGGGTGAATTCCTCGTCCTGTTGCAGGCCCAAATAGGCCGGGGTGATTTCTTTGAAAGGCAAAAAACCATGGCGATCCGAGCCATAGCTGACAAAGGCCGCTTCCAGGCTAGGTTCAATCCGGGTGATGGAACCCTTGTAAATGTTGGCTTTCTTTTGTTCTTTTGAAGGGGTTTCTATGTCAAAGTCGTACAGTTTCTGTCCATCCACCAAGGCAACCCGCAATTCCTCGGGTTGGGTGGCGTTTATTAGCATTCTTTTCATTCGGCTGTTCCTTTAGCGTATTGACGGGTAAGCGAGCGAGTCTGAATCGCACGGGGGCTTGAATTTAAGTCAAACCAAAGCAGTCAGTTGCGATGTTCCATGGCATCCGCATAACGTGACGCGGTTTTTGTTAAGGTCTATCGTAAGTCCTCCGCTGTGCGGGCATTGTCGCGGCCGGCTCCTTCTAAGTTAGATTCGGCTGTCGTTCCAGGCAAAACGCCGGTTTCGCTCATCGTGGGTCGAGCGATTAAACCCTGTTCTTATTGCTTTTAAGGGCGTTTGTTTGTTGGGGTAAGGGAGATTACTCGCCATCCACCATAGTTTTATTCCGTTCGAGTCCGGCGGGCCGCACTTGCCGCCTATGCAATCATACCTTAATATTAAGTCGAACATATCCCCGTTCACACCGAACTTCCCATCACTATAACAATCTTGAGGAAAATCATCAAATTTCATGTGATGAGTCGATCTTCAACGCATAAAGAAGCCATTGAACGTACCATCAATAAACGAAACGTTGTTCAACAGGCTCTTGATAACGCCAACAAAAAGCGTTATATTCACTCCCTTGTATTTTTGCTATTGACTGCAAGCAGGGTCAGTTCAGAATTTGGGGATGTAGCTCAGTTGGGAGAGCGTCGCGTTCGCAATGCGAAGGTCGAGAGTTCGATCCTCTTCATCTCCACCAAACACCCATCCAACAACGTCCGAACAAGCCTCAAAGCCCGCGCCATGCGGGCTTTTTAGTCAAGCCTTTCAAGCTGTCAGACGAAAAAGGGCTGTACCTCCTTGTCGCCACTTCTGGCGGTAAGTGGTGGAGGCTGGATTATCGTTTTGACGGTAAGCGCAAGACCGTTTCCATGGGTACATACCCGGAAACCAGCCTCAAGGAAGCCCGCGACAAGCGCGACCAAGCCCGCAAGCAAATTGCCCAAGGCATAGACCCCGGCGAGAACCGCAAGGCCATGAAGGCCGCACAGACGGCGGACGGGGAAACCTTTGAAGTCATAGCGCGGGAATGGTTCGCCAAGTACCAACCCACATGGGCCAAGACCCATTCCGACAAAATCATCCACCGGCTTGAAAAGGATGCCTTCCCTTGGCTTGGCAAGCGGCCAATCAGGGAAATCACCGCACCGGAAATACTGACCATGTTGCGGCGCACCGAAAAGCGCGGGGCATTGGACACCGCGCACCGGGTACACCAGAACTGCGGGCAGATATTCCGCTATGCCGTGGCGACCGGGCGGGCCGAGCGCGACCCCTGCGGCGATCTGCGCGGGGCTTTGCCGCCGTGCAAGCGGGAACACTTCCCCTCACTGACGGAACCCACCGAAGTGGCGGAACTGCTGAGGGCGATTGACGGCTTTAGGGGTACGTTCGTGGTGCAATGCGCCTTGCGGCTTGCCCCCCTGTTTTTCGTGCGACCCGGCGAACTGAGAAAGGCGGAATGGAAGGACATCGACCTTGACGCGGCGGAATGGCGGTACACGGTTTCCAAGACCAAGACGGAACACCTTGTCCCATTGGCGCGGCAAGCCGTGGCGACCTTGCGCGAACTTCACGCATTGACCGGGCAAGGGCGGCATGTCTTCCCCGGACGCGACCCCAACAAACCCATGTCAGAGGCGGCGGTAAACGCTGCGCTCAAACGGATGGGTTACGACACCAAGACGCAAATCACCGGGCATGGCTTCCGGGCGATGGCGCGGACCATGCCCCACCAAGACAAGGCGCTCGGCTTTGCGCCTGAAGTCATCGAACACCAGTTAGCCCACCGCGTACCGGATGCCCTAGGCAACGCCTACAACCGGACCAAGTTCATAGACGAGCGGCGACGGATGATGCAAGCCTGGGCGGATTTTCTGGACGGGCTGAAGAAAGGCTCGGACGTGATACCGATCAAGCGGGCCGGATGAAAATCACCCCATTGAGCAAACCATAGGCCAAATCATGCACACCATCGAATTTGACGCGCACACCGAACAAGCCTTATCCAGACTGGCTGCGATTGCCGAGCGGCACTGCTTGACGGTCTGCACCTTTGACCGGGGCATGACTGCTGCGGCTTTGGCCTTGGGCTTGCCCTGCGAGACACTGTAAACCCCGACCGGCGCGGGCCACCGTTCCGGCGTGTACCGATAGAACGAATCAACGAATTTGCCAAGCCTACCCTTTGGCCGGGGGAATAGCGGGTATCTCAACCGTGTGGCTTGGCTTCCCCCTTGAGAATTGGCACGAGAGAGGTGCTTATGTCTGATAACCCCCTTTATTCCCACTGTGCTGAATACCTTGTGGACTTTCAACTATAAGAAAGCTGATAGAGCGGATTGAAAAAGGGGAATTTGCATGATGGATACTGCCACCCCTGCCCCCTTGCCCTATCCGTTCGGCTGGCCTACCGGCAAGCCAAGCCGCACCGAGCGGAAACCCAAGAAGAAATGGCGGCGAAAATCCAAGGGCTTGACCAAACTCACCACTAGAGAACCGCCTACGCGCACCTCCGGCAATGGCAGAAGTTGGTTATCACGGGGTACTCCGTCAAGTTGTCGATATTGCCACCAAAAACAGCGAGGCTTCCCCTGTTGCCATTGCCGCGAATTTCAGCTCGATTTTCGCCGCGTGTATCGGGCGCGGCCCATATCAAACGATTGGAGGGGGAATATCCTCGCCTATGCGTTCGGCGACCGGAAAGACGCGGTTTTCCAGGAATTGAAGGAACTGCTGGAGCCGTTCTGCTTCTCCAAGCTGGAGAAAATGCATGACATCGAGATCGGCCTGTTTGTGAACCGATATGAGTTCTGTGTTTTGATGTCTTGATGTGAAACCTAGTAATGCCCACATCTAAAACACCACCGGTTTGAAGCGTATCGGTCGGTTTCGACGGAAATTCAAGCAATCTTCCATGAATTCACCGATCTGGTCGAAGCCGTCTCCTTGGATGAAGCCTATCTGGATGTGACGGACAGCCAAACCCAGCAAGGTTCCGCCACGCTGATGGCCAAGGAAATCAAACGGCGAATTCGCGAAGCTACACAACTGACCGCCTCTGCGGGCGTTTCGTACAACAAGTTCCTTGCCAAACTTGCATCAGACCGCAACAAACCCGATGGCTTGTGCCTGATCCTGCCGGAGCAAGGCAAGGGAATCATCGCCGAATTGCCCATCGGCGGTTTTCACGGCATCGGCAAGGCCACAGAAGCCAAAATGAAGGCACTCGGCGTACACTGCGGGAATGACTTGGGGCGCATAAGCCTTGAATCGCTGATACAGCACTTCGGGAAAGCCGGTGAACACTATTATCGGATTGCACGGGGCATAGACGAGCGGCAGGGCAATCCCAACCGCCCAAGGGCGATGTCATGGCTCTGGATTGTGATATTTCTCAAATTGTCCTTGGGGAGGGATCAAGTTAAACTGTCGCTTAGTGTGTCACTTCTGCCAACACATTACTGCTTCCTTATCGCAAATCAACCCAAAATGTGCGCCAACTTTCTTCCAGCCCCAAAATCGGCCCTCGTCCAAGGTTTCAAATGGCCGGAACCCGGTTTTGATTACCCCGGTGAAGCCTATGTCGGATACAGGGCCCCGATTCGCGTCCTTACGCAGGATAGCGGCGGGGCGGAGTATCGCGAGGCACAGTTCGGTTTGATACCTTACTGGAGCAAAGACACCAGAATATCCCGCCACACCTACAATGCCCGCTCGGAGACGGTGGCGGAAAAGCCCAGCTACCGGGGGCCGTGGAAACATCGGCGCTATGCTCTTGTCCCGATGCTTGGCTTCTTTGAGCCTGACTATGAGACAGGCAAGGCCATCCGCTGGAAAATCGGACGCCGCGACGGGCTTCCCTTCACTGTGGCGGCGATATGGGACTGTTGGCGCACCCCGGACGGGGGCGACACCCTATTGCACAGCTTTTCACTGCTGACCCTCAACGCAGACGACCACCCCGTCATGGGTTGCTTCCACGGGCCGGAGGACGAAAAGCGCTCCCTCGTCATCATCCAGGAAGAACACCGCGAAGCCTGGCTGCAAGCCACCCCCAAAGATGCCTTCGCGTTTATCAGGCCCATGCCGCCGGAAGAATTCACCTCGGAACCCTCGCCAAGACCGGCGAGGAAAAGCCGGACTCATGCCTAACTAAGAGAGAGCCATTTGTGAATGACAGGTTCAGATTGCGTTTAAAGTTCAAGATCGAACCTTAGGCGATGTAAGACCATGATTTTCCTGCGTCAGCTAGTTGACGCAAATCGGCCTGCATATTGTCAACTTTAATCAACTAGGTTAATCTGTAGCCATGAAAAAAAGCACACCCCACTGCAAACTGTCGAAGGTCAAAGCCTTGATTAAGGCGGGCAAGGTGCGCTCAACCGGGTCTGCATTGGCGGGCGGTGCCGCGTTGGGACTCGATTTCGAGGGGATCGTCGGTGTGGTCATGGCGCTGGCCCCGTCAGACTTCTACAAGAGCATGACCTCACACGCAGACCACCGGATTTGGCAGGACGTGTACCGGCCCACCACGCCAGTTGGCGAGGTCTATCTGAAATTGACGGTCATCGACGATGTGTTGATCGTGTCCTTTAAGGAGCTATGAGCATGAAATGTCCATTGTGCGCGGCGGCGGAACTGGTGCATGACACCCGCGACCTGCCCTACACCTACAAAGGGGAAACCACCCTCATCCCGGCAGTGACCGTCGATTTCTGCCCAGCCTGCGGCGAGGTCATCCTTGATGCTGCTGAGTCTTCCCGCACCAGCGCGGCGATGCTGGATTTCAACAAGCAGGTGAATGCGGCGATTGTCGATCCGGCCTAGCTTTATTGACTTCGTCCGCAAGAAGCTTGAGCTAGATCAAAAGGAAGCGGGGGAGATTTTCGGCGGCGGGGTCAATGCCTTCTCGCGCTACGAAAACGGCAAGACCAAGCCGCCCTTGGCCTTGGTGAAGCTGCTTAAGGTGTTGGATCGGCATCCCGACTTGTTGAATGAAGTTAGGATGCCATGAATTACCCCAACCCTTTACGGTGATTAAAATGAATGAATTGCTATCCGAACGGATTACCATAAACCCCGAAATTTGCCATGGCAAACCTTGCATAAGAGGATTACGTTATCCGGTTGAAACCATTCTAGAATGGCTAGGTTCAGGCATGAATACCGATGAAATTCTTGCAGATTATGAGGACTTGGAAAAGGAAGACATTATGGCTGCATTGAATTTTGCAGCCCATGCTGTGAAAGTCAAAAGGATCGAGAAATTGGCAGCATGAAGTTTCTTATCGACGCGCAACTGCCCCGGCATTTGGCGGCTACCCTGAAATGGAATGGCCTAGATACGCTACATACCTTGGATTTGCCCTTAGGAAATAACATAGGAATCTTTGATTGAACACCGGTAACATGGCATTACAAGTCAATGCAGTAAACGCATTTGAATCATTGCAGGCGTTTGTGCAAGCGGCAGTGAATCATGCTGACTTTTCTAAGCGCCAATATGAATTCAGCGTTTTGGCCGCGATCAGCGGTTTTCAGGGCTGCGAACAATTCGCTAAGGTTGCTCTGGCACTTGAGTCAGAGTGTAGCGAAGCGCGTCTACATAGCCCAATTGCCAATAAACTAGGGACAGATCCATTTTCACTCCCGATAACGCTTCATCGTCGATTTCAAGGGCTGAACGAGAATGCCTATAGCGATTGGCTGGCATGGGTACTCCAAGTGCTTTGCTCAGAAGTTGCCGACCCGATCAAGTTATGTGACCGATTGTTTTTAGGGGAGACACAACAGACCGTTTTGAATGACAAGGAAGTGCCTAATATACAAAGGGAGCCACCTTTGAAAAAGGGGCATGAGGGGCAAAGCGGACGAGCGGATTTACTGGTGTCATTCGCATCAAAGGGAATACTTTGGCATATCGAAGTAAAAGTCACGTCAGCAGAATCAGCCGACCTTGGAAAACATATTGGCTATGTCGATTCTCTCGATGAGGACTATAAGGGATTCTCGATTCGACATATTCTCCTTGTGACTAAATCTTCGCGTGAAAATAATCCAGTTCCTGGAAGGGATCATTCATTCACCGCATTAACTTGGGCGGAGGTGTGCCTGCGTTTGCGTCAAGTCGTGCTAGACACAGACATGCCCATTTTATCCGCAAGCATAGCCATGCTGTTTTGCGGCCTAGTCGAACAGCAGCTTCTTGGGATTCAAAAGGATTCCATCGCGCAGCTTAAGCATCTGTCATAGAGGAACGAAAAATGGAAAATATAGATAGCACGAATATAGACAATCTGTATCGAGCAGGTTTGGCGCATTATGCTGATGCGCTATTTGCTGCCCGGCATTTTGAGCATCTGATCAATGAGAGTATTGAGACTGCGTTCAACGATGAGCGCAGAAATGGTTTATCTTCCGCTTTGAATCAGCAAATGGAAAACAGAAAAGTTTGTCTATATTCACCTACGCTCGAAGAAGCTTCAACCACAGCAAAAGAAAAATGGTGGATGTGGGTAACGCATAGATACGAACTAGAAACAAAAACAAGGTTGAGAACTGTGCATATTGGCTATCTTTACTTGAATGAAATATCATATGCCATGATCGCCATAACATATATGACCGGAGGTCTTAGAGAACAAATGGAAAAGGCCCTAAATGATTATAACGTAGTATTTATTAGAAAAAAAGGTGAAATATATATATGCAAAGAACTATCGCGTGAAGGCGGAATTCAACAAGACTTTATCAATGCTTTGCAAGGGATATTGGATAAATTCATTCAATTCCTAGAAGACAAAGAAAAAAAGACACCCAATTGGCTTACCACGCTAGTCTAAAAGGCGATAAATACCATGAACTGGAAAAACTATATCGTCGCTGACCCGGAAATATTGCTTGGAAAGCCGGTTATCAAGGGGACGCGCTTATCCGTCGAACTGATCCTAGATCGCTTGGCCGATGGCTGGACGGCGCAAGAGTTGTTTGCAGCGTATCCGCGACTCACGCCGGAGGCTTTACAGGCCGTTTTCGCATTCACCGCCGAAATCATGAAAGAAGAAGATTTTGTCGCGGCTAGGAAAGCGGCGGCATGAAGCCGAAATTGCTTGCCAATGAAAACTTTCCAGCACCTTCCGTTGCCGTACTTAGGCAAGCTGGCTTTGATGTGTTTTCCATCGCTGAAAGCACCGGAGGTATTGCCGACCACGAAGTGCTGGCTAGAGCGGTCGCAGAAAACCGTTGGATTGTGACATTTGACCGGGATTATGGCGAACTCATCTACCGGCATGGTTTGCCTGCTCCCCCGGCAGTTTTTCTGTTTCGGCTGAAATCTTATTTGCCAGATGAACCGGGGCAACTGGTGGCTGAACTTTGGGAATCGGATTTGGAAATCGAGGGAGGGTTTATTGTTTATGACGATAACGGTGTGCGCCGCCGGCCTTTGCCGACGCAAGGTAAATGACTTAGGGCCAGAAGGCTCAAACAAGCTCGACGCGCAAGGTGCGGCCCACCGCACTGGCGGCTCGGCGCAGGGTGTCCAGCGTCACAGATTGGACGGAGGGGTCGAACAGCCGGTCAAGCTGGCGGCGGCTGGTGTGCATTCGTTCTGCCATCGCGGCCTTGGTCAGCCCACTTTCTTTCATTGCGGCAGCGATCTGGTCGGCGATGATTTCTTTGATTGCGTGGTTTTCACAGGCTTGCAGCAAGCCTTGTTCGGCGAGGAAGTCGTCAAACGTCTCTTCGCTCACACTGCCTTTTTCGTGTTGTGCCATCACGTCACCTCTCGTTTGCGTTTCAGGGCTAATTCAATATCCGCCTGGGGCGTTTTCTGCGTCTTTTTGATGAAGCCGTGCAGCAAGATCATGTAACCGTCACCCATGCAGAAAATCACGCGGGCAATCTGGTTGCTTCCAAGGTCGCTGCGCACTTCCCACAAGCCGTGGCTCAGCGGCGCACAATGCGGCCTGCCGATAGGCCAGCCAAATTCGACTTTCTGAATGTCCTTGCCGACCGTGTGTCGGTCGGCTTCGGGGATCCAGAATCCATTCGCGGACAGGATTGCGGCCAGCAGGGGTCACATAAAAGCGTGCGGGCAGTTTTTTGGTTCGATCAATCATTGCGGAGAATTGTGCCGTAATTGGCACACTCTTACAAGCCGCCATGGAGACAATCGGCCTGTTTTCTGTAGTGGACCCTTATGTAAAGACAATTTACTGCCGAATTTAAGATGATAAGCCATCACTTGCAGCGGAACGGCCGACTATTCCAACGATCAAGGAACGCAATATAGAGATGTATATAAGCCGTGATGTGCATTGGTGGATGGTTCATACTCCTTATACGGATGCAGTGCATGAAGCATGTCCATCCGCGGTAGTAACTTGACGGTCTGCCGAACTCAGTAAACAAGGACTGTCATCCAATGCCCCCATCAACAGGTCGCGCTGCAACTTCAATTCAGTCCAGTCGCCGTAAACCCAGTGGGTCCGCATCAATATCCCGATGATTATTTCTGCGCGTTTATGCACTTCATTGAGGTAGCCACCCACAATAGATTCGAATTCACTGGCGAGCAGTGGCAAGTCGAGTGCTTACCGGTTGCCTGCCTGCAATGCAGCCAGTTGGGACTGCAAAAGCATGACGAAATCGGATTGCATTGCGGTTGCGCTCATGGAACGATGCCCATAGGAGAATGATTAAAGGGTCAGACTTTTTTCAAGTAAATGGCCTTCAGCATGAAACTGCCAGCCTCCATCTTGCAGTCCACCTCGTGGTCGCCACCGACTATTCGGATGCCCTTGACCTTGGTTCCCATTTTAAATGATTCCCGGGAATGACTGATATTGCACAGAGTTTGCCGGGAAAACCTAATCAACGATGCGAACGCCTTGAAAACCCGTAATTTCGGCATCCGTGCCGGGACGACGGTCAATAAACCGGCTTTTCCACCGCTTGTGGGAGGGGCGCGGGCCGAGGAGGTCGAAACCTAAGCAACGGCCCCTACCTAACATCACTCGGTCATTCTTTGCTTTCCAGCCAAGCCATAGCGGCTTGTTTGTCTTCAAAATCGAAATGGCGGACTTGGGCATGGACAAAATGGCTGACGATGCTCGGCAGAATCGCCAGAAAGCCACGGTCGGTTAAGGCTGCCACTTTGGCAACGTGCTGGTGGTGATTTTTGACGAATTTCAAATGTGACACCAAGGCTTCAAAGTCCGACCAGCCGGGGAAGGATTCGGCCTGTATCATAAACCCATGCAATTCACCCTCGGATTCGATGAAAGGGTCGATCACTTTTGATAAGTTTTCAAAATCCGCCTGTTGAAGCGGGCCTTCCGGGGTGACAATCAGAATTCCCTTGTCGCGTAACAATTCATGATGGATCATGTCGGCTGTTCCTCTGTGGTTGGTTAAAATGTGTTTGTCAGCAATAATGGTCACCTAATTTGTCGTAGGTGAATTTAGTCGATGCATCAACCAGTTAGACAAGGAATGATACCCCCAGTCTAAGTCTGACTGGCATTGAAAGTCCATATTTTACAGCATTAATTGTCCTATTCAAACGAACACGCGATCAATCGTGACATTTCTTCGCTTTCGTTTCCAATTCGGATTACCTCTCGAACTAAAAGGTCAAAATCATCCCGCCGACTGCGATGATTGGTAATCGCGACATGCAGATACTTTCTGCCCTTGATGCTGACGATTGAAAGGACGGCTATTCCGCTTTCCTGAAGCTCTATCTCAATCTGCTTGTTCAGCTTGTCGAGCCTTGTGGCATCAAGGCCGGATTTTATGTAACGAAAGCAGACCACATTCAGTGAAACCGGCAAGGCCAACTCAAGTTCGGGGGCAGCCTCGATCAACCGTTCCAGATAATGGGCTTGGTCGATGTTTTGTTGAATGAGCCTCCCATACTTTGCACTACCATGCTCTTTCATGGTCATCCACGCCTTGAGTGCTTGGAAACCGCGCGAAAGTTCAAAGCCATTGTCGGAAAGCCAGGGCACGTCGATGCCGGTCAGGCCGCGATCACCTTCCCCGTGCGCAAGGTAGGTTGGCGTCAACGAGAAGGCGCGGCGGTGAGCGTCGCTGTCCCTGACGAGGACACAGCCTATCGGGTAAGCCAAGTACATCCACTTATGAAGATCAAATGCCAAGGAGTCTGCCCTTTCCAATCCGGCGACAAGGTGCCTGGACTTGGGGGCGATGGCTGCCCACGCGCCAAATGCCCCGTCCACATGGAACCACAGCCCCTCTTCATTGCAAATGTCGGCAAGGCTCCGTAGGTCGTCGATTGCCCCGGTGCTGGTTGTACCGGCAATGCCAATCACACAAATTGGGTGAAATCCATTTTCACGGTCAGCCTGTATGGCCAATTGCAAAGCCGCAAGGTCAATCTGCATCGCACTGTTCACTGGAACACGCCGTAGCGCATCGCTACCAAAACCCAACAGTTCCACTGCTTTTTGAATCGAAGAGTGCGCCTCTTCCGAGCAGTAAATGGTCATGGGTTGTGTTGCGCCCTGCATTCCCTTGCTTCGCAGGTCGAACCCGGCCTTGGAATTTCGGGCAACTGCCAGACCGATCAGGTTTGATGCCGAGCAGCCGCTGGTCAGCAGGCCGCTGGCTTCGGCCGGAAAGCCCAATAGCGACTTGCACCAGTCAAGAACCTGCATTTCGACGTAATTGTTGCTGAGGTAGGAAAATGAACCGCTCACGGCATCCGTCGCCGATGCCAGCATTTCCGCAAACATGCCCATCACGGTTCCCGTCCCGGCGATCCAGCCCCAGAATCGCGGGTGGCAATTGCCCATTTGGTGCGGGAGTATGTACTTGCGATACTCTTGATACACTTCCTCTGCTGGTTCGGACTCTAGCGGGGGCGGTCCCTGAAAGTGCGCTTTTACCTGCGGCGGCGCATGCTGCCAGACTGGGCGATCCCTCAGTGTTTCCAAATAGTCCAGTGCGTCATCCAAGACTCGATGGCCCAATGTGCGCATGGACTCCCAGTTTTTTGGATCAAGGGTTTCTTCCTTTGGAAAATCAGTTTGTTCGCTTTTGTTGTCCGTCATTTCAACATGCCACTGCGGGGTTTCCCCATAATTTGGGTAAAGAAGCCAGTCATCAAATGCAATCGTACAAGGCATAATTTGGCTGTCATTGTAGTTAATGGAATGCGCCCATCCCGCCCTTGCCAAGCACATGCAAATGCACTTTAGGGTCGGTGTCTTCGATTTCGGCGAACACACTCTCCGCCGCATGCCGGATCATGTCGGCATTTTCGGCGGCAATGACCACCCGCAACCGGTTGTAGCCTTGGCTGTCGCGTTCGGACTTGGCATTTCTGACAAGACTGGGCAGAAGGATTGGAAGGCTTTCAGCGTCATCAATCTCCAAGACATAGATCAGCAGTCTGTTGCCGACGAGCAGCCGCTTGGCAATGGCATCCTTGCCCAGAATGTCTGCATTTTCTTGATAGTCTATCCGGTCGAATGCGCTGTCTGGACACTGGCATCCCAGTGTGTCCCGGACAAAGGACTTAGCTTTTTCATGGTTGAAAGTGGCTGTCATCAGGATCATCCCCCCTATTGTTGCAATATTGCCGCCCAATTCGTCAGTTTCCGGGATTTGGCGGCTTCCTGCCCGTCACCGTAAAAGTAGTGAGTGTGCAGAGGAAAAGCCCATGACGGCTCAGTTCCTTCACATCCGCCAGCCAAGACTCGGCGGCGGAAGGCGCTAGCAGCCCCATCGCGACCGCCCGATCCACCGTCTGGCTAATATTGTATACACTGTCGGCGGTTTCAAACTCGGTCATGACCGAAACCGAGGGTTCCACTCTAATCTCATGCAGTCCGGCCTCGACAAATAATACCCTTATATCCAACCCTTTCCAGCGGTTGGCAATCGAAATGGACTATAAGCATACTCCGATTTAACCTTTTCCAGCCAATGAAACACCCGTGGTCACACTGCCTGTCTTTCCTCGTCCGGCCAGGCAGATCGAACACAATACCACTTCCCACCCGTCGATCTTGCATGTCTTTGCCCATCCGGCATCTTGCACTTGCCGTTTGCTGCGATGCGCAATCGCGCTGACAGTGACCGACTCTATGGTTCCAATTGGAAGCCTGAATTTCTGCGCCAACCGCCCAGCTGTGATTCCCTGTCCGTTGCGCATTTCCAGCCTGCCCCCGGCATCGACCACAAACAGCGGGTCGCCGACCTGCAATGCCTTGATTGCCCGGTGAACGGGGTCGTTTGCCGATTTCCTCCCGGCAAAGCCAAGGTCAACGTCGGCCAGTCCCAATTGGGCGTATTTCTTGTCCAATTCGTATAGGGGTTCGAAGTCGCTTTGCACGAAGCGTCGTTTTGCCTCCTCCGGGATCAGGCGGATCGTCATCGCCGAACGGAAGACCGTCTTGCCCTTGTCAACAATCAGCACTTGGCTGTCGTGCAGGTACAGCAGCCCTTGTTCCAGCGCCGCAGCAACGTCTTTCAGTGTTCCGGCAAGCGCCGTGTCCTCCTTCAGCACCCGCGTTAGGTCGCCCATCTTGCATTCAATATGGAGCTTTGAGCTTTAAAGCTTGGGCGGTCTACGCGGCTTGTATCCAATGGGTTATACTTTCCCCCATGAATGCAACCAACACCGCAAAATCAGTACGCGCAGACATCTGGGGAACAAGAGGGTTTCCGGTAGACCCGGCTTGGATTGCCCATCAAATGGGCTTGCGCGTGTTGGATGCCGACTTGCCGGACAATGTTTCTGGCGCGTTGCTCAAGCAAATCGGAGAAGACCCGGTTATCCTGCTTAACCGCACTGATAGCCGCAACCGCAAGCGATTTTCTTGTGCGCATGAGCTTGGGCATTATGCTTCGCGAGTAATGGGCAGCAGGGCCGAGCATTATGAATATATCGACCTCAGAGGCGTTGAATCTGGCGCAGGGACGAACCCCGATGAAATTTACGCCAATCAATTCGCGGCTGAGCTATTGATGCCTAAAGACAAAGCGCGAGAACTTCACAGGCAGGGTTATTCGCCTTTGTCGATTGCTCAATTTTTCGCGGTTTCTGACGATGCCATACGGTTTCGCCTCAATAATCTTGGCTTGTCGCGTTGTAAACAATCACCCCCCTATCGCAAATTTCGATTAATTGGTTCACAATGATCCCAACATTCTGAACATTTTCGTCCCCCATGCAACTGAGCGACCACAGCCTGCGACAGATCGATGAAGCCTACCTGAAACGGTTGGGAGACGAGGCGTTGCGCTCGTTGTCATCCAAGCTGCTGCTGGACTTGAAGGAAGCGCGTGAGCGCTTGAACCAAACCAGCCGGAACAGTTCGCTGCCGCCGAGCCGGGAGGCGCCGTG
>CAIODU010000027.1 GCA_903857165.1 uncultured Methylococcaceae bacterium | reverse complement strand
CTGCTCTGCGGGTGGCTGATCACGCCGACGGCCAGGTCGTCGCGGCGGGCCAGGCGGTCGGCGAGCACGCGCAGGGCGACGCTTTTGCCGGTGCCGGGTTCGCCGTGGACCAGGGCGAAGCCGCCCTCGCGCACCAGGGCGTGCTCGACGCGCCAGCAGAAGTCCTCCAGCCTGGGCGTGATGAACAGTGCCTCGACGGGGAGGTCTGGCGAGAAGGGGTTCCACTTCAGGCCGTACAAGGCCAATAGGGTGCGGTTCATTCGGATTCCTTGGGAAGGTAGGCGGGCGGCAGGCCGGTGGCCTCCTGCGCGTCGATCAACTGGCGCAGCAGCGGTGCCATGCCGGCGGCGGGCGGGGCCATGGAGGCATCGGGGACGGCGAGGCGGCGGCGCTGGCCGTCCGCGTTGGCCGTTTTGTCGAGGGGGTACAGCGGGCAGAGGATGGCGCCGGTATGGGCGTCGACCAAGTCGACCCGCCCCAAGTCCCAGCGGGCATAGCGCACCGTGGGCCGTTCCAGTGTGCGGTAGCGGGAGGGGATTTCGAAGCGTGTCCCCTCCAAGCTCAGTGTGCCGTCGCTGCGGCACTGGGTGCGCACCGCCTCGATGCGGAACGCCTGCCGCAGAGCCTCGCTGCCGGGGCATTCGCGCCCGGCCTGGGGGCCGTTGACGAAGCGGTCGATAAGCTTGGTTAATGGAGTTGGCCTGATTCTGTTGCCGCAATCACTCCTTCAACGAAGCCATATCGATCACAAAGCGATATTTCACATCGCTTTTGAGCATGCGCTGATAGGCTGCATTGATGTCCTGAATTTTAATCTCTTCGATATCCGAGGTGATGTTGTGCTTGCCGCAGAAATCGAGCATCTCCTGCGTCTCGGCGATGCCGCCAATGACGGAACCCGCAACCGATTTTCGCCCTAGGATCAATGGCACGGTATTCAGCATCGGCTCCAGTCCGCCAAGATAACCAACCAACACAAGAGTGCCGTTGAGCGCTAGCGATGGCAGATAGGGGTTTAGATCGTGCACGTTTGGAACGGTGTCGATAATCAGGTCAAACTGGCCATTTACGGATGCCATTTGCGATTGGTCAGTCGAGAGCACCACTTTATCGGCCCCCAAGCGCCTCGCATCCTCCTCCTTGCCCGGCGAACGGGTAAACAGCGTGACATACGCCCCCATTGCTTTGGCGAGTTTCAACGCCATATGACCGAGTCCGCCAAGGCCGATCACGGCTACATTGCTGCCTTTGCTCACTTGCCAATGACGTAGAGGGGAGTAAGTCGTGATCCCGGCGCACAGAAGTGGCGCGGCACCTTTCATATCCAACCCTTCAGGGATTTTTACAACGAATTTATCGGATGCCACGATCTTGTCCGAATAACCGCCATAGGTCGGCGTGTTGTCGTGGCGGTCAATGGAATTGTAGGTAAAGGTTGCGACTTCTTCGCAATACTGCTCCAATCCCCTCTTGCAAGGGGTGCAATGCTGACAGGAATCAACCATACAGCCAATGCCGACAGGATCGCCCACCTTGAACCGGGTGACCTGTGATCCCACGCCTGCCACACGGCCAATAATTTCATGACCCGGCACCATCGGATAGATGCTGCCGCCCCAATCATTGTGTGCCTGATGCAAGTCCGAGTGACATACACCGCAGAAAAGAATGTCGATCACTACGTCATTGGGCCTTGGATCACGACGCTCGAACCTGAATGGAACCAAGTCGTCTTGCGCGGAATGAGTGGCATAGCCATGTACGTTCATTGTCATTTTCCTCTCCTATTTTCGCCGTTGAAGATTGTTTTTTCAGGAAACAGCAGGGCATTTCAAAGCCAGTGTCAAGCCATCAGCGACCGGCAGCAAGCTTATGTCCACACGGGGATCGGCGTGTATTTTCAGGTTCAAGGCGCGGATCGCGGCGGTGTCGGAATCGTCAACATTTTTGTCCGCGACGCGCCCACCCCAAAGCACATTGTCGATAAGCAGCAACCCGCCGGGCTTGAGCAGGCGCAAGGCCCGCTCGTAGTAACCGTCGTAATTCACCTTGTCCGCGTCAATGAAGGTGAAATCATACGTCCCCTCCGTTTGGCCCTCAGCCAGCAGCGCGTCCAAGCCGTCAATGGCCTCCCCTAAATGCAGGTCGATCTTGCCCGCGACACCTGCATCTTCCCAATAACGCCTGGCCACTGCCGTCCATTCCGGGCTGATGTCGAAGGCGGTGATGCGACCCTGTCCTGGCAGTGCCAAGGCGACCGACAACGAGCTATAGCCGGTAAACACGCCGACTTCCAGCACCTTCGCAGCACCAATGAGTTTCACCAGCAAAGCCATGAACTGGCCTTGGTCCGGCGCGATCTGCATCCCGGCATTAGGCAGGGCGGCAGTCTCCTCGCGCAATTGGGCCAGGATTTCGGGTTCGCGCAGAGAAACCGACGTTAGATATTCATAAAGCCTATCGTCCAGGCCGATGCTTTTGTTAGACATGGGTAGTTTTGCACAAACGGTTAAAAACTCTCACAGTGTTTTGAAATAGCCAGGTTCCATGCGAATCATTGGCACAGTATATTCCTATTCGGTCGAGGATGTGACTAAAACCGTTAAACGGCAGCAATTCTCATTTTGGCAAAGATTAATAAGGGCCTTAAGGTGATATCCAATAAAGAACATCCCATCCAAAGGCCAAGCTGGAGCTTGGCGTTCCTTCTGGGAGCGCCAAGCACCAGCTTGGCGAGGTGATTGTTCGTGATTTTGTGGATAATACATTTCAGTTTTGGTGGTTTCATTATTGGCAATCACCTAAGATTCAACCCGATGGGAATAGTCCTTTCATCGGGACACCCTTCCGAGGCATGTCCATCATGTCGGCTACGGCATCGCGCCATAGCGCATAATGGACGGTCTGTTTGTGTTGGGCCGCATCCTCCACCGTCGCGTAGGCTTCGTAGAGAACGAACTGCGTCGGTTCATCTGGATTTTGCAGGACATCAAAACGCCGATTACCCGGCTCGCGCACTGATGCCTCATGGTTGGCGTGTGTCGCATTGATAAAGGCTTGGACCCAATCGGGCTTTACTTTGACATGGACTAGGGTGACATGCATGGGGGAGGACTCTAGGCGGTATTAAAACTCAGATTTTAGGCGTTTTAAGCACTCTAGGCTACCTATTTCATTACCCCCATGGCGAACGGAATGGTCATTTTTTGTACACTGGGCGCAAGCCGCAATTTCACTGAGGTTTGACAATCTAATCACATAGTTTTCCACAAAATCTGTGGATAAGTCGATGGCCTTGTCATGACTGAACACCAACGCCAGTTGATGCCATTCGCAAGTGACAACGGTCGTGATAAAGTACCTCTTACTCACTGATGTTACGCAGTTGTGTAAGCCGTAGCCCGGATGGAGCCGCTTGGCGAGCGAAAATCCGGGTTGTTGCCAGATTCTCCCGGATTGCGCCGCAAGCGGCTCCATCCGGGCTACCACACTGAAATTCAACGGCACGGTGCGTAACATCATTTACCAATTAACAAGAGAAGTCACCCCCCATGCAAACCGTTCCAAATCAGAATCCCGCTGGAACTTGAACCTATGATTCGGACAAGCATGCCTGCGGCCAAGAAGCAGGACGAACGAAGCGCCTGGGCCCCCCTAGGCAATCCCATTTTCCGGGCTCTTTGGATCGCGGCAATGGTCTCGAACATCGGAACCTGGATGCAGGACGTGGGCGCGGGGTGGTTGATGACCAGCCTGACAGCATCCCCTCTCATGGTGGCACTGGTACAGGCGGCCACGTCGTTTCCCATCATGCTGCTGGCATTGCCGGCCGGGGCCATCGCCGACATTGTGGACCGCCGGCATCTGCTGATGTTTACACAAGGCTGGATGCTTCTAGCTGCGGCTGTTCTTGGCGCGCTGACCGTGTCGGGCATGACGACCGCCCCGCTTTTGCTGGGCCTGACCCTCGCGCTGGGATTAGGCTCGGCTTTCACGCTGCCCGCTTGGTCGGCGATGATCCCTGAACTGGTCGGGAGCAAAGATTTGCAAGCCGCCATCACCTTGAATGGACTGGCCATGAATGTGTCGAGGGCCATAGGCCCGGCTCTGGCTGGCTATGTCATGGCACTCACTTCACCGGGCGCGGTGTTCTTTCTCAACGCAGCATCTTTCGTCGGTGTCATCGGGGTTCTCTTCCACTGGAAGAACCCCGGCAAGACCAGTGAACTGCCGGCCGAGCGGCTGCTGGGTGCCTTGCGCAATGGCGTGCGTTATGTGCGCCATTCCCGTCCGGTCAAGGCGGTCATGATCCGGGCGGGCACTTTCTTCTTCTTCGCCAGCGCGAACTGGGCCTTGCTGCCCCTATTGGTGAAACATCAGTTTCACGGCGGACCGGGTGATTATGGGATGGTGTTGGGTGCCATAGGCTTGGGTGCAGTGGTCAGTGTTTTCATCCTCCCTGTGTTGCGCCGAAGGATAAGCACCGACGTGCTGAAAAAAACGGCAGCGACCTTGTATGCGGCGACCCTCGCATTGATGGCCGTGGTGCCGACTCTGCCATGGTTGCTGGTCACGGCCTTGATTGCAGGGATGGCCTGGCTGGGGGTGATGGCCAGCATTCAAGGCGTGGCGCAAATGGCATTGCCTGCCTGGGTGCGCGCACGCGGATTGTCGATGGTGATGGTCGTCGTGATGGGTGGGATGGCCGGCGGTGCCTTGGCATGGGGGCAGGTTGCAACGCGTTTCTCAGTACCGGAGGCCTTGCAAATCGCGGCAGCCGGACTGGCACTCAGCGTACTCGCCACCTGGAGGATCAAGTTGATCCAGATGGAAGGGGTCGATCTCGCGCCTTCCATGCATTGGCCTGCGCCTGTTGTGGACAAAGAACCGGCATTTGACCGAGGGCCGGTATTGGTCACCCTGGCCTACCCCGTGGACCCCGTCCATTTATCCGAGTTCCTACGCCTGATGGAACAGCAACGCGTTGCCCGTCGGCGGGATGGCGCATTTTATTGGCAACTTTTCCAGGATGCAGCGGCCAGCGACCGCTATATTGAAACCTTCCTCGCCGAGTCTTGGCTGGAACACCTTCGGCATCATGAGCGCGTCACCCATGCCGACCGTCTGTTGCAGGATAAGATTCTCCAATGCCTGACCGGTGTCTCCCAACCGGTCGTGACACATTACCTCGCCGTCACAGTGCCAGGGGAGAAGCAGAAATGTTAAAAAACTCAAACCAATAGAATAAGACCATGCAATTAATGAAATTAATCAAGTTAAAAAGCTTACTGCTGACCTTCCTTGGGGTCAATACTGTTGAATTAAGGGGTAGGTCGGCATCCCTATGCCGACTGGGTACACGGTTTGTCTCGGCGGCAAAGGGTTGCCGCCCTACGATTTGGTACGTGAGTGTGCTTAATTCAACAGTATTGTCCCTTGGGGCAGCCGTGGTGTTATTGACTACCGTAAGCTCCATCGGAGTAGCCGGCGATGCCAAATCCGTTGCTCAGGCTGCCACCAAAGTAGGCGAATGGCAGTCTTTCAAAATTGAGGATATTGAGAAACTAATAAGAATAGAAACATGGCGCGATGACAGGGGCAATAATGAAATAAAAGTTTTAAAAAATCTGGGTATGATACAGACTTATTTCGACCAAAGAATGCACGATTTTAATCAATCGCATGATGCACACAAGATAATAAAGTTTGAATGGAAGGGAACGGATAACGACCCCACCGATAAGCAATATTGGGTCTTTGGCTATCGAGCTGGAAATGGTCCGCGCAAGGTATCCCTACTTACCCATTTGGATACGGTGGCATATGGCAACTATGATTGGAAACCATTTGATCCACGGGTGGAAGACCGTACCTACAACGGTAAGAAGACCCCTTTCTTAATCGGTCGGGGTTCCATTGACGACAAAGGCCCTGCCATTGTGGCCTTTGAAGTATTGACCCGCGCACTTGATAGTGCAAGCAATAATCCTCATGCACTTGATGGTGTCACGCTGGAAGTACTTTTCGACACCTCTGAAGAGACCGACATGTCCACCCCTCATTACTTCCATCAATTTCCGCACGAGAAACCAAAATTAGGCATTGTATTCGATGCGGCCTGGTGTGTACGCGCTGAAAAGGGCATGGAAAGGCCGGTATTCACCGTGAATTCGTCTGATGTAGCTGCCGCACCTTCAACTGCCTTGTCAATTGCCAAGCTGGTCACTTCGCCAGGACCGGTGAACATGATTCCTAGCACTGCGGTGGCCTATATTACAGGACCGGCTAAAAATCTTGAAACGTTTGCCACACAAGTAATGGACAAATATAAAAAATATCCATTTGACGACCCCAAATATAATAGGGCCGAAATTAAGGTGGGACTATCCAAGGATAAGAAAGAGGTTTTTATCACGGCTTTTGTAAAAGGCGCACAACATGGCTCGGCCCCCCAAGAGAACCGCGCATCCGGTGCCAACCCAGTGGTTTCCCTGACCAATTTCCTCGCTTTCTTGGTCGATGACGGCACACTTGCCAATAACAACAATGGAGAAATGACTCGTTTCATACGTTGGGCGTTCGGTACACACGTATTCGGCGAAACCCATCAAGAACTATTAAGTCGTTATGACCCAGTATTTGAGCATGGCAATGGAACGACTTATGCCCTAACCAAGCTTGAACCTGTTGATGATGGGAAAGGCATAGAGCTTAAGGTCGATATACGCTATGCAATAGGCCATCAAGATGCAGGTTGGGACGGTAAGGCTGAAGGGCTTCTTACAGGTAAGAGTCTATTTAATAATGTCTTTGATAAATTGCTTCAACAATATAATAATAAAAGGAAGCTTGTGACATTTAAAACGAGAAACCTCGCCGCCCCTGACATACGCCTACCCGATAACGCCAATCTGGGCCAAGTGAAGAAAGCCTATCAGGCAGTAATGGGCAAGGAATGCCCGTTAAAAGCCATCGGCGGAGGAACGGATGCCAAAGGTAACTTGGAACTAGTCGCCGCCGGGGCGCTGTTCACAGACAGTTTGGCTCCCCCAATCAATTTCCATGGCATAGGTGAAGGTGCTCCGCTGATTGATTTGGAAAATAGCGGCAAGATACTGCTTAACTTGTTCCAACGAGAATTAAAGTGATCCCTGAGAAAGAACGTCCCATCAAGAATCTGGTCCGTAGTCAAATAGACAGTCCACGAAAGGTTTGTTGCCAAAAAAAACCTTCGTTTTTTAGACGTGACACTTTTTTGTACTGACAATGTACTGTATATACCGTACATTCTTAATAAGAAGAGAGGTCGCTATGATGGCCCCATGAACCAACCAAAACGACTCGCATTGAGGCGCGTATTACTCCTGATGTACTTACCCTTGTGAAACAAGCAGCCGAAATGCAAGGTCGCAGCGTCAGTGATTTTGTGGTTTCCGCCGCTCAAGAGGCAGCGCATCGGGCGATAGAAGAAACCCAGATCATCCGACTTTCTGCTGAAGATCAACGCCGCTTTGTTGATCTTTTGCTTAATCCGCCACTACCCCCTCCTGCTTTGGTGCGCGCAAAAGAAGCCCATGCCGAGTTGTTTGGTTCAGAATGACGGCTACCAACTTAAGGCGGGACAGTTCAAGGCCGTT
>CAIODU010000026.1 GCA_903857165.1 uncultured Methylococcaceae bacterium | reverse complement strand
GTCCAAAAGGCCCGCGAAGGCCCTCCCGGCGTGTCACTGCGCCCCGAATGGGAGGAACGCCTGAAGGCGTTTCGAAGCCGTTGCGAGGCGATGAAAGGACATCCCCATGCCAAGACGCATGAACTCGCGGTCGAATTCCTGAACGACTGGGAGGCGATCTTTGCTGTCCTCTCGAATCCGTTTTGGCCGTTGACCAACAACGAAGCCGAACGCGCCTTGCGGCATTGGGTGATTCTGCGGCAAATCAGCCATGGCACCCGCACACCCAAGGGGTCGCATCAATTCGCCTTGTTGGCCAGTGTCATTGATACCTGCCGTAGGCGCGGCCATTCCCCTTGGGAATACCTGCAAACTGCCATTACCCGGCGGCGCCAAGGATTGCCCCTCTTGCCGTTACCGTTGCCGGTGTAGGGGGGGTGAACGTTTACCGCGCTCCCAGGGGGAGTGAACGGTTACAATACATCTGTATTTTGGGCTTGCTAATGCCGCCAGGTATTTACAGACTGGTTAGCAGGAAGTCCATACAAAGGAACCTTAAGCGCTGCCGCCAGTTCCTTTGCAATATCAGCGGCATGGGCCTCGCCAAGCGTAAGAAAGGCAATATCGCCTAATGCGGCGGGAATCTGATTAGCAGCTTCCAAGCAAGCAATTAAATTGTTCTCACAGCAGACTGCCAAATCGAAATCGCAATCAAAAGAATACATATAAGGCCTATTGCTATTGTCAAGCTGTGGAGGCCAGTTCTCCGGCCATGCAAGGAGAACGCTGACAAACCCATTCTGCTGAGCTAACCTAGTCTCAGGGACAGCACCGTTAAACCTGTTAAAAGTCACTTGCACTGCCACTTTTAAGAAGTTTTTTGTATGTATGGCCAGGATTTTTTTTGAGAAATCGCACAACCCACACATTGACTCTTGGTTATGGCAGTAACGGGCGATATTTTGCGGAATTGATGGCAAGCACATGTCTACACCTCAAATAAAAAAATTAGGGATAAAGAGAAGCCACAGTGGATGAAATAAAACTAATTTTCTTCCACGTTAGGTAAACCCGAACCAGGAATAGCGGTAGTTCCCAGCGAGCTTGAGGTCATTTTTGCAGGAAGATATAGATAAGTACCTTAGTAAAGTTCTTGGAAGTTCTATTTTTTGTTTCTGATTGCAATACACCACAGGAAACCCGTAAGTCGCATAAATATCTCTATTAGCATTTTTGTGGCAGACTTAAGACTGCAAACAAAAGAGGATACTGAATTAGGAAAAATCAAGGGCAGGGATCGAATATCGGCGATGGCCGAAGTTGCGGTGGATCGTCATGATTTAAGGGAACGGCAGCAGTCTGAGGTATTGCTGACGTTCATTTCGCTGATGTTGACCATTAGCGAATGGCAGAAATTGGCCGACAGCCACCCGTCAAATATGGATGCCGTGTTTCACGGCCCATGCCCGCTTGACTGGTGGTAACGCCGAAGCAACGAATCGACGGATGCCTTCGGCGTGCGGGCCAGTTTTTGCATGAGGGCAAACGGGACATCGGCGATTGGGTGGCGGCGTTGGATATCCTCCAGCAGGGCGACCCATAAATGCGCGGCCATCTCGGCATCCGCCAAGGCCCGGTGGAAGATGCCATCCGACTTGAGTTTCTTGTAGTTCACCAGCGTGCCCAGTTTGTGGTTGGGGGCGTTCGGGTAAATCCGCCGAGAGACCAGCATCGAGCAGGCGAACACGCCCTGCCGTTGGCAGCCGATGCGCCCAAGTTCGGCATCCAGGAATTTTTGGTCGAAAGAGGCATTGTGGGCCACTAGGTTATGCCCTTCGATGAAACGGGCGAATCCGGCCATGACTTCCGCGCAAGGGGGCGCTTTGCGCAGCATCGCGTTGGAGATGCCGGTGTACCCCTCGATGAAGGAATTGATGCGCATGCCGGGGTTCATCAGGCTTTGGAAGCGGTCGGCGATGCGCGAGCCTTCCAGCAACACCGCGCCGATTTCGATGGCCCGTTCGCCCTGTGCGGGAGACAGCCCGGTGGTTTCGAAGTCGAGCACGACGACCGTGTCCGCGCTGCGCGGGTGGGGTTTTCTGCTATCGCGCATGGGTGTTCATCCTCTGCGGTTCATTTGTTCGCATTGACGTTTGGACTGTTCATTTCGCATAAGCTATGGGCAATTCCGCCCAGCGCGTGGTATAGCGGGGCGACGGGTAGTCGGTGCGGACCTTCCAAGTGTGCTGGAACCCCTCCGCCGCCAGCCGCAGGGTTCCCCGCCCCATTTTCCGGTTGATGTGGTCTAGGGTTTCCATCCGCCGCTGCGATTTCTGGCGATCCTGTGTGGAAACGTGGATAAACAAATCGGGCTGGCTGGTTTTTTCATCGCTCAATTCCATCAGCATCACCCCGGCTTTTTGGTAGCGGTAGCCGGGTTTGTAAATGCGCTTGAGTCCTCGTATCGCGTGATTGACCAGCAAGCCGGTGTCGGCGGTGGGTTCGATCAGGGGTATCACGATGTTTGGATGGTATTGCGGTTCGCCGGTTTTGTGCGGGTTGGTTTGCAGGAACACTTGCAATGCGCCCGTTACGCTGTGCTGCCGCCGCAGCTTTTCGGCGGCACGAGCGGTGTAGCTTGCCACGGCTTGTTGCAGGTCGTCCAGTTTGACGACCAGTTTGCCGAACGAGCGTGACGAGACGATTTCTTGTTTCGCTTGTGCGACCTCTTCCAAATCCAGGCAGGAAACACCCCGCAGTTCCAGCACGGTGCGTTCCACCGCGACGCTGAATTGCCTTCGCACGGTTTTGGTGTCCGCGTCCCGCAAGTCTTTCACCGTCTTGATGCCCAGCCGCGCCAGCAGTTCGGACAGGCGGTGGCCGATGCCCCACACTTCGCCGACTTCGATACCAGAAAGTAATTCGTCTTGTTCTTGTTGGCCGAGGCGCGAGTAGTCGAACACGCCTTGATACTGTTCGCGCTTTTTAGCGACATAATTGGACAGCTTGGCCAAGGTTTTGCTTGGGCCAATGCCGACGCAGACTGGCAGCCCCAGCCATTGCAGCACCCGCTGGCGGATGGCTTGTCCGTAGCCGGTCAGGTCGATATGATCAAATCCGGTAAAATCGAGAAAGCATTCATCAATGGAATAGACTTCCTGCACCGGGCTAAATTCGGCTAATATCCTCATTAAACGCAGGGAAACGTCGCCGTATAAGCTGTAATTGCTAGACAACGCGATAATGCCATGCTGTTTAGCCACGTCGTAGAGTTGAAACCAAGGTGTGCCCATCTTCACGCCCAAGGCTTTCACCTCGTTGGAGCGAGCGATGCAGCAAGAGTCGTTGTTAGCCAAAACTACGACGGGCCTGCCCTTCAGGCTCGGGTCGAAAGCCCGATGGCAGGACACATAGAAATTATTCGCATCGACCAAGGCAAACATCGGCCTTCCCACATTTTCAAGCCCGCGTTTCAACGCAACGCGTGGACGACGCTGGTCACCACGCCCCACACCGCCAATTGGCTCTCTTCGCTGACGGGGATGGCCCGGTAGGCGGGGTTTTCCGCCAACAGCGCGATTTCGCCGTTTTTGCGGTATAGTTTTTTGACCGTCAGTTCGCCGTGGACCTCGGCGATGACGATGCTGCCGTGGCGGGGTTCCAGCGATTTGTCGACGATCAGCAAATCGCCGTCATGGATGCCCGCCCCAATCATCGAATCGCCCTGCACCCGCAAGAAGAAAGTCGCCTCGGGGCGGGTGACGAAATGCTCGTCCAAGGACAAGGTGCCTTCCATGTAATCGTCGGCGGGCGAAGGGAAGCCTGCGGAAATGCGGCTCAAGAACAGCGGCAGATAAAGCCGCTTCGCCACAGCATCGGCCTGCCCCAGCACGACCACATTGGCGAGCGAAGCGGCGCGTCCGGGTTTTCGTATAAATGACGACAGGGAGGCGTTCATTGCTAATGGCTAATGTCTAAAGATGGGGTTGGGGTACACTTTAGCACAGCTATTCAAGCGGGTCTAAAGTGTTACAACAGGACAACCAACAAGGCGGATTTGAGAAAATGCCTATCCCCTTTCTTCTTTCTTCTTTGCGAACGCAGAACCTCAATGCAATCCCCGCAGCATCTGCCGCCGGATGTCCCCCTCCTGCGCAAACGCCTCCGGTGACAGGACGATGGCGTTGTCGGCATCCAACTCCAAACTCATGACGTTGGCGTAGGCCAGCAGCCCCCGGCGGCGCAGCCG
>CAIODU010000025.1 GCA_903857165.1 uncultured Methylococcaceae bacterium | reverse complement strand
GCGCGAAGGAACTCAAAACCATCAACGCCACATCGGGAAGCATCAGCAATGTCTGTCATCTCTCGTAAGCCATCAACAGTCGGGTATTGTGCTACGAGAACGATCTCTCTGCCTCAAAAAAAGGCCAAAGTCGAGAGATAGTGCCGATACGAGATTATCCGCTATTTGCCAAATTACAATACGCAGTTTTTCAACCGATGTACATAATACTTGTAGTCGCTTTACTCTAGCTTCTGCATGTTTTAGTTCATTTTCAAGAAGTTTCTGCTCTAGGGAATTTTGGCGGGATTTTCGCGCAGTCCAGAGTACAACTGATGATGCCAATACGCCTGCGACAAAACTAATCAGTGGCGTAAGGATATTTTGGTCTATTATCACGATGCTTAGTATGGGCTAAAGACTGAAAGTTTCGGTATTGCTCGAATGGTGTGGCAAAATATCCTACAATGAATTAGGGCCAAAAATCGACATCCAAGATTTGCCCGAAGGCCCACGGGCAGGAAGCTGGAAACATTCCTAGCCCAGTTTCCTTTGATGCTTGGGTGACAGAGTCGCCCCAGACCACTTCCCACCATTCGGCATCATTTAATTTTGCCTTGAGGCTGGGTACTTGTTTAAGGTGTAATGCAATGGCCCGCCTTTGGTTGCGGATGGTGATTTCCCAACTACTGCCCTTCCGATTGGGTTGGAATTGCCACTTTAGCAAGTGGGATAGTAGTTTGACCATACGGTTTGCCAACTCACGCTGTTCACTCTTTCCCACGTCTTCAATCTCGTCGGCAATATGTTCGATGTCCAATTGTGAAAATAATCCCTCACGAAGCAACTGGGCTTGTTCGTTGGCCCAAGCGACAATATCCCCGTCGTAGCTGTGAAGATGGGCGCTCATGCTGTATACCTCGTTTCGCTTATTTATGGGTGGCTTGCGGGTGGCGTCGGCTGGGACTTGGCAAACGGCACGTTGGGCTAGATGCACACCTAACCCGCCCTAGAATCCCCGCAACGCTTCTGTTATTGCGCGTATGTCCGGCATGACCCAATCAGGCTGATAATCGGAGGTTTTCAAATCTTCCTCGCTGGAGACGCCAGTCAACACCATCAGGCTGCGAATGTTGGCCCGGACCGCGCCGAGGATGTCGGTTTCCAGGCGGTCGCCGATGGCCATGGTTTCTGACGGGTCTACGCCCAGCAGCGAAAGGGCTTGCTGGTACATAAGTGGCTCCGGCTTGCCGATAATGATGGGGGCGACCCCGGTGGCGGCCTGCAACGCGGCTAGGATGGCACCGTTGCCATGGGTGAAGCCGAGTTCCGTGGGCAACGAGGTGTCGGGATTGGTGCCGATGAATATTGCCCCGGCGTTGATGTTCAGCGCAGCCGTCGCCAGTTTGTGCCAAGTCAGTTCCCGATCCATGCCGCAGACGACATAATCGGCCCCTTTTTTCGATCCATTCCCTCCAGGGGCATCCACTTCATAGAGGCCGGTCAGGGTGAAGCCCTGCTGGACAAGCGGTTCCGTGGCCCCTTTTTCGCCGATGACAAACACCCGGGTCGAGGCCGGGTCTGTCCGTTGGGCGAGATACAAGGCGGTTGCCATGGCGGAGGTCAGGATCTCGCCACTGTCCACCGTCACGCCCATCCGTGCGAGTTTGTTGACATATTGCCCTGCCGTTTGGCTGGCGTTGTTAGTCGCCAAGATGAAACGAATCTGACGTTCGCGCAGGGTTTGGAAAAACTCCACCAAGCCTGGAATGGGTTGGTCGCCATGCCACAAGACGCCGTCCATGTCGATGATGAGGGTGTTTATGTTGTTAAATGGTCCCATGGATTAGTTCTCGCGCCATGTTGTGGATTGCGTCATAGGTTTTTGACCTGTCGTAGGGGCGGGTTTTGAAACCGCCCCTACAATGGTCGATTTTGGGGCGGTCAGATGGTTTAGTCGTAACTGTAGTGCTTGCGCAGCGGCTTGACCACTTCCCAATCGGTTGACAATCCATCCGGGAAAACAACCAAGTCACCGGGTACGATACGCACCGGTTCCTCGCCTTTCGGTGTGACGATGATTTCGCCCTCCAAGACGTAGGCGGTTTCCGTCCCTTCAAAATCTATCGGGAACTTGGATATTTCTTTTTCCCAAGTGGGCCACCTGGCGACACCCAGTTCTTTCAACTTTTCTTCGCTAGGGTTGTGTTCTATGACGATGCTGCTCATGATATAAAATCCTAAAAAATGAGTGAAGGGTTTGATTCCGCCCCCATAACCTCAGGAAACGGACTCCGCGTGTTGGAACTATACTATTTTTAGTGGCTTATGGCGAATGAATCAACGAAAACGATGAAACTACGTTTCCAAGTCTTTGCCTTTTTTCGGTTGCGCCTTTTGCATTTCCTCCATGCGTTTGCGCAGGCCCTCCATTTCCTTTTCCAGTTTTGGCAGAATTTCCTTTTTCATCGAATAACCCGCTTCGTCTTGGGTCTTGCCAATTTCGTCCGTCAGTTTGCGCCATTCCTCCTGCAACTGCCTGGCTTCGGGCGAGTCGGGAAGTTTTTGGAATTCCTGCCGGAAACGCTCCACCTGCCCGCGCAACTGGCCTAATGCGCCGCTGATTTCGCGTAACAGTTCCCCAAACGGGAAAATCCCCGTGATCGGGTTGGGGTACGATCCTCGCACTTCGGCCCCTTCGGCGATGGGTTTTCCGCCGGGGCTGGCCAAGACGACTTCGATGCGCTTTTGTTGGGGATTGTCGGGATCGGTGGCAAGGATGAAGCTGGCTTCGCTGGTGGCCGACCCGGCGGATTCGCGGGGAATGGAAACTTCGACCAGATGTCCGCCCGTTTTGGATGGTTCCACCTTGGTGACTTTGCCTATCGCCTGGTCATCAAGCACGACCGGCGCGCCTTCGGACAATCCGTCTATCTTATCGTAGCCGATTTTGAAATGCAGATCCTGCCCGCAGCCGGTCAGGACGAGCAAAAGCAACCAAGTCAACACAACTAGCCTAGGCATTGGGATCCTCGTTTGATGGGTGAATATTTAGCCGTGTATTGTAACTCTTTAGGTCATTCACGAGAATGCATCTACGGGCCAGGATTTTTTTTACACTTGGCCGGGTGCCACGCGCTACAATTGGAACATTAAACTTAGCCCCAAGAGTGGAAAAATGAAGTTGAAACGTGCAGCCTTGGTTTTGCCCCTAGTCTTGCTGGCATCGGCTTCCTTGCAGGCGAAGGCGGATGCCGTCGCTTATTGCAAGCCGAAAAACGAAGCGATGAACTTGATGACCGATGTCATTTTTGTGCGGCCAGTGGGCTTTGTGGGGATGCTGGTCGGCGGTGCGCTGTTCATCGGGCTGTCTCCGTTTACCGCATTGGCTAATATTCCCGAGCCTCATGATGCGTTTGATAGGGTAGGCGGGCTTTTGGTCGGCGTTCCCTATGCTTACACCTTTGTGCGTCCGCTGGGTTATTTCTCTGCCAACTGTTATTAACTGATGTTACGCATGGATCTATGGTTGGAGCGTCAAAGCTTGCTTTGACATCATCAAGGCGAAGCCTTGCCGGATACGCTGCCAAAGCAAGCTTTGGCGCTCCCCTGCGTAACATCTGTTATTAAAATTACCTGTCCGGGGTTTTGATGCCGTATTTCCTGATGCGGTAGCGCAGGGTCTCGCGTGACGTGCCCAAGGCGCGGGCGGCCGCCACGGTGTTGTGCCGGGTGCGTTCCAATGTGGTTTCAATGATATGGCGGTCCATGTCGTCCAGGTTCATGCTTCCGTCCAGCGGGATGGAAATGACATCCTGCCCTTCATCGGCTGATTGCGGGTGGGTAGCACTTTTTTTGCCGGGCAATTGAAGCCATTGCACCGGAAAATTGGATCCGTCCGAGAACAGTACGCAACGCTCCACCGCATTGCGCAATTCGCGTACATTGCCGGGCCAGTCGTGGTCGCGCAAGGCTGCCCAGACTTCATCGCTGATGTGCCGGACCTGCCGGCCTGATTTGGCGTTGAATTCCGCCACCAAAAGGGGAAGCAGTTGTTCCATGTCTTCCTTGATCTCCCGAAGGGGAGGCAGGGTGAGGTGAAATACGCTGAGGCGGTGGTATAAGTCGGCGCGGAATCCCCCATCGCGGGACATTTTTTCCAGATCGCGGTTGCTGGCGGCGACGATTTGCACGTCAACGGTTATTTCGCGCTCGCTGCCCAGCCTCCGAATCTTGCGGTCTTCGATGGCTTTAAGCAGCTTGGCCTGCAAGTCCAAGGGCATTTCGCCAATTTCGTCCAGAAACAGCGTACCGCCGTCGGCCTGCTCGATCAGGCCGCGATGCCGCCCCGTGGCACCGGTGAATGCACCTGCTTCATGGCCGAACAACTCCGATTCCAGCAGTTCACGGGGCAGGGCCGCGCAGTTAAGTTCGATCAGCGGGTTTTGCGAACGCGGCCCCGAGTAGTGCAGTATCCGCGTCACCAGACCCTTGCCGGTGCCGGTTTCCCCGCCGATCACCAAGGCGCTGAACGGAACCTGCGTCAGCCGTTCCAGCATCGCCCGGACGTTTTGCGCCGCCTTGCTGAGTCCGACAAAGGCTAGCGGGAAATAACGCTTGTGCCGCTGCTGGGCGTGTTCAATCAAACGGCGTTGTGCGCTGGCGCTGCGGCCCGCGCTGGCGACGACCCTGTCCAACCGCTCCAAGTCGCAGGGTTTCTCCAAGAAGTCATAGGCCCCTAGGCGCAGTGCGCGCACCGAGTCCGGGACGCTGCCATAGCCGGTGAGGAATATCCATTCCGCATAGGCTTGCTTCGGGCGCACATCTTCCATCAAATCGAGCGCGTTCCCGTCGGGCAGGTTCATGTCGGACAACACCAGCAAGGGATCGAAGCTTTCCCTGAGCAGGAGTTTACGCGCCTGTCCAATGCTGGTTGCCCATTCGACATCCCAACCGCCTTTGCAGTAATGGCGGTTGATTTCCGCGCCCAGCAAGGGTTCGTCTTCGATGACCAGTAATCCGCCGGTGTTCATGAGATGTTGCCGCAGGGGAGAGTCAGGCGCACACGGGCGCCTTGGGGATGAAGATTGGACAATTCGATCCTGCCTCCGAGGTTGCGGGCGAAGCGTTGCACCATCGCCAACCCTAGTCCGGTGCCGCGAATGCGGCTGGTGCTGAAGGCACGGATGCCGTGGTTGAGCATGTCCTCGCTGAATCCGGGGCCGTCATCCGAGACTTCAATATTAAGATTCCCGTTTTCCGTGCGGGCGTTGATTTGCACGATGCCGGATTTTTTCTCCATGGCTTGCGCGGCATTGAGGACTAGGTTGAGCAGGGCTTGACGCAAACCCCCGTCGGGCAGGCAGCATTCCAGCCCGCCGGGTATGTCGTAGGCCAGTTCAATGCAAGGGGGAAGCTGGTAACGGGTCAGTGCAACCAGTTCTTTGACCAACAAGGCGAGATTGAAGCGGGTCGATGGCGGGGGTGTTTGTTTGCCTTGGTCGAGTAAATCGTTGAGCAAACGCGCCATGCGCTTGAGTTCCGCCCCAACCAGGTCGAGTCGCCCGCATTGGTCCGGGTCTTCGATTTCCTTGCGCAAATTGGCACAGCTCATTTGAATGCCAGCCAGCGGATTGCGCAATTCATGGGCAAGGCCGGCGGCCAATTCGCCCACGGCCGCCATTTTTTCCGCACTGGCCAGGCTTCGCTGCTGCTCCAGCAATGCCTGGGTGGCCGAGCGTACCTCCGCTTCCAAGGACTGCGCATGCATGCGTTTGGCCTCCTCCAACTCGCTCAGGTGGATGACCATGAAGTTATAGCTGTTAAATACCGGCAACAGCAGGGGGTCGAGATGGACGGTGGCGATGGGCGTGTAGTCTTCCTTGGCCAGATTAAGCAGCAATCCCCGTAAATCATGTAGAGGGTTGAGGATGCGCCGGCGCAGGAACAGCCAAGTCAGTAGCAGGATCACCGGCAAGATTAATGTTGCCAGCGCCAATTCCACCAAAGCTTCCCGGCTGACTTTCACCATCAGCTTCTCCCGTTGCTCGGTCTCGGTGTCGAGTATTTCATGCATCTCGCGCAATGCCTCAAACAATTCCGCCCTGCCATTGTCCGCAGACTTCTCGTCCGCTTTGGCGAGGGAGGCGTTGACGCGGCGAAGCATTTCCGGGGTGTTCGGGGAAAGGTGTGCATCCTTGTTGGACAAGTTGTGTATTTTTGTGGAGATGCGCTCCAATTGCCCCGACTGAAGCACACCGCCGGACAACACATCCACCAGTGCCTGTTGCAGGCTCAAGCCGGCATCTTGAATCCGGTGTGAATAACCGACATAGACTTGCACCTTGTCCAAGCGCACATGGTTACGCCAGATCATGCCGACGAGAATGGCCAACATCAAAGACAGCAGTGCCAGCAGGGCCAATACACGCAGACGGGCCGGACGATCCAGCAGATTTTTCGCATTGCGTTTGGAAGGCGTCATGGCTGGGTGATCCACCATCGGGGAAATTGGCCTGCCTACTGGCAAGGGAGCTCCAATGGTGGGGCTGTAAGAGGCGTACATAGGTTCAAAATAATCTCGGACGGGCAAAATCTGTATTTGCGGCCAGTAGGGGGATTTTCAAAGCTTCCCCGCCATGGCGACGCGCTTGCGGGCAGCCAGTGGATGGTCGGAGGAGGCAGTATGCTGATCCAGGCCGCGGATTTCGTAATGCCCGCCACGGCGTTCGTAGTCCTCACAGAAATCATGGATAAATTCCATCACCGTATGATCGACGGTTTCCGCCTTGGAGAGGTCAAAAATCAAGGTTTGTCCCTCAGGCAAGGCCGACAACTCACTTTTCAGGGAGAGGAAATTGGCGAAGAAGGCCGCGCCGTCCACGCGAATGCGGTAAACGCCTGGCTCAATTTCCCTGACCTCGAAATAAAGCTTGAGCACTTCACGCCAGCGGACGCTACGCAGCAGATGGATGATAAATTCGGCGACCATGCCAATGGCCACGCCGATAAGCAAGTCGGTCGCCAACACACCGATGATGGTGATGACGAACACCACCAACTGCTCGTAACCGATCGCCAGGGTTTTCAGGAATTCTTGCGGGGATGCCAGCTTGTACCCAGTGAAAACGAGCAGCGCGGCCAGTGACGCCAAAGGGATTTCATGTATCAACCGGGGAAACAAGGCTACGAAAATAAGCATGTAAGTGCCATGGAAGAAATTGGCCCAGGCCGTCCGCCCGCCGTTGTTGACATTGGCGGAGCTACGGACGATTTCCGCGATCATCGGCAAGCCGCCGACCAGCCCGCACAGCGTGTTGCCGATGCCGACCGCCGTCAAGTCCCGATTGAGGTCGGAGTAGCGCTTGTAGGTGTCGAGCTTGTCCACCGCCGCCGCGCTTAACAGGCTCTCCAAGCTGCCAACCAGACAAATGGTGACCACCTGTTCCCAGAATTCCAGCGTACCGATCAACGAAAAATCCGGGAAGGAGAAGCCAGCCATGAAGTGCTCGGGAATTGCGACAAGGAATTTCGGGCCAATGGTGAACGCATGGCTCAAGTCGGCGGTTGCCTCGTGGTGCGGAAGGATGGGGTCATCATGCAAGAACATATAAATATGCTCGTGATCCAAGTCGTAATACTGCCCAAGGGCCAAGCCCACCATCACCACCACCAAAGGCCCCGGTATCATTTTCAGATAGCGGTTTTTTAAAAATGACCAGGCAATCAAAATCACCAGGCCGGCACCACCGATCATGGCCACCTCCGGGTTCATTTCCAAGAAACTACGCGGAATCTGGCCGATGGTCTGGAACAGGGTTTGCGCATCGGGCTTCACACCCAGCAGGGTGTGGATCTGCTTTGACATGATGATGATGCCGATGGCGGCCAACATGCCGTGGACAACCGAGGACGGAAAGAAGGCGCTGAGCTTGCCCGCCTTGAAATAGCCCATCAGGGTTTGGATCACGCTGGCACAGACAATGGCCGCCAAGGTGTATTTGTACCCCGCCATCGCATCGCCCTTGCCCAACTCCTGCACGGAATCGAAAATCACCACGATCAACCCGGCGGCCGGGCCGTTGATGGTCATGAAGGAGCCGTTGATACGCGACACTAAAACCCCGCCTATGATGGCGGTGATGATGCCGGCCTGGGGCGGAAAGTTTGATGCCATGGCAATGCCAAGGCACAAGGGCAGGGCAATCAGAAAGACCAAAAAACCAGACATGGCATCGGACTGCCAGTTCTGGACAAGCCCGGCAATACCGGTTTTCGGTGCTTCGGGGACGTGGGATGGATTTGCCATGATGGTTAAGTCACTTGGTATTGGGTAAGTGATTAACTGACAAGCATTATCCGTGCCGTGCTTGTGTTGGTTTCCAGTTCGATTTCAAAGCTCACGTAGGGGCGGGTTTGGAACCCGCCCCTACAAATATTCACGATTGATGTAAAAATCGAATGATGGGACGGGCAGCAATTCTCAATTAGGGCTCCATTGCCGTCATTCCGGCATGGATGCCGGAATCCAGTGCCACGGACGGTGACATGTCGGTTGCGTAAGTGTTTGAAAAAGGCTTGATGGCGACCCTTGGATTCACATCCTTGTGACTGGATTCCGGCATCCATGCCGGAATGACGAGTTGTCTATCGGCACTTTGGCTCATAATGGGAATTGCTGTGGGACGGGGCGGTGGGCAGGTGTTTAGTTTGATTGCCGCCACGGGTGGTCGATATGAACCACTGCGTTGTTGAATTGCACCAACGCGCTTAGTTTAACTCATCGTCCTTATAATATTTCGCACCAGTAAGGCTTATCCCGACGATGGCCCCCGTTTCGCTGATCTGATACATTTCCACGCCCGGCGAAACCACTGCGCCCAGCCCGCCTCCCAGGCCTTGGGTGCCGTTGTTCAAGGACGCGGTCGTGCTTGCGCCAAACTGCCAACCTGAATTCACAAACTGGCTGTAAGCCTCGGGCGTGGTGAAGATGAAGACTATCCTGAACTTCTGGACACCGAACCCGAAGCCGGGCTGCAGCTCGATCATCCTCATGAACGTTGTCTGCTTAGTGGCATTGTTGAAGGCAAGCCCCTTGCCTCTGGAGCTGCCCCCAAACATGAATTTGAAGCCGAAATTACTGAACACCGCGTAACCGGCAGCCTTGTTGAGCTTCGAACGTGCCGAGGGGTATTGTTGTTTAACCTGGGCCAGGGTTTGATCTGCCATTTCCCGCGTTTCCGCACGTTGCTGGTCAATCTGGTCTGTCGTCAAGGTCGCGCACCCTTGCAGGCCAAGCAGCAGGATTCCGAGCAACCAAACTAGCTTTAAATTAATCAGGGCATTCATCTTGTTTTCCTCATTTTTCATCAAAAAATTGAAATATCTGGCAACACAAAAAAAACACTTTGGAATTTGCCGCCCGGTTTCCTAGGCGACTGCCAAGCAGCCGCCACGGTCTGGGGGGTTATTCTTCCCTCTTCGGCGGGTAGATCCGCCGTTTTGCATAGGTGTCGTGCGGCGCTTCGCCAGTCCAAAGGGTGATGTTGATGGGTTTGCCCATGATGAAGATACGCTCCATCCGCTGCAAGGTTTGGGGCGGCATGTCAGCAGGCAAGCCCACCGTGCAGAACTCGTCGTAAATCTTGATGTGGCCTATGGACTTGCCGGAGATTCCAGCCTCGTTGGCGATGGCGCCGACGATGTCTTTAGGTGCAACACCATCGTTGCGACCCACCTCAATGCGGTAAAGAGTCCCCGCGCTGTCAAAATCACGCGGCGGCCGTTCGCGTTTTTCCCCGCCGTAATCGGGACGGTCACTGCGCTCCGCATAATCGCGATGCGGGCGCTCGCGCTTTTCCCCACCCCGTTCGGGACGGTCGCTACGATCCACATGTCTCCGGGCATCGCGCCCGTCGTCGTAATGCTCGGCGTAAGACGATTTTTCCGCCGGAATCAAGGGGCGGTCTTTTTGTGCCAGAAAGGTTAGTGCCGAAGCGATGTCCAGTGGGGCAAGATTTTGTTCTTTGCCGAGCTTCTGCACAAATTCGCGGTAGAAGCTCAACTCTTGCGCTTCCAAGGTATTCATCACCAGTTCCTTGAATTGCTCCACCCGGCGCTCGGCGATGTCCTCGCGGGTGGGCAGGCGCATTTCACGAATGCGGTGGCGGGTGGCCTTTTCGATGGCACCGAGCATGCGGCGTTCCCGAGGCGCCACGAAAAGGATGGCATTCCCCTTTCGGCCTGCGCGTCCGGTGCGTCCAATCCGGTGGATATAGGCTTCGGCGTCATAGGGGATGTCATAATTGACCACATGGCTGATGCGATCCACGTCCAAGCCACGCGCCGCCACATCGGTGGCAACCATGATATCCAAGGTTTTTTTCTTCAGCCGTTCAATGGTTTTCTCGCGGAACACTTGGCTCATGTCGCCGTTCAAAGCGCCTGCTGAATAGCCGCGCGCCTCAAGTTTCTCCGCCAGCTCTTCGGTGGCTATCTTAGTGCGCACGAAAATAAGCATGGCGTCGAAATCTTCGACCTCCAGGATGCGGGTCAACGCATCCAGCTTGTTCGTACCCGTGACCGGCCAGTAGCGCTGGGAAATCGCCTCCACGGTGACGGTCTTGTTCTCGATCTTGGCTTCCTTGGGGTCGCGCAGGTGGCGTTTGGCCACTTTGCGGATGACTTCCGGCAGGGTGGCGGAAAACAGGGCGATCTGCCGATCCGGCGGCGATTGCTCAAGAATCCATTCGACATCGTCGATGAAGCCCATTTTCAGCATCTCGTCGGCCTCGTCCAGCACCAGCGTGGTCAATCCACCGAGGGAAAGTGTGCCTCGGCGCATATGATCCATCACCCGGCCGGGGGTGCCGACAATGACGTGGACGCCGCGCCGCAGTTGGCGCAACTGGGTATCCATGCCCTGCCCGCCGTAAATCGGCAGGATGTGGAAGTCGGGCAAGTGGCGGGCATAACTTTGGAATGCCTCGGCCACTTGCAAGGCCAGCTCGCGAGTCGGCGTCAACACCAAAGCTTGCGGTTCGCGGCGCGTGGTGTCGATGTTGTTGAGGATCGGCAGGGCGAAAGCCGCCGTTTTACCCGTGCCAGTCTGCGCCTGGCCAAGCAGGTCATGGCCGTCGAGAAGAGGCGGAATGCTGACGGCCTGAATCGGCGTGGGGATCTCGTAGCCAATTTCACGGATGGCTTGGAGAAGGGGGGCCGAAAGGGCCAGGTCGGAAAAAGAAAAAATCGTTTCAGTTGATTGCATCAGGATGGGGACTCGAATTGAGAAAAAATCGAAAGGCCCGATCGCCGACGCAAACAATATGGGGTGTCGGTAACATTAAAGAGGGCCCGGATTCCGCTTGGACGTTTCGCCCTCGCAGAATGGTGAAAAAAGCAGGCCGACTCTGTGGGGCCTGCTTTTTGTAAGCACTGGTAAAGCCTACAGTACGCTAACGTTATCGGCCTGAGGTCCTTTCTGGCCATCTACCTCAACGAAGGATACGGCTTGCCCCTCCTTGAGGGTTTTAAAACCGCTGCCGACGATGGATCGGAAATGGACGAACAGATCACTTCCTTTTTCGCGTTGGATAAAACCATATCCCTTTGATTCATTGAACCATTTTACGGTTCCTTTTTGCTCTTCTGACATAACTGCAAAATCTCACTAACTGGTATTAACGCTCATTCGAGCAGGTGACAATCCGCCATTCCGGTCGCAACGGCGGTTTTCGAACTGTTTCTCAGGTCATTATCTTACCCGCAATGGGGGCACTGGGGCAACAGCGGCTGACTTGGGACACAGTGCAACTAGGATACAGAAGCGGTATTGCCTTTTCAACGGCTTTAAAGGCTAATTCGAGAAACTAAATAAAGAATTCACCAACTCCTCATCGTCAACAAGGTGCAGTTTCCGTTCGTCGCCCCGATAGCAGATCCCCCCGCTGTGGCCTTTTCCCGCAATGATGCCGACCAGCCGCCATGCGTCCGGGGAACCGCATTGATTAGGGATCGAAACCAGACGTGGCTGGGCGGACAGATCCACTATGCAGGACTCCAACCCCAGTGTGATGCCTTCCCCGGTGGCTTTGGCAAAGGCTTCCTTGAAGCACCACAGTGAGAAAAACGCTTGTTGCTTCCGTTCCAGTGGCAACGCCCGCCAATAGGCCAGTTCACCAACCGAGAAACACCGTTCGGCGATGCCCTCCTGATTCGCCATGTCACGCCATCTTTCCACATCCGCGCCCAATGCGGTATCACGGGCCAAGGCGATAAGCCCGCATTCGCCAGAATGGGAGACATTGAAAACCAAGCCTCGGTCGGGTTCGGTCCCGGCTAGGCGCGGCTTGCCCTTTTCGCCTTGGACAAACTGAATCGAGCGCGGATCGCGGGATAAATAACGCCCGAGCAAAAAACGCAAGGCGGAACGGACCATGGCAAAATTGCGTCGGGTTTCCCAATGGCGAATGCGTTTGGCCCGCCCCTGCTCTTCCCCGTCGAGCAGTGGCCAGCATTGCCCGGCTAAATCGTCCGGGGTCGAGGCTAGGTTTAAACGACAGACATGGACTTCCCCCTCCAGCAACCCCCTCATGTCACCGATTCAAGGCTGGGGGAGCCATTCCGCATTATCCGTGAGCTGCGGCAAGTCAACCTTCCAGCCTAAAGCCCACCTTCAGCACCACTTGGAAGTGGGCTACCTTGCCATCCGTGACATGGCCTCGGTTTTCGATCACTTGGAACCAGTTAATGTGGGAATGGGTTTTGCTGGCCTCGGCAATGGCGTTGCGTATGGCCTCATCCGAACTGACGGATGAAGAGCCAACGAGTTCGATGATTTTATAGACGTGGTCTGGCATGGCTTGGGTCTCCGTTAGTTAGTTTGTGTCTATTTTGTCAGAAAAGGTTTGCCGTGCATAGCCGATTGAAAGGTAATGCAGGGGCGGCTTTAGCCACCCATGGGCGAATGAATTCGCCCCCACACTATTTGCTGATTGAAACCGAAATGGAATCACTCCCTCACCGGCCTTTTTTCCAGCTTCCTTTGCAAGGTGCGCCTATGCATCCCCAAGGCGCGGGCGGCGGCGGAAATATTATTGTCGTGCTCGACCAGAATCTTTTGCAGATGCTCCCATTCCAAGCGCTTGACCGAAAGTGGCTTTTCCTTGATTTCCACGCTCTCGTCGCCTTCGTCCTTATGCAATGCGGCGACTATTTCATCCGCGTCCGCCGGCTTGGTCAGGTAATGGGTCGCGCCCAGTTTGATTGCTTCCACCGCCGTTGCGATGCTGGCAAAACCCGTCAACATGACGATGCGGGTGTGATCGTCCAATTCGACTAGGCGCTTGACTAGGGAAAGCCCCGATTCGTAGCCGATGCGCAAGTCGATGACGGCAAATTCGGGCACAGCCGTTTCGGCCAGGTCAATGCCCCCCGCCAAGTCGTGGGCGACAAATACGTCGAACCCACGTTTTTCCATGGCCATTTTCAGGACCATGCAGAACGTGGCGTCATCATCGACCAGCAACAATCTGGGCTGTTCGGAATGGTCAGGCAATTTGATGGCCATGTCAGAATTCGCCTATCTCACCGGACACAGGGAGGGTGATGCGGGTCAATGTACCCCGGCGATCCGTGCGCCCCTGCATTTTTATGTTCCCGCCCAATCCCTCAATGACGGCGAAAGCCAGGAAAAGGCCGACACCCATCCCGTGTTCCTTGCTTGACACCGGGTCTTTGCCCAAGGTGGCCGATATGGCGGGCGAAATGCCCGGCCCTTCGTCCAGTATGTCCAGTATCGCATATTCGATGGTCCAACGCGCACGCAGTCTGATGCCTTGGGGAGAGGCATCGGATGAGTTGTTCAGTATGTTTACCAGCGCGTGGGTCAGGGTACGCTCGGCCAAGATGAAGGGAGAGGGCTCGAAACCTGTTTTTAGATAGTCGAGTTCGGTGCCCAAGCCTTGTTGCCGCCAACTGGCGACTACTTCGTCGAGAAAGCGGGATATCGGCATGATCCGCCCCGATTCTGCCCGTAGCGCCCCGGCCGAGGCCGACATCACCGAAAGCGCCCCCTTGCAGCGGTTCACCTGTTCGCGCAGGATTTTCATTTTCTGATACAACTCCTGGGCTTGGGAATGCTCGTATTCTTTTTCAATGTCGTGAATCAGGATGGCCATGGTGCCCAAGGGTGTCCCCATTTCATGTGCCGCGCCGGCCGCCAGGGTGCCAAGCGCGACAACGCGTTCGTTGCGCAACGCCTGTTCACGTACATTGGCCAGTTTGCGGTCTAGTTTGCGCAGGGAATCGGCCATGCCGACCACGAAATAGGCCACCAATACCGCGCTGAAGACGAATCCGAACCACATGCCAAACACATGGATCCTAATGTCGTCATGATCCATCATCACATGCTGGTTGTGCCGTTGGGGTATGTCGGCGAGGGTCATATCGGGTGTGCCGGGCAGAATCATGGGGGGCATGTTGGTCAGGGTCATCGGCACAATCAACGGCAAAGGTTCGTAGTAGAGCATCAAAATCGTGTAGCAGGAGGAGGCGAGTATAACCAAATACCAAGTGAATGTCTGTGGCAATACAATTGCTGCGATGATCAAGGGAAGCAGAAAAAACCAAGTAAGCGGATTGGTCGCACCGCCAGTGAAGTAAAGGATGGCGGTGATGGCGAGAATATCAAAGCACAGTTGGATGCACAGCTCAGATGCCTTGACCGGTCGCTCACAGTCCAAACGGATCCAAGTGTAAAAGTTAAGGCCCACTTGCAAAGAGATGATGCCGGTCAGCGCGGTTTGATGCAGGGGGATGTCGAGCCCGTAAACGCTGATGAGTACAGCCAAAGCCTCGACGCAAATGAGGAGGTTGCGCAGGACGAAAAACCACCTCAAATTCATCCAAGCGGAAGTGTCGGATATGACGGGTTCGGGAATGCTTATCAGGGGTTCTTCATGCATGCCAAGTTTCTAAAATAAAAGTTTTAACCACGAAAAATCCCATCTAGCCGTCATTGCCGGCCTGCCAAAGATTCGCATTGCGGATTTTTGCCCGCCGCATGGGCCTTTTGGCTCAACGCCAGCGCTTGGGGCATCCTATTCTGCAAATCCTGAATCCTAGTGTCATGGGAGGGGTGGGTTGACATGAACTCGGCGGACTGTTTCCCGCCACTGGCTTTTTCCATGTTGACCCAAAGATTGACGCTTTCCGTAGGGTTGAAGCCTGCCTTTGCCATCAAATCCACGCCCATCAGATCGGCCTCGCTCTCTTGCACCCGGCTGTAGGGCAGCAATATCCCGTATTGCGCACCTAGCCCTAATGCGCCCATCAATGCCGGGCTTCCGTAACCTTGCGAACTGGCCACGGCCGAGATTAAGCTTAGCCCTATCTTCGTGGCCGATTGCTGGGATATCCGCTCGTTGCTGTGCTTTGCCTGTACATGGGAAACTTCGTGCGCGATGACTGTGGCGAGTTGGTCTTGATTGGCGGCCACATTCAACATGCCGGAATTGACGCCTATCTTGCCCCCCGGCAAGGCGAAGGCATTGGCGTCCTGGTCAAGGAACACCGCCACTTCCCACTGGCCGCCGACCTCGCGGATCAAGGCTTGCGCGACGCAATCCACATAGGCGTTGGCCTGCCGGTCGGTCACCAATTGGGACGACTGGACAAGGCTGAGAAAGGCTTTATCGCCCATTGCGTTCATTTCGCTGTCCGACATCATGATCAATTGGCTGCGTCCCATGGGCGAGGTTGCGCAACCTGATAGGGTGGCTAGGCTGATCATCATCAGGAGAAGTATTTTTTTCATGTGGTTGCCTTAAAAATTATTCGGGCCGAAAGCAAATTATTGCCTATTTCCTAACCTGCACAAGTGACCCCGGTTCCGCCGAGGCCGCAATAGCCTCCCGGGTTCTTCGCCAAGTACTGCTGATGATAGCCTTCCGCAAGGTAAAAAGTTGGTTTTTCGACTATTTCGGTGGTGATGGCCCCAAAACCCGACTGCGCCAGCCGTTCTTGGTAAGCCTGCCTGGATGCAAACGCTTGGATTTTTTGGCTGTCGGAGAAAACGCCAATCATTGAACGGTACTGGGTTCCCCGGTCATTGCCTTGGCGCATGCCTTGGGTAGGGTCGTGCGATTCCCAAAATAGCCGGAGCAAATCGCGATAACTGACCTTGCCGGCGTCGAAAACCAACCAGACCGCCTCGGTGTGCCCGGTCAATCCGGTGCAGACCTCGTCGTAGGCCGGGTTGGGCGTCAAACCACCCGCATAACCCACCGCAGTCAGGTATACGCCATTTTGTTGCCAGAACCGTCTCTCCGCCCCCCAAAAGCAACCCATGGCGAACAGGGCGGTTTCCATGCCATTGGGATAAGGGGGTGACAGGGGGTTGCCGTTGACCGCATGGGATGCCGGCACGGGCTGCTTTTCTACACGGCCCGGCAGTGCGCCGGCCTTGTCTGGCAATGCTACGGTTTTATCCGTGCCAATTCCGCCCAACAATTTTTCCAGCATGGTTTAACGCCTCCCAATGGCTTTATGCCCAATGTCCTTCCGGTAATTGAGCCCTTTCCAATGGATTTTCCCGGCCACCTCGTAAGCCTGGCGCTGCGCGTCGTCCACCGTGTCGCCGAGGGCGCAGACGCAGAGGACGCGACCGCCCGAGGTGACGATGTGCCAGTCATGTTGGCGGGTTCCGGCATGGAAGACCTTGGCATTTGCCGATTCCTGGCGGGGCAATCCAGAAATGACATCGCCCTTGCGATAGCGGTCGGGGTACCCGCCGGCGGCCAGCACCACACCCAGGGCCGGGCGGGGGTCCCATTCCACCGTGGCCTGGTCCAGCTTGCCGTCAATGGCGGCGAGGCAAAGGCCCACCAAGTCGCTTTTCAGCCGCATCATGATCGGCTGGGTTTCCGGGTCGCCGAAGCGGCAGTTGAACTCCAACACTTTGGGCGTTCCGTCTTTGGCTATCATCAACCCGGCGTATAAAAAACCCGTGTAAGGCATGCCGTCCTTCGCCATGCCGGCCAAGGTCGGCTCAATGACTTCGCGCATGACCCGGTCATGGATTTCAGGTGTCACCACCGGGGCGGGGGAATACGCGCCCATGCCTCCGGTGTTCGGTCCCTTGTCCCCGTCGTCGCGAGCCTTATGGTCCTGGGAGGTGGCCAGGGCCAAGGCATGGGTGCCATCGGCCATGACGATGAAACTGGCCTCCTCGCCCTCAAGAAACTCCTCGATTACCACGCGGTTGCCAGCCTCCCCGAAGGCGTTGCCAATGAGCATGTCATTCACGGCTGCGAGCGCTTCCTCTCGGGTCATCGCAATGACCACTCCCTTGCCGGCGGCCAAGCCGTCAGCCTTGACCACGATGGGGGTGGGCAAGGTTGCGATGTAATCCGCGGCCGGGGCTGCTTCGGCGAAGGTGGCATAAGACGCTGTGGGAATGCCGTGGCGGACGAGGAATTCCTTGCAGAAGGATTTGGAACCCTCCAGTTGCGCGGCGGACTGCCCGGGGCCAAAGCACTTAAGCCCGGCGGCGCGGAATTTATCGACAATGCCCTCAACCAGAGGGGCTTCAGGGCCGACGATGGTTAGCGCGACGCCATGCTCCAAGGCAAAATAGCGTAACGCCACCCAGTCATCCGCTTCAATGGGGACGTTTTCGACGCCGGGTTCCAATGCGGTGCCCGCATTGCCGGGGGCGACGAAAACCTTCCGCACCAAGGGCGATTGTGCCGTTTTCCAGGCGAGGGCGTGTTCGCGGCCACCGCCGCCGACGATGAGTACATTCATCCAGTTAAAAGCCTTGTTTTAGTAAAGTGTAAGGGAAGGGCGGTCTGGCCCCGTGGTTTTTTCGCTTCAAGGCGATTGTTACGCCGCGCGGTATAGCCTAAAGTATGCCTAAAATTAACCCATAAGAAAAACGACTGATTCAATGAACATCCAAAGTTTTTGCGAGCGTAGGCTTCAGACGCACAAACTGGCGTGTGAACTGCTGGACAAAAGAAAGCAAGTTTGGGCTTTGCACGGGCAACTTGCCAGCCTTCAACCCTATACGGCGGAACAACCGCTGGAACCGTTGGTTCGACAGTTTTGCCAAGAAATGATTGATTATATCTCATTGGAGCATTTCGGCATTTTCCATCATTTGGTCAATGGCGATGAACACCTGTGTGCGGTCCTTGCGTTGGCGGAGGACATATTTCCGCAAATGGTTGAGACAACCGACATTGCCTTGGATTTCAATGAAAAGTTTGATTCAATTTCGCCTGAGTCCTTGCGCCTTGAACTGCCGGATGGCTTGATGGCCCTGACCGATGCGTTGGCGCTACGCATCGAGTTGGAAGACCGCCTAGTCGAAGGCATGACGGCCTGATCCCGAGGTTAATGAACAATGAAATATTGCTGCCAATGCGGTTCAAAGGTAAGGATTGGAGTTCCCCAAGGCGACGACCGTTCCCGCCATATTTGCGATGCCTGCGGGACAGTCCATTACATCAACCCGAAGGTCATCGTCGGCTGCATCCCGGTCTGGGGCGACCAAATATTACTCTGCCGAAGGGCGATAGAGCCACGCTTGGGCTTTTGGACGCTGCCGGCGGGCTTCATGGAAATGGGCGAAAATCTTGCGACGGCGGCGAGTCGCGAGGCGATGGAGGAGGCCAATGTGGAGGTGGAGATTGACACGCTCTACCATGTGTTCAGCCTACCACACATTTCCCAAGTCTATGTGTTTTTCCGCGCCAGGATGGTCAAGGAGATATACTTCCCAGGTTATGAAAGCTTGGAAACCCGTCTATTCCTGCAACAAGACATCCCTTGGGACGATCTTGCCTTTGAAACCGTCAGGCGTTCACTGGCCTATTTCTTCGCCGACCGGGAAAACGGCGAGTATGTCATGCGCATCGAGGATGTCTAGCCGAAGTCAACGTAGGCTGGAATAAGCCCTGAATTTACACAGGTTTAAGCGTTGGGTTTCCTTAATTATGGAGTATTGATTATGAAGGATTTTTTCATTAGCTACACCAAAACAGACAAAGCTTGGGCTGTTTGGATTGCTTGGCAATTGGAAGCGGCAGGCCATACCACTATCATTCAAGCATGGGATTTTCATGAGGGTCAAAATTTCGTGGTGGAAATGCAAGAAGCAGCGACCAATGCCAAGCATACCATTGCTGTTTTATCTCCCGATTATTTAAGGTCTGATTTTGCGGAATCCGAATGGACAGCCGCCTTTGCTTCCGATCCCGCCGGAAAAAAAGGCAAGCTAATTCCAATTAAAGTACGTCCAGTCGATGTAAAGGGTATTTTAGGCCCAATCATCCATATCGACTTGATTGGTTTGAGTGAAAAAGCAGCAACAGAACTTTTGAAGAAAATCAAAGCGAGTGAAGATGGCAGAAGGAATAAGCCAAAAGATGAACCAATATTTCCCGGTGAATCCAGCCAAAATGGAAGCCTGTTGGCTATTCCACAGGAGAGGGAAAACCCCAAAAATCCCATAAGTTCAAGCCCTTACTTTCCGTCTAAAAGTTTTGATGATACCACTGATTTTAAAGCTGGACTGGTTGACAAAGATGAGCAGGCCAGTCATGTTTTCGATCATTTGGAAAGCAAATTCTTTGTAAGAAATGAAACCCCTAAAAACCCATTGGCTTATTTGCTTTATGGAGCCTCCACGCAATGGCCAGATGCTTTGCTGTATACTCTTTATTTTGGGTTTAAAAAATATTTAAAACACCAGCCACCGTATTTTCATGAGAATGCCTCGCCTATGGTTAAACGCCTCACAGGAAGGGTAATGAGGAAAAATATTAGTCCAGTTGAATATCTATATGAATTATTGGATGATAAACTGGGTTGTGGGATTGGCCGCGAGGCCATTGAGACTCTACTTGCCAAAGAAAAAGCCCCTGCTATTTTTTATCGCATATTGAAAGATGCCGAATCAAAAAATCCCACCCTCGTTCGAGGCATGTTGGAGGCATGGCAAAATCTCAAACTTCCCATCAACAGCCCACGCCATATCCTGATTTTTTATTATGAATATGCACCAGTTCCAAAGCCAAGCTGGTATTTCTTCAGCAAATCTGAAAAAACACTGATTCATCATTTGAAGGCTTCACTCCCTCAAGAAATGGGTGAGAAAATATTTTTGCCTGAATTAAAATCCCCGAATAAGAAACTTGTCCACGACTGGATTGACATTCATATCAATCAACAGATAGAAAAGGCAAAACAATATGTTGAAACAAAAGTTAGGAATGAATTCGAACAGCGAAGGAAGGATGGGAATAAAAAGAAAGATGCCTATCGCATTAGAATCACTCATGACGACTATGAAATTCATCATTATGATTTGAAAGACATCCTCATTGATGCATTGAAGGAATTCGGTTAATTGATTTTAGGAATTGATACCATGACACCAACCAACAATCAACCTTTCTACAACGGCAAAGGACAGCAATCGGCGGAACAGAAATGGACGGATCTTCCCGATTTCAAGGATGACGATTTGACCCACCCCGGCGGCTACTTGGCTTCACCCGGCTTGGTGGCAGCGGTGAATGTGGCCTTGGAACTGGGCATGCCCCTGCTGTTGACGGGCGAACCTGGTTGCGGCAAGTCGCAACTGGCCTATAGCCTGGCTTGGGAATTGATGTTTCCCAAACACCCGCAAGACCCGTGGCCCAAGCCCTTGAGCTTTACCGTCAAGTCCGACACGCAAAGCCGCGACCTGTTTTACAACTTCGACACGCTGGGGCGTTTCCGGGCGGCACGGGTTGAGGGCGATTCAGCCGATGCCCGCCTTTATCTGCGTTTCGAGGCGCTTGGCTTGGCGATTCTGCGGTCATTGGGCATCGCTGCCGTCGGGCAACTCGGTTTGAAAGACTGTGTGGAGGGCTTGCCCGAGGAACGGCAGCGGTCTGTCGTGCTGATAGACGAGATTGACAAAGCCCCCCGCGAAGTGCCCAACGACATCCTCAATGAAATTGAACGGATGAGCTTCGAGATTCCCGAATTGTTCGAACCTAAAAAGGGCAGGGCAACCGTCGCGTTGAGCCGGGGAGAAGGCCAGCCCCAATTCCGCCCCGTGGTGGTCATCACCAGCAACCGGGAGAAGGAATTGCCCGAGGCATTCCTGCGCCGCTGCGTTTATTACCACTTGGACATTCCACCGTTCCGGGCCAATGCGAAAGACGCCACAGTGACCATCGAGGACATCATCGAAAAACGTTTGAAGATTAAAATCCTCGCTGAAGACAAGAAGCCCAGCCTGGAAAAATCCGTGTGGTTGGCGGGAATGTCTGTTTTCCAGTTTTTGCGCGAAGAGGCAAGTCTGTCGAAACCGCCTTCCACGGCGGAATTGTTGAATTGGATGCTACTCTTGCAGAAACGCCTAGGGAATTCCCCGCCCTCTTTGCAGAATGAAGCAACCCGGTCACTGTTTTGCAGCAGTGCCTTGGTCACCCTCTTCAAGTTCAAGGGAGATCAAGAACGCGCCAAACGGTTACTTGACGACTGGCTGGCACGGACGGCCTAGCCGGCATGATGTCGTCTTTGCAGACTGAGATTCGGAGCGTCAAAGCTTGCTTTGACGCTCCCGGCATATTTGACTGATGTTATGCACCTCTGCGTTTAAATCAACCGATAGCCATTCCCCCCTTTGGAAAAGGGGGGTTAGGGGGGATTTGAAATACTTGACCCTGCATCGGTCTTGGAGAAATCCCCCTCAGTCCCCCTTTTCCAAAGGGGGAAGTGGTAAGGCCGCCTCCACTGATGTTAAGCAGTCGGGTGGATTGGATGCGCACAGTAACCCACGGATAACATCCCTTCAAGGGATGTTATCCGTACTTTCATGGCAACCCACCAACGACAGCTTGCAAGTGGCATCGCGTAACATCAGTTATTCAACCGAACGTAAGACATAGCAGTGGACATCCAAAACTTCTACCAACAGCTACCCGGCCTGGACGCAAAATTGCGGGCCGAAGGCATGAAGTCCGGGCCGGACGTGTGGCTGCTGGTGGTTCGGTTGCTGGAACGCTTGCAACAACAAGGCCGTTTGCCCAACGAACCCAAGGCGCTGATTCCGTTGTTAGGGCCGCTGTTCTGCCGGCACATGGAAGATCAGGCCCGCTTTCCGGTGATTTTTGAGGAATGGCTCAACGGCGGGCCGTCGCTGGCAGCGGTGGTCAGCGTTGCCTCGCCGGAGCAAAAGCAAATCGCCGGGGCTAGGGTCAAAGTTCGCAGGGCGGCATGGCTTTGGGCTGGGGCGGCAGTGGTTTTAGCCGGCCTGTTGGCGGCTTGGATCATCAGCCAGCCGGTGAAAGACACGACAGACCCTATCACCAAGCCAGTCGATCAAACACAGCCCGTTCCAGACGAACCATCAACCCCGCCGCCTAAAGACCTGCCCGCCACCCCGTTGGAAAACCGGGTTCCGCCTAGGTTATTGCCTGAGCCTTTGCCGAAAGCATGGGTAGTCGCAGGGGAGGGGGTTGACCATGGCTTGGATGTGTTGCCTTGGATGCTGGCGCTGATGTGGCTGGCCTGGCGTTATCATCGGCAATGGATATTGCGCACCCAAGCCCCGTCGGGCGGTGAATTGCTCGATCATCTGCGCTTCAAGCGCTTGCTGGCACCGATTTTTGGCGGGTCCGAAGCCGAGCGGGCCATGCGCGAGTTGCGCGCTGCCCGTCTGGAACCCACCCGCCGCTTGGACATCGCCGCCACCGTGGAAGCCACGGCCCGCCGTGGCGATTATTTTCAGCCGGTTTACCGCAGCCGCCGGGTCGCGCCCGAACACCTACTGCTGGTGCAATCGGCCCATCGCAACGACCAACAGGCCGCCTTGGCGGAGGAGCTTGCCGAACGCTTCCGCAGCCTAGGTCTCACCGTCCGCGCCTATCGTTTCGGGGACGATCCACGCTTTCTCGTGCGCTGGCTCGAAAATGACGGCGAGTATGTGGAACTGGCCCAACTCGCCGCACGTCATGGCTCGGCCCGGTTGTTGGTCATCGGCGAGGCACAACTGCTATTCCATCCCTATAGCGGCGAGGTCCGGCCATGGCTGGACGAACTCGCGCCATGGCAAGACCGCGTCTGGCTGCACCCCCGCGATGCCGGCCCGGAACATGCCGAGTTGTTAGCCCGCCACGAGTTTCTGTTGCTGCCTTTGTCGCGGGAGAGCTTGCCCTCCCTCGTTGCCCACATAACCGGTAAACAACTTCCCAAAGGCGAGGGCCGGGCAGGGGACGTTCAAACGCTGGACTTGCCTGACATGATCGCCGCCGAACCCGATTCATGGCTAGGCGAAAAGCCGCCTTACGGGGCCGACTTGCCCGGATTGATCCGCCAATTGGAGCAATTCCTCGGCACTTACGGCCTGCGCCTGTTGCGGGCCGTGGCGGTGTATCCGCGCCCGAACTGGGACTTGACGCTGGCCCTCGATTATTTGTTGTATGGCAAGCTGGGTGCCGCCGACCCGCCGCAACGGAGCGAGCAGCGGCTGGCTCGCTTGAGCCGCCTGCCTTGGCTGACCCACGCCCATTTGCCAGACTGGCTGCGCGAATGCCTGTTGCGCGGCATGAATGATGAGGAAAGGCAGCGCATCGTGACGGTTTGGCGGCAATTGTTCGGCCAGTTGACCGATAGTGATAGTTTGGACACCTTGCGGCTGGACATCAAGACGCCAAATAAACGCCAAGTCAGGCTGCGCTTGGCCGATCTGCGCACCCTGCGACATCCAGCTCAAGTTGACGACCCCATCTTTGTCAATATTTTGTTGGGGGGCCGCTTAGGGCTGCTGGATTTTGAACTTCCCCGCGCCGTGGCCCGCCTGTTGCCGGGTGGTCGATGGCTAGTCAGTTTAAAACCTTTGTTGCTGGCCTTGGTCTTTGCCGGGTTGTCGGTGTGGGGCGGGAATACGCTATGGGATGGGTATGGCCGGGATGGGCTGGCGGCGGTTTCGGCACAACTGGACAAATTCCAGAATTGGGGATGGACGGTCAACGTCGCGGCCACGGGCGATACCGAGTCTTTGGCATTGGCGATAAAAAATGCGCTGCAAGCGATAGGGTTTGCGGCGATTGAAACGGCTAAACCTGCGGATAAACAGATTGGACCTGTCAAGCCAGTCGACCAGTCTGCCGATAACGCAAACCGTCTCTATTATCCACCCGGCGGCGAGCCCGCCGCCCAACGAGTGGCGGATTTGCTTGCCCATATGACCTTTGGAACGAAAGTGGAGTTGCAGCCAAAAGCGGATTTATCCAGCCATGTGTTGCTGTTGCAACTGGCGCAAACCCACCTGCCCGGCGCGAAGTTCCATGATGCCATGGCTTACCCTTGGCATCCCGGAGTCAATGCGGGGAATGTAAATGCAACGAGTTCCACATTGCCGCCGGGCTTCCCCATCCCGCCCATGGTGAAGATTCCTGCGGGCAGTTTCGTTATGGGTTGTGCCGACAAGTCAACAATGTGTGAAAAGGATGAATTTCCTGCCCGCACCGTCAAGCTTAATGCGTTTTTTATGGGCCGAAACGAGGTAAGCTTCAACGAGTATGATGCCTATGTGGACAGCCTTGCAGCGGGCAAGACGCAACCCGCAACATCGTGTGCAAGCGTCAAGCTTGAAAAACCCGACGATAACCAATGGGGGCGCGGACAAAGGCCGGTCATCAATGTCAGCTTTGACCAAGCGCGATGCTATGCCGCATGGTTGGCCGGGCAAACTGGGCAAGCCTTCCGCCTCCCCACTGAGGCGGAGTGGGAATATGCGGCGCGGGCAGGGACGAAAACAAGCCGCCTACCCACCGAGGCGGAATGGGAATATGCGGCGCGGGCAGGGACGAAAACAAGCTGGTTCTGGGGCGAAGACGGCAATCAGGCCGGGAATTATGCGTGGTATTCTGGAAACTCTGGGAATTCGACCCATCCCATTGGCGAGAAACAACCCAATCCGTTTGGATTGTACGACACCGCCGGCAATGTGTGGGAATGGACGGCGGACTGCTGGCACGGTGATTATAATAACGCACCAGTGGACGGCTCGGCCTGGTTGGAAGCCAATCAGGGGGATTGCAGTCGCCGGGTGGTTCGTGGCGGTTCTTGGATCGACGACCCTCAGGACTTTCGGTCGGGTGGCCGTATCAGGGACTATCTTGCCGACGACGACCTCGGCTTTCGTCTTGCCAGGGATTATTGAATTTTGCCCTTTGTGCTTTGGCTTTTTTGTCTGGTTCCCAAGCTCCGGCTCTCGTCGTTATACACAAGTGGTTGAAGCCCGTCATTCCGGCATGGACTGCCGGAATCCAGTCACAGGGAGGTGAATCTGCGGGTTGATGTGTATCT
>CAIODU010000024.1 GCA_903857165.1 uncultured Methylococcaceae bacterium | reverse complement strand
TCCCTATCGCCGGTTATCAGTTCTCGGGGTGGGGCGGTAATTGCGTTGGTTATGGGAATTCATGCATGCTTACGATGGATGCCGCCAAAACCGTCACCGCCAACTTTGATGTCTTCAAAAGACACCGTCCGATTTGGAAGCGGGCGCTATTTATGAACTAAAGTTTCGGGATTCGAAAAAGCTTAAAATTATGCCATAAGAATATGATATACAAGGGAAAGAGGGTCTCCTGAGTGGTATAATATTGGTTGTCTTGCAAACTTCCAAACACCCGACAAAGGAGACCGCAGCATGCATCGTGACACAAACCTTCCCGCGCTTCCAGCCCTGACCGCCGACTTGCTCCGGGACAGCGGCCTTCTGGTCGACAATCTGTTCGCCGACCTCTGGAAGCAGGTGGGCATGGACGCGCTGCTGAAGCGGGCCGGTTTCGGCAAGCGCTCGGGGACGCCGATCCCGCGGCTGGCAAACGTTTGCGAGTACATGGTTAAGGAAAAATCATCCACCGACGACCGTCCACGACAAGACCCCCGCGACCTGCGGGTGCTCGATCCTGCTTGCGGGTCCGGGCATTTCCTGCTCTATGCCTTCGACTTGCTGCTGGTCATTTACGAGGAAGCCTGGGGCGACCCGGCAGCCCCGAAATCGACAGCGACTGGGTGGACATTGCGACACGACTATCCGTCACTCGAAGCGCTAAGGCGCGAACTTCCCGCTTTGATCCTGCGTCATAATTTACACGGGGTCGATATTGACCCGCGCTGCGCCCAGATAGCCTGTGTGGCGCTATGGATGCGGGCGCAACGCGCTTTCCGCGACTTTGGGGTTGTCCGCGCCGAACGCCCACGCATCCGCCGCGCCAACGTCGTCGTCGCCGAGCCGATGCCGGGCGACGGCGCACTGGTCGATGCCTTCGCCAGTACGCTAGACCCGCCGCTGCTAGGCATCTTATTCAAAAAAATCGTCGCCGAAATGCGTTTCGCCGGTGACTTGGGGCTACTGCTCAAGATCGAAACGGCGCTGGCAAGCGCAGTCAGCCATGCCCGCGAGCAATTCAGTGCGCGGGAAAAAGCCTGTGCGCAGGCTGTCCTGCCCGGTTTTGAACTGGAACCGATGCAAGCCGAGTTGGATTTTTCCGGCATCGACGACCGGCAGTTTTTCGAAGAAGCCGAAAACCGCATCGGCGAGGCCCTGCGGCGTTTTGCCGGATTGGCGGCAGGCAACGCGGGCGTCCGTCGGCGATTGTTCAAAGAGGATGCCGAACAAGGGCTGGGGCTGATCGAACTGGCCGAGCGCAGATATGACGTGGTGCTGATGAATCCGCCTTTCGGCGCGGGCAGCATGGCGGCAAAGGCGGCGTTTGAAGCGGCGTATCCAAAAACCAAAAACGATGTCTACGCCGCATTCGTCGAGCGCGGCATCGAGTTGCTACACCCAAAGGCGCGGCTCGGGGCGATTACCTCGCGCACGGGCTTCTTCCTGTCCAGTTTCCAGAAATGGCGCGAAGAAATCCTGCTGGCGAAAGCACCCCCCGCCGTCTTCGCCGACCTTGGCTATGGCGTGCTGGACAGCGCGATGGTCGAAGTGGCGGCGTATTGTTTGGAGAAAAGATGAGTCGGCGAGCGGTCGGCAACAGACCGCCAGCCTTTCAAGAATTAAGGAAACAACTATGAACGCATTCACATTTGAAACAGTCGTTACTGCTGACCGCCAGTTGTATTGCGAATTGCCCGCGTCGTTTCCCGTGGGGAGCACCGTCCGAGTCACGGTTGAACCCATCGTGCGCACCCCGGTGGCAGGCGATTGCGAGTCGACCCTACGCGACCCGCTGCTTGACCATTACCAGCCACGCACCGAGCTTGGCCGCACACTCATCGAATTGCGGCAGGCTTATATTAAAAATGGCGGCAAGCTAATGAGCGCGGATGAAATCAATGAAGAGGTTCGCCGCCGCCGAGGCGGGTAATTACCACCCACAAGCGGGGCCAACGCCATAACCACACCCATTGGAGTTAATGACTATGCAACAAGCACTTCAAATCCAAACACTGGTCGATCAGGCTACGGTCAACGCCATTCCGGCACTGCAACCTTTGTTGGGGCATCAGGTGCAGATGATCGCGCTCGACCTTGGTCAACCCAGCGTCAACCCATCAGAACAGAAAATCACCTTTGAGGAATTCTTGGCAACACGTCCCATCTGGCCAAAAGACCGGCCACCGGTGACATTGGAAGAAATGGAAGAGGCAATTATCCAAGGGGCGCTCGACAGTGCGAACATTTGATACCAATGTGGTTGTACGCATCGTGCTGGGTGATGACACGCAACAAGCCGCACTGGCGACCGAGCAGTGGGTTGAAGCATTGCGGACAGGCGGCATTTTCTTACCTATCGTCGTTTTGGTGGAGGTTGTGTGGGTGCTGGCCCGCACAGCCAAATTCAGCCGTGAACGCATTCTGTCAGAGCTTCAACGCCTGGCGGGCATGGAAGGGGTTTGGGTCGAAAATGCCCAAGTTGTCAGACGGGCAATCGCATCGTATGCAAGTTCTTCAGCCGATTTTGCAGACTGCTTGATTCTTGAATCGGCCCGCTTCGCCAATGCGCTACCCGTGCAGACCTTCGACCGGCGCTTTGCCCGCCACGCAGATGTTGCGCTCATTACGGCGGAAACGACGCAATGACCGTCTTCCTGCGCTTATTGGCCGAAGACGACAAGCCGCAAGCGTTGCTGGCGGCCTGTAAGCTGGCGGCTGCTGACTCTCTGGCGGCAAGCGGTAAGGTGTTCGAGGTCGAACCGGAGGCTTTTTCGCAAGTGCCGGGGAGTCCGTTTGCGTATTGGGTTAGTGAGGAAGTGCGTAATTTATTTAAGCGATTACCGAACTTTGAATCAGATGTACGCATTGTTCGTCAAGGAGGAGTTACAGGAAATGACGAGCGTTATCTTCGGCTTTGGTGGGAAACCAATCGACTTCACGCCACTCATGAGAATTGGCAATGGATGCCATTTGCAAAAGGGGGACCTGTATCTCGTTGGTATAGCGATTTTCCCGTTACAACAATATGGGACTTTTCTCGTGGCACGTTTGGTGGCTACACCGGACTCCTTCATCGTCCATCCGAGAAGCCATCGTCAGCCGACCACTATTTTAAAGCTGGCTTAACATGGCCTCTTAGGGCGGGTTATTTTGCTCCAGTACCCCTTCCCAAAGATTCAATATTCAGTATAAGAGGCTATGCGATTTTATCTGAGCCATCGGATCTATTGATTACCTGTGCGCTGTGCAATTCGATAGCATTTGATTACATCTTCAAAGTAGCACTTGGGCGTTTCGGGTTCCCGGAGTTTGTGGTTGGAGTACTCCAGAATCTACCATTGCCTCCTGTAGATGAGCAGGTTAGTGAAACCTTGACCAAGCTAATGAGACTCGCTTGGTCGCTGAAGCGCACCCTCGACACGGTGAACGAAACCTCCCACGCCTTCCTATTGCCCGCTTGGTTTCGCACACGGCTAGGCGACTACGACCCATCCGCCATCAAAGACGAGTTGGCGAAGATTCAGGCCGAGATCGACGCAATTGCCTTCGACCTTTATGATTTTACCGAAGCTGACCGGGAAGCTGTGGTTAATGGTCAGTGTCCAGTGGACAGCGAAGGGCAATCCAGTCCCAACGAAGATGACGAAGCCGAAAACGCGGAAACTGACCACTCGCCACTCGCTACTAACCACTGCTCACCGAGCATTGACCACTTGCTTTCCTGGGCCATCGGCGTTGCCTTCGGACGCTTCGACCCACGCTTGGCGGAGGGCGTTCGTCCGTTGCCCGCAGAACCTGAACCTTTCGATCCGCTGCCGCCGCGCAGCCCCGGCATGATGCCTGACGACAGCCAAGTCCGCGCCGTGCTGGTCGATGACCCCGGCCACCGGGACGACATCACGGCGGCAGTCTTGGCGCTGCTAGAGCGTGTGGACATCGCCGATGCCTTGCGGCCTAGCGTTGAAGCTTGCCGTGCATGGCTTGGCAAAGCATTCTTTCCGCTCCATATTAAAATGTATTCCAAGAGCCGTCGCAAAGCGCCGATCTATTGGCAGTTGGCAACGCCCTCTGCGGGTTATTCGGTCTGGCTTTATCTGCATGGCTTCAGCAAGGACACCTTGTACCAAGTCCAGAACGATTACGCCGCACCCAAACTCGGCCACGAGGAACGCAAGCTTGAGGCGTTGCGCACCGAGCTTGGCGCGTCACCCACCGCTGCCGAACTGCGTTCGCTGGCCGAACAGGAATTGCTGGTCGAAGAACTGCGCGGTTTTCTCGAAGAGGTCAAGCGCGTGGCCCCGCTGTGGAACCCAAACCTCGACGATGGCGTGGTCATCACCAGCGCACCGCTATGGCGGCTATTCCCCCAGCAAAAAGCCTGGCAAAAGGAACTCAAGGCCACTTGGGACAGCCTCTGCGACGGTGCTTACGACTGGGCGCATCTGGCGATGCAGCTATGGCCTGAGCGAGTGGTCCCCCAATGCGTCACTGACCGCAGTTTCGCCATTGCCCACGGACTCGAAGACTTGTTTTGGGTCGAAGATTATGCGCAACGCTGGCGTCCACGGGTTGGCGAGACGGAAACAACGGCCTATCTTGCACAGTATTGGCACTGCGCCAGCCTAGCCGAAACTCTCGCAGAACTTGAAACCTTTTGGCAAGGCCACGCCAACGATCCGGGCAGCGACAATCCGTCTTGGTGGGAAGACCTGGCATCTGGGGTCTGCGATGACCACCCCCTGGCTCTGGCTTTGTGGCCGACGCGGGTGCTGGAAAAATGCCTGGCCGATGAAAAACTGTTCAAAGCCCATGGCCTCACCGGGAAAACCTTGCACGGACGCGGCACACCCTTGGAGAAGTTGCTCAGGCAATATCCTTCCCGTCATTCCACAGCGGATTTGCAACGCTTGGCCGCTTTTTGTGGGCTTAGGGGAAGCCTCGATGAATGGTCCGCCCGTTGGGCGAATTTTGCGGAAGGAAACCTCGACCAAGAGCCATTGGCTTTGCGTGTGCATACACTACGGGTCGTTGAGCAAGCCAAGAAAGACTATGATTTTGCAGTCTCGCACGATCTGGCACTATGGTTTTGGCTGACGACTCCATTAAATTCCCGACGCTTGAGTGAACCAAAAGCCGAACGGGACCGGGAAATTCGCCAACGGGAAAGCTTGGCGGTCAAGGCTGCGTTGCTGAACCTGCTGGACGCATCCCAACCGAGCAACGCCCAACGCACACCCAAACAGAAGAGGTATCCGGCATGATTCACATTGCATTCGATTTACACGAAGGCGCACTGTCCAGCGTCCGGCAAGACCCGACCACGTTTACTAGTGAATTGCGCATTGCAGCCGCAGTGAAGTGGTACGAACTGCAAAAGATTAGCCAAGGCCGTGCGGCAGAGATTGCAGGCTTATCCCGTGCGGAATTTGTCGATGCATTGGGACGTTACGGGGTTTTGCCGTTCCAGCAGACAGCCGAGGAGATCATTGAAGACGCAAATGAGGCGAGCCGTGGCTGACATACGGGTGGTTAATGCCTCGCCGCTGATTGCATTGGATTACTAACCATGCACCCACTCCATGATTACATCGCCAAACAACTGGCGGAGAGGCTGAGAACTAGAAGGGTGGTGGTCTGGTACGACGTTCGGCGCGAATTCGCCCCGTTTGTAGCGGAGATCCGTGGCACCGCCGAAATCTGTGGGGCCGTTGCTTCGGTCATTATTGCCGGTAAAGCCACACGTATCATCGAATACAATGGATCGTTTTTTGAGATACGCGTCGCCGTCGAGCCTTTCGTGTCGCCGGACGCTCCCGAAGGCTTGGTGATTTATGTTCCGGGTGTGAACCGGGACCGGCGCGGCTCTGTGTTAATGGAACTGGAAATGGCAGGCGACTGTTACGAACCACAATTGAAGCGTCTGGCCCGCAATATTTTGGAGAAGAAATATACCCTCGGGCAGCTTGATCCTCTCTTGAACCGCCCCTGTGTGAGTTATGAAGACCTGATTTACGCGCTATCCGACGATACCGAGCCGCCCTCGACTCTGAAAGCCATATTCCAAGGCGTGTCCGGCCACGATGCCATATTGGCGGCGTGGCTTGCCCAGGACAGCCAAGATGCGGCTATTGAGGCCAAAGACGCGACCCGTGAACTGGTGCAACTCGTCGGCATCAGGCTCGGACTCGAACTAAATCATGACATGGGCTTACAGAAGCTACGCGCTATCACCCAACGCTATGTGCTCGCCAATGAGTTTAGGGCGTAACTACTCAGGTCTCTCGCTGTAAAGTGTAATTGCCAAAATGGCCCATTCCGCTTATCCTTAGGCCCCATGAACATCCGTATGCCGACCCGAGAAGAAATCCACACCGCCTTCGAGCAAGGAGAAGGGGCTGTGGCGG
>CAIODU010000023.1 GCA_903857165.1 uncultured Methylococcaceae bacterium | reverse complement strand
GGGAGGTGAATCTGCGGGTTGATGTGTATCTTGAATCAAACACTGACATAACGGCGAGTTACCGTCCATGGCACTGGATTCCTGCATCCCTGCTGGAATGACGGCATTTTCGGTTTGGCGGGACTTGTGTATAACGACGAGAGCAGGAGCTGGGGAACGAGTGAACCCTACCCAGAGTCAGCGTAAAGCGTATAATTGGCTTTTCTTTGCCATCGCACTCCAAAGGACTCAATCATGCCAGCAACCGCCCCCGCCAACCCCCCGCTGCATCTCAAGGTTTTCATCGGTTCCCCCGGCGATGTCAACGACGAGCGGCAATTGGCGTTGAAACTGCTGAACCAGCTACCCTATGACGGTTTGTTAGACCACCGGGTGACATTTGAAGCGGTGATGTGGGACCATCCCCAAGGCGGGGCGACGATGTTGGCCGGCCTGTCCGCGCAAGATTCCGTGACGTGGGCCAAGGGCCCGCCCGCCGACTGCGACATCGTGGTGATATGCCTGTGGTCGCGTCTGGGTTCGCCGATAGCACAGCCCGGTTATGCCAAACCAGACGGCGGCTATTACACCGGGACTGAATGGGAATACGACAACGCCGTCCAGGCATTCATCGCATCAGGCAGGCAACAGCCCGTCGTGTTGCTTTACCATCGCACTGAAGAACCCATCTCCAAGGTGTCACCCAAGGAGAAACAAGCCTTCCTTGACCGGGTGGCAAACATGGAACAAGTCGAAAATTTCCTGCAAGCCTGCCGCGCCCGCTCCGGCGAAATCCCCAACGATTACCAAGGGGCCAGTGATTTCCAAGCAAAGTTGGAGCGCGATATCAAAGGCATCGTCCGCCGTCGGTTGGATGCACTCGCCCCCGCGCCGACCCAGACCGACTCGGTTTCCTCAATCCCCCCCTTTGCAAAAGGGGGGCTAGGGGGGATTTCCCCATTCCCCGGCCTGCGCCCCTTCACCCACAAAGACTGGCCGATCTTTTTTGGCCGGGGCAAGGAAACCGACGAACTGCTGGCCCGGCTGCGCGACCCGGCGCAACGGTTCATCGCCGTGGTCGGTGCGTCCGGTTCCGGCAAGTCATCCCTCGTGTGGGCCGGGCTGATCCCCCGATTGCTAGACGGTGCGCTTGAAGGCAGTGCCGACTGGGCTTGGGTGCGCTTCACGCCGGGGCAGTTGGGAGACAACCCATTCATCGCCCTAGCCAATTGTTGGAAAGACACCTTGGAGGCAAATGGGCAATCGGTGTGCGGCTATGCCGAAACCTTGCAACAAACCCCGGAGTGCTTGGACGGCTTGTTGCAGATTGCCTTGGCAAACCGGCCCGAATCTGCCGAACTGCTGGTGTTCATCGACCAGTTTGAAGAACTGTTCACCCTCGTCAAACCCGACTATCGGCCCGCGTTTGTCCGTTTCATGCTGGCCCTGTCAAGTTCGGCCCGGATCAGGCTGGTGATGAGTGTGCGGGCGGATTTCTATGCGCAATGCGTGGAACAGGGCTTGGCGGAAGCCTTGCGCACCGGCTCTTACCCCTTGGCGGCACCGGGTCCGGGCGCGTTGTATCAGATGGTCACCCGGCCCGCCGCGCTAGGCGGCTTGGCATTCGAGGACGGCTTGGACGAGGCCATCCTCACGGATGCCGGCACCGAACCCGGCGCATTGCCCCTGCTGGCCTTCGCGCTGGAACAACTCCACCAAGCCAGAACGGCGGAGGGGCTGTTGACCCATGCGGCTTACCAAGCTTTCGGCAAGGTCCAAGGGGCCATCGGCCAACAGGCGGATGCCATTTTCGCCAAGCTTCCCGCCGAGGTTCAAGCCAAGTTCACCGAAGTGTTCCGCGAGTTGATCGAAGTGGACGAGCGCGGTGTGCCGACCCGGCGACGGGCAAAACTCAGCGAAATAACACAGTCGGCGCAGGCGCGAAGCTTGATGGACAACGAAGTTGAATTAAGCCGTCATACCGGCATGGATCGCCGGTATCCAGATTGCATGGACGCCTCGAATCCCCACTCTCCATGGAGTCTGGGTTCCGGCGCTCCCTGCCGGAACGACGGAAAAAACCTTAATTCAAGCGCGTTGAACCTAATTGACGCACTAACCAAGGCGCGGCTGTTGGTGGCCGATGGGGACGGCGAGGATGCCACCGTCGAAGTGGCCCATGAAGCCCTGTTCAGGAGTTGGGGCAAACTGGCCGATTGGGTCAAGCAGACCGCCGACGACCATAGGCTGCGGCGGCAGATTGGTCAATTGGCGGCGTATTGGGAAGCGCATGGATGCCGGGACGAGCATCGCTGGTCCGACGAGCGGGTGGTGGAAGTCGCGCAGATGCTGGAACACTTGGGGCTAGGTATTGAACAATTTTCCGAGCCGCAACAGGCGTTTCTCGGGCCTGTCAACCCGGTGCAAATGCTGCAAGCAATCGACTCGCCCCAAACTAGCCACGAGCTAAGGGCGATGATCGGTGTGCGCTTGGATCGGCTCGGCGACACCCGCAAGGGCGTGGGCTTGCGCGAGGACGGCTTGCCGGACATGGACTGGGTGGCGATACCAGGCGGCACCGTGACCATAGAAATCCGCGCCGATGCGAGAAACCCGGATTCTAAAATTACCAACAAGCTGACCCGCGAAGTCGGCGCGTTGCAGATGGCCCGCTATCCGGTCACCATCAGTCAGTTTCAAGCCTTTGTGCGGGAGTGCCATGACGGCAAGCGTTGGCGGTTGCCGCCGGGTTTGCCGTTCAATCTGGCGGATGGCTACGCACCGCCCAAGCACCGGGCAAGGCATGGCAATCATCCGGCGGATACGGTCAGTTGGTATGACGCCGTCAGCTTCTGCCATTGGCTCAGTGTCCGCTTGGGTTATCCGGTGAGATTACCCACTGAATTTGAATGGCAGTTGGCGGCGATAGGCGGCGGGGAAACCCATTCCCGCCCTGGCCATGGGAAAACCGGGCTGTTCGGCGGCTGGCCTTTTGCCAAAAAACCACCCGAATCCAATCATGAATCCTTGCCGCCCCTGCAAAACTATCCGTGGGGGCAGGACTGGGACCCTGCACTAGAACCTTGGCGGGCGAACAGCGATGAGAGTGACTTGGGCCGTTCCACCGCCGTGGGGATGTATCCGGGCGGGGCTGCCGCCTCGGGTGTGTTGGACTTGTCCGGCACGGTGTGGGAATGGTGCCAGAACGCCTACGAGAATCCCGATGACGTGGCTGTATCCACGACTGGCGCGGGCCGTGTGCTGCGCGGCGGGTCTTGGCTCTACCTCGCGAGGTACTGCCGTTCCGCGTGCCGTCTCATCCTCCCGCCCGGCTTCCTGAACGACTTCATTGGCTTTCGTTGCGCCCGAGTTCAGGCGTGAGCAAGGAAGGCAAGGCAGGCCGGGCTTAAGGCAGACGCGGAGCGGAGCGGAGCTAGTCTGCCTTAGGCCCCGGCCTGCCGGTTTTGTTTAAAGTGGAATAAGCCAACAAATCCCCCCTAACCCCCCTTTGCAAAGGGGGGTTAGGGGGGATTTTCTGGTTCCCACGCTCCGGCGCTCATCGTTATACACAAGTCGTTGCGGGAGCAGCAGAACCCCGAAGGGGTTCAAGCTATTAGCCGGGGGTTGAGCGAAGCGACACCCCCGGATAATAGGGAAAAAAACCCACGACCCCGGAGGGGTCGCAGCAATCGGCCCATGAACCTAGGCGCTCTTCCAAAACAGCAATTC
>CAIODU010000022.1 GCA_903857165.1 uncultured Methylococcaceae bacterium | reverse complement strand
GCATTATACTGGGATGGTACGTGCCTGAGAGGCGCCGCAAAGGAGAGCCCAACGATTACTTCAAGCGGTGGATATTTTTGATCGGTGATGACTTTCAACGCTTCGAACCAAGGATCAATTGAACCCCTCGGGGTGAATACGTTCGCCAGCACAGGGTCCGCGACACCGGCCGACGTAACTGATCCGTCGCTGTTCATGACCTGCCCCCCATAGGCAAAACCCACTTGTTTCCCGTTTTCCGTGATCCATCCAAACGGAACAGTCTTAAGCCGCAGTTTGATCTTGTCGACTTTCGCCTGCCAGGAAGTCAAGAAATGGGGTATCCTTCGTTGGTGAGGGACGTAGGGCAAACAACCCTGTTTGTGCAGAAGGCGCAGCAACTCGGTTTCGCTGGCAATCGCTTCCGCGGGTATCGATACACGACCCCAATTGCTCATGTCAAGTGAGCACCAGAATTGCAAAGCCCGCGGTGTACCTTCGCCACCGACCATTTCGGGGTCTTTAATCCGGCACATGAACAGCCGTACCAGCTGATCTTCGAAAACCTCGTTGCCCAGATCTTTTTGGACAATTTCGCATATTTCCTGGGTCGTTGGATCAACCGTATAACCATCAGGCAACATTAAGTCGTTGCCTACCGCCGGCACATATGAAATTTTTATCGCGGGCGGTTGAAAACGTTCCGCCAGGTTCAATGGCGACCGTATCGTCCCCTTACGCGGACAAGTAGCGCAGTGCTTGCAACCTTCGTTCTCGAATGCCTGGCAACTGGGCCATCCGAGCCCATGATCTTCTCTATCTTTCAGCTTGCGATCGAACATCGCATCGGTTTCGGCGATAGTGTACTTGGAAAAACCCTTTGAGAAATAATGCGCCCAACGGCGCCCGTCGTCGAAAAACGTAGATGCAAGTACATCTTGCATCCAAAGACCCTGAGAATAGCTCTTGCCGTGGGTCTTTGCAGCGTCAAAAAAATGTGGACAGTGCTTGAATAGCATTTCCGGATTGAGCGGACGATCATCTTTCAAATTGATACCTTCCGCGAGGCTGTCCTTTGGCAGAGTACGCAAGAGAAGCGCCGGCTGCTTGCCGATGAATTTACTGAGATCGATTGCGTTTGTGTTTGTTACAGGCCCGGTAACGGAGGTCGTCCTGAGTGACCGGGTTCCAATTTCTTTAAGAGCAGCGAGACCGACTGAGAAATCAATGCTCTGTCCCAGACCCGCAAGCCTGACAGGTTTTGAGGGTGTTGTCTTTCCATTAAATGTTCCAGGAACTCTAAGTACTCGTGCGCAGTCAGTGGTAAGACCGCCATCGCATCTAAGATTAAATCGCACCGTCTCGGCTTTAAGCCCGTAGGCATATGCCTCCCACTCATCAACCGAAAGGGGCACTGTACTGATCCAGTATATATGTAATCCGCCGCCTGACATAACGATCGCGCTAGGCAACGGTATCTTGGCAGCGGCCACAAAGCGTTCCAAGGCATCTAGAGCTTCCCCTATGTTGGCATAGCCTTTTTCCGGCTTAATATCCATATCGAGCCATATCGCCTTGAGTTTAAGCGCTTGTTTGGCATGACGATGCGCAGTCGCGGTATTTTTGAACACTTT
>CAIODU010000021.1 GCA_903857165.1 uncultured Methylococcaceae bacterium | reverse complement strand
TCGTCCGCCGCGCCATCTGGGCTGGCAAGTATTTCGTCAACTCCAAAACCGGCAGCGACCGGTTGGAATTATCTTGCCGTGACTGGGATGCCTTGCTGGATCAACTCGCGGCGGTGGCTTAAAAAGGCCAAAGTCGAGTTCCAAGTCATCGCGCAGATGCGCAGGGAGATAGGGCATGAATGCTTTGGCCGTTACGTAATCTCCATGACCCACAGCGCGAGCAACGTGATGGAGGTGCTTTTCCTAGGTGCGCAGCACGGCTTGGCGGGCCGGATCGCCGGCAGGATTTATTGCCATCTCGGTGTCAGTCCGTTGTTTGAGACCATTCGGGACATGGAGCATATCGAGGCGGTGTTGACCACCCTGCTGGACAATCCCCTCTACCGCGATTGCTTGGAGGCCATGGGCGATGGCCAGGAAATCATGCTTGGCTATTCCGACTCCTGCAAGGATGGCGGCATTCTTGCCAGTGCCTGGAATCTCTATGAGGCACAAAAAAAGATCATCGCCATCACTGAGGCACGGGGCATTTCCTGCCGCATATTCCATGGCCGGGGAGGCACCGTCGGACGGGGTGGCGGCCCGACCCATGAAGCCATCCTGGCGCAACCGCCCGGCACGGTGCTAGGGCAAATCAAATTCACCGAACAGGGCGAAACCATATTCTATAAATACAACAACCGTGAGACCGCCGTCTACGAATTAACCGTGGGCGTGACCGGCCTGATGAAGGCCAGCGTCAACTTGGTCCGCCCGGCGCAGGCCGATGCCGAGGAGTACGGAGAGCTGATGTCTGCCATCGCCAAGCGGGGGGAGGACAGCTTCCGGCAATTTACCGAGCAAGAGCCCGGGTTTTTGGATTATTTCCATGAGGCGACACCGCTCAATGAAATTGGCTTGATGAATATCGGGTCGCGCCCCTCTTACCGGAAAAAGGGGGACCGATCCAAATTCTCCGTGCGGGCCATTGCCTGGGTATTCGCTTGGGCGCAATCCCGCCAGACCCTGCCGGCCTGGTATGGCATAGGCACGGCATTGGAAGGATACCGAGGCGAGGAACCGGACAATTTAGAAAAATTGCGCGATCTTTACCGTGACTGGCCGTTTTTGCGCTCGCTACTGGGCAAGACCCAAATGTCACTCTCAAAATCGGAGATGAAAATAGCCAAGGGATATGCTGGATTATGCCTGGATGCGGAAGTGGGCGAACGTATTTATGGATTGATCGAAGCTGAATACCTCCGCACCTGCTCCCAAGTCTTGGAGATCGCTGGTTTAAGTTGTTTGTTGCAGGAAGATCCCATGCTTGCGGTTTCACTGGCCCGCCGCAATATTTTCCTTGACCCCTTGAACCATCTACAAATCAGTCTATTGCGAAAGCTTCGAAAATTCCCGGAAGCTCCAGGCGTGGAGAACCCTTGGACAACGGTGCTACTGCGCACGATTAATGCCATTGCGGCAGGCATGCGGAACACGGGGTAAGGCAATCCAGCACGACTTTCCAAACAGTCGGGGAAAAGCGTGTTAAAATTCGCACTTCCGCCATATCGCGTAACGGTCATTTTAATTTAGTCTCGAATTGTAATTGACGTTTATGGCGTTTCAGTTGCACAATTGTGCTACGAACGTCGATTTGAAAATTTCCCTAACCTACCTATTTTCGATAATGCAAAGGACATAATAACCATGAACAGTCGTCTGAAATTAACCACGGTAGCCGTTCTTCTATCGGGGCTGGTGCCAATTTCCGCTCATGCGGTCACAGCCGTCGTCCGACAGGACACCTATGTTTGCTCGTGGGATCCCGCCCGGGCTTTCGGCAGTCCATCTAGCCCCGACAACACAATGACAACAATGGTCCATGGGGCTGATTGTTCCTCTCAGATTCAATTTGACATTCCGGCGGGGCTCTTGCAGAAGGATGTAGGCAAAGCCACACTTTATGTCTTTATGCAGGAAATATTCGCGCCGGGCGAGTTGAACATTAACCGAATCGCACCGTCAAGCATCGCACCTGTATGGAACGAAAGGGATCTGACGTACAATGGTTTTATTAATGATTACCAGCCGCTTCTTCCAGTAAAAACCACCAGTCTGGGTAGCGTAGCGTGGTTCTGGTATGCGATTGATGTCACTGATTGGGTTAAAGATTGGACACCGACTACCTTAGGCGGCATTCCGGCAGTTGCCAATTATGGCATCAATGTCAGGAGCGGGCAGGGAGCGATTTTCTACATCAATACCAAGGAAAACACCCAATTCAGTCATCCCGCCTTTATTGACATTACCACCGTTAGTGCTGGAGCTACCGGCGCAACGGGTCCCGTTGGCGCAACCGGGCCAATAGGGCCCACTGGGCCGATAGGCGCAACCGGGTCTACCGGGGTAGCGGGCGCAACGGGGCCGATAGGCGCAACCGGGTCTACCGGGGTGGCGGGCGCAACCGGGCCAATAGGGCTCACCGGGCCGATAGGCGCAACCGGGTCTACCGGGGTAGCGGGCGCAACCGGGTCTACCGGGGCGGCGGGCGCAACGGGGCCGATAGGGCTTACCGGGCCGATAGGCGCAACCGGGTCTACCGGGGTAGCGGGCGCAACCGGGTCTACCGGGGCGGCGGGCGCAACGGGGCCGACAGGGCTTACCGGGCCGATAGGCTTAACCGGGCCGACTGGCGCGAATTCGACGGTCCCCGGGCCGACCGGGCCGATAGGGCTTACCGGGCCGACTGGCGCGAATTCGACGGTCCCCGGGCCGACCGGGCCGACTGGCGCGAATTCGACGGTCCCCGGGCCGATGGGGCCGATAGGCTTAACCGGGTCGACAGGTGATATTGGTGCGACAGGCGCAACCGGATCAACTGGTCCCACCGGACCCACCGGCCCGGCACTTTTGAGCGGCGCGACTGGGCCCACCGGGGGCGTAGGCGGCAATGGTGATTTCTTCATCAACACCACGGTAAATACACTCTCGGGACCCAAGGCCAACGACACATGGCCACCGGGCGTTTCCACGATTGGACCACAAGGCATGTGGTTTAGCTCAAGGACAAACATCACAAGCGCGGTAATCCAAACGTTCTACCTTTCGGCGTTGGGTGCCACAAACTTCGCAGCGAACGGCATCGTTGGAGGTGTTCAGACGATACTTCCTGGTGACTGCAAAGTATCAAACCTGATGGTGGAGGTGACTCCGAATCCAGCGGCTACGAACCCGAACGGATCAATGGTGGGACGGACGATCAACCTAGTGGTCAATGGCGTTACTGATACTGCGTTCTCTTGCACCATAGCGGCGGGCGGAAGCGTGAATGGCACGGAAGGGTGCAATGTCCCGTTGCCGACAACTCCGATCACTGCGGGAAAATTGATCAATTGGTCTACTAGCGGCGGAGTTTTGGCTACCGGATCATCCGCATGGATTAGTATTGCCACCCGCTGCAATACGGTCACTCCATAATGACTCGTTTCCAAAGTATTGGATAGGTTCTGCAAGCACCCTTAGGCCGCCGTGGCTCCAACCACGGCGGTCAATGGCTTTGGCAATAATGACAATGACAAACCGGACGCGCTTATGCCGGCCGGTTTTTTTTATGAGCGTATCATCACGAAGAACATCGATTAAAAATTTCCCTAACCTACCTATTTCGATAATGCAAAGGACATAATAACCATGAACAGTCGTCTGAAATTAACCACGGTAGCCGTCCTCATGTCAGGTCTGGTGCCAATTTCCGCTCATGCGGCCACTGCCGTCGTCGCACAGGACACCTATATTTGCTCTTGGGATCCCGCCCGGCCTTTCGGCAGCCCATATAGTCCAGACAACACAATGACAACAATGGTTCATGGGGCTCAGTGTTCCTCTCAGATTCAATTTGACATTCCGGCGGGGCTCTTGCAGAAGGATGTAGGCAAAGCCACACTTTATGTCTTTATGCAGGAAATATTCGCACCGGGCGAGTTAAACATTAACCGAATCGCACCGTCAAGCATCGCAGGTCCATGGAACGAAAGGGAGCTGACGTTCGATGGTTTTATGAACAGTTACCAGCGGCTCGCTCCAGTAAAAATCACCAGACTGGGTAGCATAGCGTGGATCTGGTATCCGATTGATGTCACTGATTGGGTTAAAGATTGGATCCCGGCTACCTTAGGTGGCACTCCGGCAGTTGCCAATTATGGCATCAATATCTGGAGCGGGCAGGGAGCGATTTTTTACATCAATACCAAGGAAAACACCCAATTCAGTCATCCCGCCTTTATTGACATTACCACAGTCAACGCTGGAGCTACCGGCGCAACGGGTCCCGTTGGCGCAACCGGGCCGACCGGCGCGATTTCGACGGTCCCGGGGCCGACCGGGCCGACCGGCGCGAATTCGACGATCCCCGGGCCGACCGGGCCGACCGGGCCGACCGGCGCGATTTCGACGGTCCCCGGGCCGACCGGGCCGACCGGCGCGAATTCGACGATCCCCGGGCCGACCGGGCCGGCCGGCGCGAATTCGACGGTCCCCGGGCCGACCGGGCCGGCCGGCGCGAATTCGACGGTCCCCGGGCCGACCGGGCCGGCCGGCGCGAATTCGACGATCCCCGGGCCCACCGGGCCGACCGGCGCAACCGGGCCGACCGGCGCAACCGGGCCGACTGGCGCGACGGGAGCCACCGGGGCATCCGTCCAAGGCATAGCCTTTAGCTCCAAAGGCGCCGCGAATAATCTGGGGACACCTTTGCCGGTTTTTTTGTCTCCGATAGGAACGGCTGCGGGTACTTTCGATGAACCGCTTGCTCAGATGTTGGTACCAGGCAACTGCTCAGTCAACAATTTAATCGTCTCAGCAAGCGTGGCGGGCACGTTGGGCCCATATGTGGGCAAGACAATCACCCTACGGAAAAACACCCTTGACACTGCCCTGACTTGCACCATCAAGCTTGCAAATAGCCCAGGTGCTGGCCCACATGGCACTGATGGCTGTACACCTGCTCCTATCAGTCCGGCGGTGGATTTCATAGCCGGCGACTTTTTAAATTGGAAAACTGAGGGTGTTAATGGTGCCTCGGTAAACATCAGTATAGCCACGACTTGCATTACGAAGTAAGAGGTTATTGACCGGCGACAGGGAAATGCGGACATCCATCGACCGGCGCGGTGTCACACTGCGCCGGTTGATGGCCCTTGCCAAAACTATCGGTTTGCCGTCCGGTTTTTTGCCATCAACGTGTAAATGGTCGGAATCACATAAACCGTGAACACCGTGCCGACCGCCAAGCCCCCGACGATCACCCAGCCGATCTGCTGGCGGCTTTCCGCCCCGGCCCCGGTGGCAAAGGCCAGCGGCACCGCGCCAAGGATCATCGTCAGGCTGGTCATCAATATCGGGCGCAAGCGCAGCTCGGCCGCCTCCACCACCGCCTCCTTGACACCCCTTCCCTGTTCTTGCAACTGGTTGGCAAATTCGACAATCAAAATGCCGTTCTTGGTAATCAAACCTATCAGCATGACCATGCCAATCTGGCTGTAGACATTCAGTGTGCCACCGGACAGCTTGAGTGACAGCAACGCCCCGGTGATGGCCAGCGGAACCGTCAACATGATCATCAGCGGGTCGCGAAAGCTCTCAAACTGCGCCGCCAACACCAAGTAGATGAAAATCAGCGCGAAGCCGAAAGTCAAATAAAGCGTCTTGCTCGATTCCATGAATTCCCGCGATTGCCCGTCCAGTTCGGTCTGGAACGACGGCGGCAATACCTCCTTGGCGGTCTTGCCCAGATACTCCAGCGCCTGACTGAGCGTGTAGCCCGGCGCAATATTGGCGGTCACCACCACCGCACGCAGACGGTTGAAATGATTCAGCTCTTTGGCTGCCGCATTTTCCCGGATGGCGACCAGATTGCCCAGTGGGGTCAGTTTGCCTTCCCGGCCCCGCAGGTAAATCGTATTCATGTCGGCGGGCGTGGCGCGGGCCTCGTCACCCAATTTGAGGATCACGTCATATTGCTCGCCAGCCTGTTTGAAGCGGGTCACTTGCCTCCCGCCTAACAATGTTTGCAGAGTCTTGCCTATGTCATCCACTTCCACGCCTATGGCGGCGGCCTTTTCCCGGTTCACATCCAAGCTAAGTTGCGGCTTGTTGAGCTTGAGGTCGGTGTCCAAGTTGACCAGGCTAGGGAACTGGGCCGCCTTCGCCATGAACCCGCCCAATGCCTTGTCCAACTCCTCGTAGCTCGGGCCCTGAATCACGAACTGCACCGGGGAACTGCGGAAACTCTGCCCCAACGAGGGGGGGTTGATGGGAAACGCCATCACGCCGGGCAGGCCGAGGAATTTGGGCATCAACTCCAAGGCGATCTGTTGCTGGCTACGCTGCCGCTCACCCCAGGGTTTCATGCGGATGAAAGCAATGGCCGAGTTGACCGGGTTGGGCCGTTCCAACCCCGGCGCCACCACCACGAAATAGGTGTCGATTTCGGGGATGGGCGCAAGGAACGACTCGATCTGGCGGGCATAACCGTCGGTATAATCCATGGTCGCCCCTTCCGGCGCGGACACCACGGCAAAGATGTTGCCCCGGTCCTCCACCGGCGAAAGCTCGGCGTTCAGGCTTTGAAACAGCCATACCGCCGCACCCGCCACCAGTGCCAACACCAACACCACCAGCCAACGCCAACGCAGGCAGAACAGCAGTGACATACGGTACAAGCCGATGAAACCGTCCCAAGCCGTAGGTGCCTTTCCATCCTTGCCGTGGCCTGATGCTTGCAAAAGACGCGAACACATCATCGGTGTCAGCGTCAGTGCGACAAAACCCGAGACCAGCACCGCGCAAGACACCGCCAGCGCGAATTCGGAAAACAATCGACCGGTGTTGCCGCTCATGAACGCCAAGGGGGCGAAAACGGCGGCCAGCGTCAACGTCATCGCCACCACCGCAAAAGCAATTTCCCGACTGCCTGCGAAAGCGGCCTCCATCGGATCCATGCCGTCTTCGATGCGCCGGTGGATGTTTTCCAGCATCACGATGGCATCATCCACCACCAGCCCGATGGCCAGCACCAGTGCCAGCAAGGTCAGGATGTTCACGGAAAAGCCGAGGGCGTTGATAAAGATGAAAGCCCCGATGAGGGACACTGGAATCGTGACGAAGGGAATCAGCGTGGCGCGCAGCGAACGCAGAAACAACCACACCACGACTAGCACTAGCACTAGCGATTCCAGCAGGGTGTGGTAAACCCCGTTGATGGATTCCTCGATGAACAAGGCGGAATCGAAGGCGATCTTCAGCTTCAGCCCTTCTGGCAAGGCACTGTTGATTTTTGGCAACTCATTGCGCACCGCCAAGGCGACTGCCAAGGTGTTGGCCGTGGATTGCTTGACCACGCCCAAGCCCACCGCCGAATCGCCATTGACGCGCACAATATTGCGGTCGTCCTGTGACCCAATCTCGGCCCGCCCGACATCGGACAGGCGCACCGGATAGCCGTTTTCCTCACGGATGATCAATGCGTTGAACTGTTCCGGGGTGCTAAGGTCGGTCTCGCTGAGCACAGTGAATTCGCGCATGGAACTCTCAATGCGCCCGCCGGGAATCTCCACGTTCTGCCTCTTCAACGCATCTTCCACATCCTTGACCGTCACCCGCCGCGATGCGAGACGGTCCCGGTCCAGCCACAGACGCATGGCATAACGGCGTTCGCCGCCAATAATCACGCTGGCGACACCCGGCAAGGTTTGCAGACGGTCTTGCACAAAACGGTCGGCGATGTCGGTGATTTCCAGCGGCGTGTGGCGGTCGCTAAAAAATGCCAGCCATACAATCGGCGAGGCATCCGCCTCGATTTTGCTGATGACCGGCTCGTCGATCTCCTCAGGCAATCTTGCCCGGACCCGTGAAACCCGGTCGCGCACATCGGCGGCGGCCCCGTCCGGGTTGCGGTTCAAGTTGAACTCGATGGTGATTTGGCTGACTTCCTCGCGGCTGACCGACTTCAGTGACTTGACGCCTTCAATGCCGGACAGCGAATCTTCCAGCGGACGGGTCACCTGGCTTTCGATGACCGCCGCGCTTGCCCCTTGGTAGACGCTGCGGACGGAAACCACGGGGGCGTCGATGTTGGGGTATTCCCGCACTGGCAGGCGCTCGAAGGCCATCAGGCCAACCAGCACCAACCCCAGGCTCATCACCGTCGCCAGGACGGGTCGGCGGATGGACATATCCGATAAGATCATGGCGCATCCTGCTTCAGTTGGATGACCGGCATACCGTCGCGCAGCTTGATTTGCCCGTCAATGACAATCCAATCGCCGTCTTTGATGCCTTCCGTAATTTCCACGGAACCCGACCGGCGCTCGCCAGTCTTCACAGGGCTAAGCACGGCCTTGCCATCGACGATGCGAAACAGCATGGATGTGCTGCCCTTGGCCTGCACCGCTTGCTCCGGCACGAACAATGCCTCACGCAGATGCCCCAAATCAAGGACTATGCGGGCAAACATGCCCGGCTTCAATGCCAGATCGGGGTTGGGCAAACGCGCCCGGACTTTGACCGTCCGAGTCGCTTCGTCCAGCCTTGGGTCAACCGCTTGGACTTCCCCGCGAAAGACCCTGTCCGGCCAGGCATCCACACTCACTTCGAGCTTCAAGCCCTTGGCCACCTTGCTGGCATATTTCTCTGCCAGTTTGAAATCCAGTTTGATTGGATCGACGGACTCCAAATTGACCAGTGCCTGCCCAGGACTCACATAATCCCCCAGGCTGACTTGGCGCAACCCCAATATTCCGTCAAATGGCGCGAAAAGCTGGGTTCTCGCCAATCGCACCCGGTCACGTTCCAGCAACGCTTGGGCATTTTGCAACCGCGCCAAGGACTCGTCGTATTGCTGCTGGCTCACTAGGTTCTTCGCCCGCACATCCCGAATGCGCTTGAAGCTCTCCTCCTCCAAGTTCAGCGCGGCTTGGGTCTGCGCATAAGCGGAGCGCTGTTCCTCTGCGTTGAGTTCGACCAGCAGATCGCCCGTCTTGGCCTTTTGCCCTTCCTCGAAGCGGATGGCAGAAATCCGGCCCACAATTTCCGGGCGCAATACGACCGACTCTCCTGCCAGCAAGTCGCCGACCGCCTCTATCTTCGCCGAAACTTTTTCCCTCCGGGCGGGTGCGGCCTTGACTGGCAAAGACATCATTTTGGGTGGGCCGCCCGCCGCAGGGGCGACGGCAGGATTGACGCCCAGCCGGGAAAACCAGTGCCAGGCAAAAAAAACAGCAACGCATAAAACCAAAACGCCCAATAATTTTTTCATCATGAAGTGTAAAATAATTCCAAATGGATTGATTGGTGGCAAGTGGGACGGAGGACAGGCCATGACTGGCCTCCATGCCCCTCTTAATACTGACTGATGTTACGCAGCGATTAAGTGCCGGATAAGATTTGGAGCGTCAAAGCTTGCTTTGACAGGCAAAGCAAGCTTTGCCACCCCGGCCCAAATGTCAAAGCGAGCTTTGACGCTCCAGTTTTCAAATCCTTGCCTAACATCAATTAACTGGTTGACCAAAAATGTTTTAACCATCGCGGGAGGGCGGTTGTCCCGGTTGTCCCGGTTGAGCCGATCATACGATTATGGAAAATAAACACCCACTGATGGGCCGTACAAGTCATATTATCACCCCTCAGTACGACATTGGTAAAGTCGGGTGAGGGGTCTCGACTCGCCTTGGGTAGGTTTGAAGACGAGCAGGAAAATGGGGTCAGGTCTTTCGTTATCATATGATAACGAAAGACCTGACCCCATTTTTCGGAGACAGTCATCCATACTCCCGAGTTTGCGGATCAGGCGGGTTTTGTCTAGCGTTCTGATTTGTAATCCCGTCCGAAACGTTTTGTGCTTTCCTCAGCCTCGTCAACTCGAACAAAACGTAAGCGGCGGGGCTGCAAACCCCGCAGCGCTTCGGGAAGCAGGAGCTTCAAAGCCCGCGTTCCCAAGCCGGAGCTTCACTGCCATTAAGTTAACAAAACATCGTCGTTCCGGCATGGACCGCCGGAACCCAGGCTCCAGGGATGGCGCGGGCTTGGGGGCGTCCCTGCAATCTGGATACCGGCGGTCCATGCCGGTATGACGGCTTAACT
>CAIODU010000020.1 GCA_903857165.1 uncultured Methylococcaceae bacterium | reverse complement strand
CGGAATATCTCAGCAATGTTGCATCATTGCCGCCCGCAAATCAATGCCTCAAAGAAACCTGCTTAAGGAAACACCCTAGCCGATGAAACAGTCATTGAGCCATGCTTTCTGGGATGTTCTTTGTTGTAAATCACCTAAAGCCAAACCAATCGAATGACCCAAACGCCCAAAACCAAACAAGCCCGCAAAGCCAAGCCGCAACAGACCACCGCCCAACAACTGTCTTCCCTCATCAAGTCGGCCCGTGACACGTTGCGCAAAGACAAGGGGTTGAACGGCGATGCTGACCGCCTCCCGCTGCTCACTTGGGTGATGTTCCTCAAGTTCCTCGATGACTTGGAAACCCGCCACGAAGAGGATGCAGCCTTGGACGGGCGGAAATACCAGCCTATCATCGAAGCGCCTTACCGCTGGCGCGACTGGGCGGCGATACCCAACGGCATCAGCGGCGACGACCTGCTTGAATTCATCAACCAAGACGCGGCGACGTTTTCCCATGTCGGCGGCACCTCCATCAACAAGCCGGGATTGTTCAAATACCTGCGAGGGCTTGCCGATCAGGGTGAGAAGGACACCCGGCGCGACGTAATCGCCAATGTCTTCAAGGGCGTCCAAAACCGCATGGCAAGCGGTAGCCTTCTGCGCGACATCATCAACAAGATAAACGGCATCCACTTCAATTCCAGCGAAGAGATTCACACCCTCTCGCACCTGTACGAATCCATGTTGCGCGAAATGCGCGATGCGTCGGGCGACTCCGGCGAGTTCTACACCCCAAGGCCCGTGGTGCGCTTCATGGTGGCCGTGGTTAATCCCAAGCTTGGGGAAACCTTGCTTGACCCGGCCTGTGGAACCGGGGGTTTCCTCGTCGGGGCGTATGACCATCTTGCCGGGCAAGTGCAGAACACAGAGGACCGCCACCGGCTGCAAAACCAAACCCTGCTTGGCCAGGAGGCCAAGCCCTTGCCTTACATGCTGGCGCAAATGAACTTGCTGCTGCATGGTTTGGAAGCCCCGCAAATCGACTACGGAAACACCTTGGGGGGCAAGAAAATCACCGCGATTGGCGACAGCGAGCGCGTGGACGTGATCCTCACCAATCCCCCGTTTGGCGGGGAAGAGGAAACCGGCATCAAAGCCAACTTCCCCCCCGACAAGCAAACGGCGGAAACCGCGCTGCTGTTCCTCCAATACATCATGCGCAAGCTCAAACGCCCCGGCCATGGCAGCGTTTACGGCGGACGTGCCGCCGTGGTGGTGCCGAACGGCACCTTGTTTGGCGATGGCATAAGCGCCAGGATCAAGGAAGAACTGTTGCGCAAGTTCAACTTGCATACCGTTGTCCGCTTGCCGCAAGGCGTGTTCGCACCTTACACCGACATCCCCGCGAACCTGATTTTCTTCGACCGGCAAGGCCCGACACGGGACATCTGGTACTACGAACAGCCCCCGCCCGAAGGCCGCAAGAAGTACAGCAAAACCGCCCCCATCCAATACGAGGAATTTGCCGACTGTCTGACCTGGTGGAACAACCGGGAGGAAAACGCCCAAGCATGGCGCATCGACTTTGCCAAACTGCATGGCGAAGCCAAGATTAAGGCTGAACCGTTTTGGAAGAAAGCAGAATTTGAACGTATGACTGTTATGGAAGCGGGGAAGCTAATCCGTGAAATTGATTCGCAGCTAAACAGCTTAACCGACCCCAAACAAAAGCTTGTTCTCCAAGACGAACAAAGAAAATTTAAGACCCGCCAACGTGAATTTGAAGAAAAGGCCAAGGCTTCACAACGCGAAGGCGACGCGATTTACTGGCCGATCTACAATTTGGACATCAAGAACCCGCATGGCAAAGAGGCTTTGGAACATGTGCCGCCCCATGAACTGGTTGCGTCCATGCTGGCAAAGGAGCAAGACGTAATACGGCTTTTGGCCGAAATTGACGCTTTGGTGAACGAGGCGAACCTATGAGCCAACCGACCATGCCAGACAGCTACGGTGACATTCATTCCGCCATCGTCCAATTGCTGGAAGATGCCCGCCGCGCTGCCGCCCGCAGTGTCAACGCCCTGATGACCGCCAGCTATTGGGAGATTGGCCGGCGCATTGTCGAAGCCGAGCAAGGCGGGCAGGAGAGGGCGGAGTATGGCGATCAGATCATTAAACGTCTGGCTAAAGACCTGACCACACGCTTTGGGCGGGGATTCAGCCGACAAAACCTCTGGCAAATGCGAGCCTTTTACTTGGCTTGGCCCCTCGAACAGATTGCTCAAACAGCGTCTGATGCATCTCTTACCATGCCAAAAGTCCAGACACTGTCTGGAGAATCGCACAGTCCGCAAATTATCCAGACACTGTCTGCACAATCACCTGATCTTGCCGCCTTGTCTCGTCACTTCCCCCTGCCTTGGTCGGCCTATGTGCGGTTGCTTTCGGTCAAGAACGAACAGGCCAGAGCCTTCTACGAAACTGAAGCCCTGCGCTGTGGTTGGACGGTACGCCAGCTTGACCGCCAGATCAATAGCCAGTTTTTCGAGCGCACCGCACTCTCGCGCAATAAAGTGGCGATGCTGGAAAAAGGTGAAAAAGCCTTGCCGGGAGATGCCATGACCCCCGCAGAGGCGATCAAAGACCCTTATGTCTTGGAGTTTCTTGGCCTAAAGGACGAGTATTCGGAAGCCGAACTTGAAGAGGCGCTTATCCACCGTTTGGAAGATTTCCTGCTGGAATTGGGCGACGACTTCGCCTTTGTGGGTCGGCAACGCCGGTTGCGCGTCGGCGATAGCTGGTTTCGCATTGATCTGCTGTTTTTCCACCGAGGTTTAAAATGCCTGGTAATCATCGACCTCAAGGCCGGTCGCTTTAGTTAGGTGATTCCTAAGAAAGAACATCCCATCAAGAATCTGATCCGTAGGAAAAAAACAGAGTCCACGAAAGACACGAAAAGCACGAACAAAAGCAAGATTCGTTCGTGCTTTTCGTGTCTTTCGTGGACGATTCTTTTG
>CAIODU010000019.1 GCA_903857165.1 uncultured Methylococcaceae bacterium | reverse complement strand
TTAAGTTAACAAAACATCGTCGTTCCGGCATGGACCGCCGGAACCCAGGCTCCAGGGATGGCGCGGGCTTGGGGGCGTCCCTGCAATCTGGATACCGGCGGTCCATGCCGGTATGACGGCTTAACTTAATGGCAGTGACGCTGGAACGTGGGAACCATCACAACTAACCACAACCCCTCACAAGGAAAACCCATGCCACACCCCCGCCAACAACGCTTACCCGCCATTCTGACCGCGTTAGCGCTAAGCCTCCCGACACTCGCCAATGCCGGCGACCGCGCTTTGTTGATTGGCATCAACCAATATCAAAACACCCGGTCCTTACACGGTGCCCATAACGACATCGCCAGTTTTCGCGGTTTGCTAACCAGGCGGTTGGGCTTCAAGGCCGACGAGATCAAAGAATTGAAAGACGCCGATGCCACCCACGACGGCATTTTGACCGCCATCGACAACTGGCTGGTGGAAGGTTCCTCGCCGGGCGACCGCGTGGTGCTTTATTACTCAGGCCATGGCGACCAGACCGCCGACCTTAACGGCGACGAGCCAGACCGCCAAGACGAGGCGCTGGTGGCGCATGATGGCAGCGCCGACGGCAAGAATTTTGTGCTGGACGATGAAATCCGTGCCAAGCTCGACCGATTGGCGGGCCGCGAAGTGCTGGCGGTGTTTGACTCCTGCCATTCCGGCACGGTGACTCGTGCCGCCTTTGAGGAATCTGGCGATGCCATGGCAAAAACCCCCGACTGGCAACATCCGGGCATAAGGGGCGCGGCGCGTGTGCCTGATCTGAATCACCAGAAAGAAGCCGGTTTTGTCACTGGCGGCGGCAATGTCGTTGCCTTTTTTGCCGTCTCGCCCAATCAAACGGCGCTGGAAGCCGCCAGCAAAACCCCCAACGCACACGGCGTATTCACCGCCGCCTTTGTCGAAGGTGCCAACCTAAAGGCCGATACGAACGGAGACAAGCAAGTCTCCTACGCGGAGTTGCTGGAATATGTCAGAAAGAGTTCCGCCGATTACTGTAAGCATCAAGACAATTGCGGCCTCGGCCTGACCCCGGACAAAGACTATGACGATGCCAAGTCCGGGCAAGACTTCTTAGGCTTTGGCCGCCCCGCGCCCGCCGCCCCACCCACGCCGGCCCAAACGGTGGAGGCGATCCTGCCGCATGGCAACGACGCGGGCCTAAGCCTGAGCATCGAACCAGGCAACCGCCTGCGGCTAGGCGAGCCGGTGTACTATCAATTCCGCACTGGGCAGGCCGGCAAGCTGGTGATCTTCGACATCGACGCCAACGGCAAAATGACCCAGCTTTTCCCTTCCGCCACCCCGCCGGCCTCCGCCCCGGTGGCATGCCGCAAGTCCATGGCGCTGGCCGACCGGGTGCCGGCCGGACAGACCTTGCGCATACCCGATGGCTGCATGGGCATTCGCTTCACTGCGCAGGAACCCACAGGGCCAGGCAAGGTGGTGGCGGTGTTGATTGAGGACGAATCCATCGACACACGCCATTTAATCATTTCCCCGCAAACTGCGGCACAATCCGGGTTAAAATCCAACTTCGTCGAAAACCCGCAGGGCGAACAATGGATGTCGGCTTTGCGCGCCCGCCTGGATCAAGTTTTCCACGCCGCCGACGGCACCAACCGGGCCGTCAATTGGTCGATGGTGGCCGTCGATTATGAGATAAGCCGTTAAGATGCACTGAATAACTATTACACATGGAGCGTCAAAGCTCGCTTTGACAGCCTGTCGTAGACAGGCAGAGGCAAGCCTTGCCAGTCAAAGCAAGCTTTGACGCTCCATGCCAAAGTCGGCGATATGCCAATATTTTTTTAAGGAACCACTATGAAAACCGCTTTTTATTGTTTGCCCATTGCCCTGCTGGCGAATGCCGCGCTGGCGGCGGAGGCTTGCCCCGGCCTGGACGGCCGTTTCCAGCAACAGGTGCAGGCCGGCCAGATGGACGCGGCGGAATCGACGCTGCGCCAAATGACGGGCGCATGCCCACAGCGGATCGTGCAGGATGACGAGGTGTATTTCACCGACACGATTGCCAGCCAGGCCGAGGCGCTGGCTACGGACGGCAAACTCGACCAAGCCAATGCACTGCTGAAAAAGGCCAAGCGCAATTCTTGGATGGTGTCCAGCGTGCGCGGCTACATCGCCAGCCAGCGCAAGCCCGCGAACTGGGGCGAGGTCGCCGAGCATTACAACTACGCGCTGGAACTGTTGACCGACCCCGGCGACGCGACGCTGAAGAAACTGCCCAATCTGGCGGAAACCCGGCAGCGCATCCTGGCGCTGGCGACCGACGCGCAATTGCTCTATGGCAGGCCCGCCCCGGCACCCCGCGACGGCCAGCCGCACGGCATTCTGCTGGCGGCGGCGCGTGGCATAGGCGTGGAATCGATCCCTTTCCCCGTGCAATTTGACACCAACCGCGCCAGCCTGAATTCAGACGGCAAGCTCTCGGCGGACAATCTGGCGGAGTTCCTGCTGCGCCACGAGCCCACCAACATCACCCTGTCCGGCCACGCCGACCCGCGTGGCGGCGAGTCCGACAATCAGACGCTTTCCGAACAACGGGCGCAGACCCTCGCCGACTATCTCAAACAAAAAGGCGTGACCGCCAAAATTAAAACCATCGGCAAGGGCGAGGCACAACCGCCCGTGATGTCCGGCCTGAAGCTGACCGAACAAGAACAATGGCAACTCTGGCGGCGGGTTGAACTGAGCTTGGACAACTGATTTCACCCGACGGAGCGTTAAAGCTTGCTTTGACGCTTCATCTCTAACATCAACAATTAATCTGATTAGCAGATGATTCAGCCAAACCAGAAAAGCCGTCGTTCCGGCACGGACTGCCGGAACCCAGGCTCCAGGGATGGCGCGGCTTCGGAGCGTCCATGCAATCTGGATACCGGCGATCCATGCCGGTATGACGTAGCGCTTTTAACCCTAGCTGAAAAATCTTGCTAATCAGGACAGTCAATGAGGAACACCATGGACAAACCACTGACACGACTATGCATCACCCTGGCCCTGCTGTTCGCAGTCCCGGCACATGCCAAAACCTTCGGCATCGTCGTCGGCATCAATGAATACCAGTCTGCATCCGCGACACTGAAAACTTTGTCCGGCGCGGTCAACGACGCCAAGCTGCTGGCGCAAGCCCTGCGCAAACAAGGCGTGGACCTGCCCGAGTCCAGGGTGTTGACCGACCGCAAGGCCACACTGGCAAACTTCAAGGCCACATGGCAAAACATGCTGAACCAAGCCCAGCCGGGCGACCAAATCATCTTCACCTTCGCCGGCCACGGGGCGCAGGAGCAGGAATTTTCCAAGCCCTTTGACGAGGAGGACAAGCTCGACGAAACCTTCATGTTCTTCGATTTCGACCCCCAAAACCCCCACCGGGGCAGGCTGTCCGATGACGAGATGTATGACCTGTTCCAGCAGGCGCGGGCGTTCAAGATTGTGTTTGTCGCCGACTCTTGCCACGCCGGCGGCGGCATGCGCAGCGGCACCTTTGGCACCGAGTTGGCGCAGCGCCTTGGCGGGCCGACCGGGGGTTACAAGCCGCAGCCGCCGTCCCATGAGTGGGCCGCCCCCGACGCCGACGACCGCCAAGTGCTGTCCCATGTCACCTACCTCATGGCGACCAACCAGGACAAAGACCCGGTGTGGGAAATCAACGACAACGGCGACCGCCACGGCGCGTTGAGCGTGGCCTTTGCCGAAGCCTTCACTGGGTCCGCCAACAGCGACGGCCAGCCGGGCATCACCCGCAGCGAATTGGAAAGCTACGTCAAGCAACGGGTGGCCACGCTGACCGACCACAAGCAATTCCCCGACATGGTGCCGCGTGGTGGCGGCGAACCGGCCTTTGCCGAAGGGGGCAAGCCCAAGCCGCCAACCCCCTCGCCGACTGGCGACTTGCCGATTAAAGTCACTGGCGGCGAAGCGCCGGACGGTTTGCAAAACGCCCGCCTTGACGACACCGGCTACAGGCTGCGCTTTGAAATCCAGCGGGGCAAGGCGCAAGTCATCAGCCCCCTGGGCGAGAAAGTCGCCGAAGTGGATGCCGGCACGGCCTCGGAGTGGAACGCGGTGATTGCCAAATACCGCCTACTCGCCGCCGTGGACAACCATCCCAACGCCAAGCAAGTGCGCGTCAGCCTGGACGAAGGCACCGGGTTGCACAAAATCGGCGAAAAACTACACTTCCATGTCGAACCCAATTCCACCCGGCGGCATTTGTTGCTATTCAATTTGGCGGGAACCGGGCAGTTGCAATTCCTTTACCCGCTGAAAAAACTCCAAGACCCGGAGGCGGTCGCCCAAACCCCTTACGCGCTGCCGGAGATTGAAGTCGTCCCGCCCACCGGGGAGGATGATGTGGTGGCGGTGTTTTGTGACCGCCCCCAAGCCAAGGCCATCAGTTTGTTGGACACCCACGACCAGCACAACCCGCCAGAACCGGGTCTGTTATTGGACAGTCTGGGCAAGGATTGCCAGTTTGGGCGCTTGGCGTATTTCACCGGGCCGTGACTATGTTGCATAGCAAGCATTGTAGGGCGGCAACCCTTTGCCGCCGTATGTGGGGCACCCATCTTGTCGGCATGGGATGCCGACCTACTGTGTTTGGATCGCCAATCGTAAAGCCTTGGGAGAACGGACAATGTTTAGAATGAGTGTGTGGTTTATCATCGGCATGGCGCTGGCCTTGACCGTCGCCTGTGCCAGCCGGCCCGATAGCGGCAGCCTCTCCGTCGGCGATTCGACGGCGGGGCGGGGTGCGGCGCGGGTGTCCGCCGTCAACGGCAAGCGCTTCGCGCTGGTCATCGGCAATGGCGCTTACCCGGAAAGCCCGTTGAGCAATGCGCTGAACGACTCCACAGGCATGAAGGCCGCGCTACAAAAACTCGGCTTTCAAGTGATTTACTTGGAAAATGCCGACATGGCGGAGATGGATAACGCCGTGCATGAATTCACCAAGCTCTTGCAACCGGACAGCGAGGGCTTGTTTTATTTCTCCGGTCATGGGGCACAGACAGACGGGGCGAATTATCTGATTCCGCTAAACGCCAGCATTGCGAATAAAGCTGAGTTGAAAGCCCGTGCCTATAATGCCGGCATCGTACTGGAAAATATGCGCGAGCATGGCAACCGGTTCAACCTCGTCATCCTCGATGCCTGCCGCGACAACCCGTTCAAAGGGTTTAAAACTGCCGTCGGCGGGCTAACCGGCATGTCTGGCCCGGCGGGTACACTGATTGCCTTCGCCAGCGCCCCCGACACCCCGGCATCCAACAACAAGCGCGAAAACAACAGCGTCTACACCAAGCACATGTTGCGCTACATCACTGAACCGGGGCTTAAGATCGAGGACATGTTGAAGAAGGTGCGGCTAAGCGTGAGCGAGGACACCCACGGCGAACAAATCCCTTGGGAAAATGGCTCGTTGATGGGGGATTTTTGCTTTGCCGGGTGTGCAGGGGCTTCGGAGTCGCAAGCCGAGCAGAAATTAAGGGTGGCGGAGAAACGCATCCAGCAATTGGAACGCCAATACGAAACCCCAAAATCGTCTGCTGTTGACGGAGGGGTTCAGCGTAGCTCGGAACGAAATGTGGTTGGCTTACCTCCCGCCATCGGGGGTGGGTCGGGGGGAGGGCAGTCAAAAAGCAAAGAAACCTCTGATTCAAAAATGGCTGATTTTGCGTGTAGTGATGCGGATTCAAATACATGGGATTATCCTGAATATGATATTACTCCAAGAAATATTGTTCATGAAGGAATTTCTTATTTTAATAAAATGCACCCAAGGTATCGTCCTAGTGGGTTGTGTTTCCCGTCATTTAATAATGCCGTTGATAGTAATGGCTACGGCGATGAGAGAAAATTTTTAAAGGTACAGTTATTGACTTCAAAAAATGTAAAACTCAGCGAGTGGCAAGATTCAATTTCAGCAAATCCCGGTGATGTAGTGTCCATAAGTGCCAATATTTCAAACGATGGTTTTACCAATGACTCTCGCGTTACTGCTTATGGAGTAATTACAAAAATTTCTGGATTTTATGAAAATAAATTTAACGTATTTGTTTCTTCTCCTTTCACAAAAGCTCAAAAATTTACGCAATCTATTTCTGCTAGCAACACTACACCTACTACCGTTTCCGATAGTATTACGATTTCGTCTGCCACTGGAAAACCCATTCGGTTATGGTATAAACCTAGTAATATGTTTATTGAAAGTGCAATGCAAAAAAATCCTCAGGCGTACACTCTATATGAACGAGGGATACTGACATCGGGAGCATCTATTGGAAATAATGGGCAAGAAGTAAGTGGTAACTTTGAAGGTACTTCTATGTACACTTATTTATATTTTGGGGTTGAATCTGCGGAATAAACTCATAAAATGCGGTAAGCCAGCAAGCGTAGCCCGGATGAAGCCGCTCTGCGGCGTAATCCGGGATGGACGTGGCTCGGAAACCCGTATTCCGCCTCGCTGCATACGGGCTACATTGTGCTGGTTCCCAAACTTCAGTTTGGGAACCCCTGCTTTGCAAGCTCCTACTTGCACGACCCGAAGAAGCAGGAGCTTCAAGAACCGGGTTCCCAAGCCGGAGCTTGGGAACCAGCAAAAAAACTCAGTTTAGGAACTTGTCAAATATCCGCAAACACATTGACGGCCATGGAATCTGCCGCCTCGTTGAGGCGATTATCGTTGGTCCAAAATTCGCTGCAACCATAGTGCTGCGCAGTTGCAAGATGCAAGGCATCGGGTGTCTTCAGGCGGTATCTGGCCCTCAGGCGTAAAGCATGGTCAAAAATTTCATCGGTAATCGATAATAAATGCATCGATCCGAGTAAATCCTCATAGTCTTTCTGCAATGACGTGTTGCCGTCACGCAGCGGATGTAACAACACTTCCAAGCGGACCATCGGGGAAAAGCAAACATGAGCGCCAACATTTTGGGCAAAAAAGCTTCTGGCCTTAGTGCTGAAATGGGGCGACTCTTCGATAAGATAAATGACAGAACAAGAATCCACATAAACATAGCGCATCACTCATCATCCCAGTCATTGCGTAAATTTTGGATGCGTTGTTCAATCTCCTCTGGATCGGCGGAGGGGCGGTTGGCAAAACGCGGCGTTTGCAGCAACGCCAACACAGCCGCACCATTGCCCCGTTCCGGTTTAACGGCTGTTGGCGGAGACGTTTCCAACAACGTCAATACTGCACGAGTGGGCACTTTGACATGCAGTTCTTCCAATGGGCGAATCAACCCGTTAGGTTCCACAATGACTTCAATGGCGTGTAACATGGTTCATTCTCGGTTGGGTGGTTAGTTTGTACTGGTTCCCAAACTCCAGTTTGGGAACCCCTGTTTTGCAAGCTCCTGCTTGAATTACTGTCCTTCCAGCAATTTACGCGCATCTTTCAGCAGCAACAGCCAATGGTTAGAGCCTGTAGGCGAACAATCAAAACCAAAGCGCTGGTAGAACCGGGTGGCTGACTCGTCAATGGGATGCGTCATGAGAGCGCGGACACCCGCTTGGTCGGCAATCAACAAAGTCCGGCGGATGGCATCTTGAAGTAAGCCAACGCCTATGCCTTGGCCTTGGTAAGCCTTGTCCACTGCCAACCTGGCAAGCAATACGACGGGAATTGGGTATTGCCCCATGCCTTTACGAACTCGTTCCGGCACTTCCGCCGTGTCGATCTGTCCCACCGCCAAGCTGTGGTAAGCCACCACTTGCTCCGCCCCCGCCACAACGAAAGTTCGCGCCGACCCGCTGGCTTGGGCGGCTCTTGCATGACGGATCAGCCACTCGTTTAAAGCCGGATGACCACAATCAAATGTTTCAAGCCTATGATGGGGTACAAGACTGCGCGGAGCATCCAAACTCAAGGGTTCTCCCACGGCGCTTGTTTGGCAAACAATTCCCGCAAACCGGGGTTGTCTTGCGGGGGTTGATCCAGCAAATCGAGCATGGCTTCATATTGGCTACCGGTTACCATGAACAGCCGCTGGTCTAGCAGAGTCTGCTCGGCAGCATTACACGCAACATCAAGAATGAATTCGTCCAGTGCTTTGTGGCGGATTTCCGCCGCCCGTTTCAGCAAAGCTTCCTGTTCTGGCGTAGCCAAAATACCTAGCCTTGTTGATGGGCGTTGAGAAAGGGAAGCAGCAGTGTCAGTTGGCATGGCGATTCCAAAGCTTGGTAAAACATTCAATATATAATAATTCATAGCCGTAAACGATGGTAATCATTCCTTACGCACAACAACCGCGTAAAATTATCCCGAATCCATCCCTATTAGCCTTGCCATCACTCTAGCCAAGAGGGCGCTGTGAACCAACCGCACGAAGCCATCAAGCAGTTCTTCTTTCTCGACCAGCGCACGGAATGGCTGATACGCGGGCCGGAACATCCATCTGCCAGCAAACGCTTTGATTATGTCGAAGTCATTCGGCGCAAGGAAGCGGATGGCAAGGCGGTGTATTCCAAGCGTTTCCTCAAGTGTCAAAACGGGGTCGATTTTAGCTATTGGACGCAGCGGGAATTGCGCTTTGTCAGCCACTTCAGTGGCGCGTCCATGCCCCATGTCGCCCGTCTGGCCTTGCTTAAATATAGCGGCGAGCAGGTCGAGCGTCTGGAAACCTTGGACGCTGGCCCGTCTTTGGACAATTGGCTAAAACTCCGCGTCAGCCTGCCCGGCAATGCTATTGAAATAAGCCGTCATTCCGGCATGGATCGCCGGAATCCAGATTGCATGGACGCTTCCAAGCCACGCCATCCATGGAGCCTAGGTTCCGGCAATCCCTGCCGGAACGACGATGGAACCCTTAATTCAACAACATTGGGCTTGCCCGTGCCGGTGTTTGCCGAGGTTGATGAGGTGGCTAAATTGCTTTGCGCCTGCCTTGCCGCCTTGTACGAATTGCACCAGCTTGGCATCGTCCATTGCGACATCAAGGCCGACAACCTGTGCTTGGATTATCTAGGTGACCCGTTGGCCGACAAGGGCATCCAGTTGGATTACACCTCGTTGAAACTGATCGACTTCGCCTTCTCCGTCTGGCCCGACAGCCGCAGTTGGGAACTGGCGGAATGCTTGCCGATCAACCCCGCCGCCCCGGAGGCGGATTTTATCTCGCCGTTTTTCAAGCGGGTCTTGCGCGAAGACCGCCGCCGCCGCCCGCCCACCGCGTGGGCAAATCTCAACTACAGCGTCGATTTTTTCGCGCTGGGCGTGATGTTGCGCAAGCTGCTCGATTGGCGGCGGCAAGCCTTTCCCGGTTGGGCGCAAAATCCTCTGGAACATTTTCTTATCCAATTGGCAGAGGAATGGCAAATGCGCTATGCCGAAGGCGGGATTGACGAACACTTGCCGCATCGGGGGGAAATCCAACGCATTCACCAATTTTTCCCGAATGGGCAGGCCATCGACTGGAACGCTTCGGCTGCGTTCATTCCGCGAGAACTGATTGTCGGCCAAGTGACACTGCCTACCGCGTTGGTTCCGCCTACCCCGCTTACCCCAGAGCTTTCAACCAAGCGCCGCCTAGTGCCATTGGTCGGTTTGGCTTTGGCGCTGGCAACCGGCGCTTTTTTGGGCAAGGACAAACTGCTTGAACTCTGTTGCAAAACCCCGTTGATTGTCGAAAGCGCGACACCCACCCCCGCCACTTGCCCAACCCCCCGTTTGGGCTTACAGCAAACCGGGGTATCCCTCAAACTCAGCAGCCAACCCAACGCCTTGGCCTACAGTCCTGACGGGCGCTCTTTGGTGATGGGAGGGCAAGACGGGAGTTTGTTGCTATGGCAAACCGCCGACTTTGCCAACCCGCGCAAGCTGGACACCCGCCAGCGCGGCAGCATCAAGGCATTGGCCTTCAGCCCGGACGGGCAAACCTTGGCCGTCGGCAGCGACAAAACCGTGCGGCGCGTCGATGTCCTCAGCGGTCTGACGATGGGCAACCTCTTGGAGGGGCATAATGACAATGTGATTGCGCTTGGCTTTTCCCAAGACGGGCGGGAATTTGCCAGCTTTGCCAGCGACGGCAGCCTGTACCGTTGGAATGCCCGCACCGGCGAGTCCAGCGGCCAGCCAATTAAAGGCAACCCCTCCACAGCCGCCGTGTTCAGCCCCAATCTGGCCACTTTCGCCACCGGCAGCAGCGACGGCATGGTCGGCATCTGGCGTTGGAATGCCGCCCAAGCAGACCCAATCAATACGATCAATTCCATCGGCGAACCGACAGCGGGCCATCGTGAAACCCCGGTCAACGCCTTGGCGTTCAGCCCGGACGGGTCGCTATTGGTCTCCGGCGGTTGGGATAAGACCTTGCGCCGTTGGGATGCCCGATCCGGCCTACCGATAGGCGATGTCTCAGGCATTCAACCGCAAAGCCTGACCGCGCTGGCCTTCTCGCCCGACAACCAGCGTTTCGCCTCCGCCGACCTCGACGGCTATTTAAGCCTTTGGGACGCCCGCAGCGGTTGCCTATTGGCGCAAACCCAACACCCCAAAGGCATCACCGCCCTCGCTTTCAACCCGGACGGGAAAAGCCTGGTTTCCGCTGGGTATGATCGGATGATAAGGCAGTGGGTGCTGGGGGTAGTCAAACCGTAGGTCGGCAAGCCTTTGCCGACGATAGAAACAGCATTTGTACTGGTTCCCAAACTCCAGTTTGGGAACCCCTGTTTTGCAAGCTCCTGCTTGCACTGTCCGAAGAAGCAGGAGCTTCATGAACCGGGTTCCCAAGCCGGAGCTCTCATCGTTATACACAAGTCCCGCCAAACCGAAAATGCCGTCATTCCAGCAGGGATGCAGGAATCCAGTGCCATGGACGGTAACTCGCCGTTATGTAAGTGTTTGATTCAAGATACACATCAACCCGCAGATTCACCTCCC
>CAIODU010000018.1 GCA_903857165.1 uncultured Methylococcaceae bacterium | reverse complement strand
GAATCCAGTGCCATGGACGGTAACTTGCCGCTTGCACAAGTGCTTGATTTAGGCAATGTGCCAGCCCGCAGTTTCACCTCCCTGTGACTGGATTCCGGCAGTCCATGCCGGAATGACGGGCTTCAACCACTTGTGTATAACGACGAGATATCCTGCTTGGGAATGCGGTCTTGGAAGCTCCAGCTTCCATAGACACGGCAAGCATGAGCTTGTAAGAAATGGGTTCCCAAGCTGGAGCTTGGGAACCAGCTAAAAAAGACTGCGACCCCTCCGGTGTCGATATTTTATTACCATGCATTCCGGGGGTGTCGCTTCGCTCAACCCCCGGCTATTAGCTTTAACCCCTCCGGGGTTCAACCTGTTCGACAATCCAAGAACGCACCTTCGGAGCCAGCATCTTTGGCGACAGCCGGGGTAATTCTAGCCTCACCCCCTCACCTGCCCATCCCCCAACACGACGTATTTCTGCGTCGTCAAGCCTTCCAGCCCGACCGGGCCACGCGCATGGAGCTTGTCGGTGCTGATGCCGATTTCCGCGCCTAGGCCGTATTCAAAGCCGTCGGCGAAGCGGGTGGAAGCGTTGACCATCACCGAACTGGAATCCACCTCACGCAGGAAGCGGCGGGCTCGGCTGTAGTCCTCGGTGACGATGGCTTCGGTGTGCTGGGAACTGTGCCGGTGAATATGCTCCATGGCTTCGTCCAAATCGGCCACGACGCGGATTGACAAGATGGCCGCCAGATATTCGGTGTCCCAATCTTCTTCTGTAGCCGGGATGGCATCGGGGACCAGTTCCAAGGTCTTGGGGCAGCCGCGCAATTCCACGCCTTTTTCCTTGAGTAGCCCGGCCAGTTCAGGCAAAATCAAGGGCGCAATCCCTTCAGCCACCAGTAGCGTTTCCATCGCATTGCAGACCCCGTAGCGGTGGGTCTTGGCATTCATCACGATGCGGATGGCCTTAGTCCTGTCGGCTTTGTCGTCAATATAAACATGACAAATGCCGTCCAGGTGTTTGATGATGGGGATGCGCGACTCCGCCATGATCCTCGCTATCAGCCCCTTGCCACCGCGAGGGACGATAACATCGACGAATTTTTCCATGCGCAGCAATTCGCCCACCGCCGCCCGGTCGATGGTTTCAATCAATTGCACCGCATCTTCTGGCAGGCTGGCCTCGGCCAGGCCGGCGCGGATATGGGCGGCGATGGCGCGATTGGAATGGATGGCTTCGGAACCGCCGCGCAGGATGCAAGCATTGCCCGACTTCAGGCACAGCGCCGCCGCGTCTGCTGTCACGTTGGGGCGGGATTCGTAGATGATGCCGATGACGCCCAGCGGAACCCGCATCCGCCCGACCTGGATGCCGGAAGGGCGGTAGGCCAACCCGGTGATTTCCCCGACCGGGTCGGCCAGCGCGGCCACCTCGCGCACCCCGTCGGCCATGGCCTTGACACTTTTGGCCGAGAGGGTCAGCCGGTCCAGCATCGCCGCGTCCATGCCTTTGGCCCGCCCTGCCTCCAAGTCTTTGGCGTTCTCACTGACGAGTGCGTCCGTGCCGGCTTCAAGACGGTTGGCAATCGCCAACAAAGCGCGGTTCTTCGCTGCGGTTTCGGCTCGTCCAATCAGACGCGAAGTGGAACGGGCTTTTTCGCCGACGGCGAGCATGTAGGTTTTCACATCTTGCATGGGTTTGTCCTTGAGTGATTGGAAAAAAACTAAAAGGGCAGCTTGATATCGGGTTTGACCGCCAATATCAAATCCCTAAATTGCTCTTGGATGTGGGCCAGCGCCTTTTCGTTGTCGGCCTCGAAGCGGAAGGTAAGGGCCGGCAGGGTGTTGGAGGCCCGCACCAATCCCCATCCTTCGAGGAAATCCACCCGCAGACCGTCGATGTCCGTGATGCGGGCATCGCTAAAATCGGCAAAAGCGAGCAGTTTTGCCATGATGCTTATGTTTTCGCCTTCCTCCAGCAGCACGCCCATTTCAGGAGTGTTGATGCTGTCAGGCAGTTTGGCAAACATTTCGGCGCTCGTTTCCGTAGCATTGGACAAGATTTCGATCATGCGCGTGCTGGCGTAGACCGCATCGTCAAAGCCGTACCAGCGTTCTTGGTAGAAGATATGGCCGCTCATCTCACCCGCCAACATTGCGCCGGTTTCCTTTAGCTTGGCTGCCATTGACGCATGCCCGCTTTTCGCCAGGATGGGCCGACCGCCGCTTTTGACGATTTGACTGGGTAAATTCCGTGTGCATTTGACATCGTAGATAATGTCGGCACCAGGTTCGCGGGAGAGCACGTCGGCGGACAAAACCATCATCTGCCGGTCCGGCCAAATAATCTTGCCGCTGGAATCGACCATCCCCAATCGGTCCCCGTCGCCATCGTAAGCGATGCCTAAGTCAGCCCCGGTTTGCAACACGGTCTTTATGAGCACTTGCAAATTTTCCGGGTTGCCGGGGTCGGGGTGATGGTTGGGGAAGCGTCCATCGACTTCACAGTACAATTCGATGACTTCACAGCCCAGCGCACGGATCAGCTTGGGGGCCACGATGCCGGCCGATCCGTTACCGCAATCCATGACGATTTTTAGCGGCCGTCCTAACTGGGTATCGCCGACCACCCGCTCGATGTATTCCGGAAGCAGGTTGTAGGCGTTCATTCTGCCCTTGCCGGCAGAAAAATTGCCATTTTCTATGCGTATCCGCAAATTTTGGATATCCGCACTGGAGAGTGAGATACCTCCAAGGACGATTTTCAGCCCGTTGTAATTTGGCGGGTTGTGGCTTCCGGTGATGATTACGCCGGATTGGGCATTCAGCGTGTGCGTGGCAAAATACATGAGCGGGGTGGGTACCAGCCCGATATTGATCACCGTGCGCCCGGTGTCCGTCAAACCCTTGCATACTGATTTGCATAGCTCGGGGCTGGAAAGCCTGCCGTCATGACCGACTGCAATGAAGTTTTCGCCACGCTCATTCATTTCCGAACCAATGGCAAGCCCAATGGCGTAAACCACATCCGAATTGATGGTTTCGCCAAGGATGCCGCGAATGTCGTTAGCCCGGAATATGCCCGGCGAAACTTCAACGGTGGTTGCCTTGCGGTTACTACGGGCATCCACCTCCGTCTGAAGTTCCTCAAGCCTATCTGCGGGAGTTTCCAGCTTGACAATGGATTGTGGCTCTGGCCGGGGTGCCGCCACCCTGGTGTCGCGTTGGACGCGCTTCAGCCTTGAAATTTCGGTGGCTATGTGTTCGATTTCGCGAATCTTGAAAACAAAATCGCCGAGGGGGCTACCGTTGATCATATCATTGGCCAGCATCAGCAAGCTCTTGCGGTCTTGGCGTAATGCGGCGTACTGCAGGCGGATGAGCAAAATGCCGAGGCCGCCGATCATGGCGATGGAAACCAGGAGGGAGGCAACGAACCAGACGATATTGAGTGAGACCCCGGGGCGGACCCAATAGGCAATTTTCCAAGGTGTCCCTTTGACATCAACTTCTCCGTCCGGCACTTTTTCGTTGTCCTTGCAGTTTTGACCCCCTTGATAAGCGATGTTGATGTTTTCTTGGCGTAATGCAATGCCACATGCCCCCTCGAACGCCAATGCCCCATTCAGTAGTTTGACCGGCCAACTGGCATGTATCACCCCCCCTCCATTAGCCAGACGCTGCGCCATTGCCAAGTGCGCATCTGGAGAGTTGGCGAGATGGATGGCAGGTTGCATTGTCCCGCTGACTGCGTTGGTGACCATATCCAAGTCGGAAAAGCCCATCTTTGGCGAACGTGTTTCGTCCGGGACATCAAGGTTCTCAGGCAAAAGCCTCACCAACCAGGCGCTCGAAACGGCACGGGTGATGCGCTCCTCCTCTTGCTGGGTAATTCCAGGGTCGGCCTGGGTGATAATTCCAGCAAGCCTGGAATCACCCGACTGCGCAATCAAGCCTTGGCTAAGCACGTTAACGAGGTTGGACAGATTGCTCGCGGTGTTAAGCGCCGCGTTCGATGCGCTTTGTTCGTTGGCCTCATTGGCCGAACGTGAAGTTGCCAAAAAAAGCATTGCATGGGCCAATATGACTACAATCAAGGATACGATGGCCAGACTGCCCGTCAAGCCTGCAAATGTCAATTTGGTTTTGAATATTCCGGAACCCTTGCTCATAGGTTTACCGCCCCGCATGCCCAAAAATCGCCGTCGGGTCGAGTGGTTTCTGCGATTTGAATGGCCATGCACGGGGGAACCAGGCAGGCCTCACCCGGGGCAATGTCAAGGGGTTCGTGTCTAAGAGTGCGCAGATCTAGACCTGCCGACCCTAGTGTGGCGTTTTCCAGAAATGGAATCGCTTTACTCATGCGGATATCCAGAATGTCAAGTTGAATTTTTTGCACGATAGTTTTCCGAGATCAATTCGATGAGTTGGATGGCAATATCTTGTTTGCTTGCCATGGGCAAATTCTTTACGCCACCGTTCCAGCATACCCATAGGGCATTTTCATGGGTGTCGAAGCCCCCTTGGGCCTGACCCACACGGTTAGCCGCAATCATGTCCAGCCCCTTGCCCTCCAGCTTTTCCCTGGCATAGGACTCAAGGTTGCCGGTTTCTGCGGCGAAACCCACGGTGAAGGGTTTATTTGGAAGGCTGGCAACGGCAGTCAGGATGTCTCGGGTGCGGGTCAATCGGATAACCAAGGCCGCTTCGTGTTTCTTGATTTTTTCTTCTGCCACCGTGGCAGGAGTATAGTCGGCAACCGCCGCAGTGCCTATGTAGATGTCATGCCGGGTTGCCAGTCCGACCACTGCCTTGAACATTTCGGCGGCGCTTTCCACACGCACCACCTGAGCCTCCATGGGGGGATCCAAGGCCACCGGGCCACTCACCAAGGTGACCTTCGCGCCTGCGTCGATAGCGGCTTGCGCCATGGCATATCCCATTTTTCCAGAACTTCGGTTAGTCAGGTAACGCACCGGGTCGATGGCTTCACGGGTGGGGCCCGCGCTAACCAACACCGTGCGCCCGGCCAAGGAGCCTTGCACGAAGAATTTCTCCATCGCCCGGCAAATCTCGGCGGGTTCCAACATCCTGCCATATCCGCTTTCCCCGCAAGCTTGCCCGCCTTCGGCTGGGCCTAGCAAGCGAATTCCCCGGGCGGCGAGGCATGATGCGTTGTCCTGGGTGGCCGGGTTCGACCACATCGCCCGATTCATGGACGGTGCCACCAGGATGGGGACTTCAGCCGCCAAGCACACCGCGCCCAGCAGTTCATCAGCCAAACCCGCACGGAGTTTGGCCATGAAATCGGCTGTTGCCGGCGCAATCAGGATCAAATCGGCCCAGCGAGCCAGCCTGATGTGGCCCATGGCCGATTCTTCCGCCGTGTCCAGCAAATCCAGATGAACCGGGTTGCCGGACAAGGCTTGAAAAGAGAGCGGGGCGACAAAGGATTGGGCTGCGCGGGTCATGACCACGCGCACGCACGCGCCGGCTTGAATTAACTGCCGGGTCAGCCCGCAGGCCTTATAGGCGGCAATACCGCCAGTGACACCCAGTAGGATGCGTTTTTCCGCCAGACGGCTCACCTTTGTTTTCCGCTACCAAGATATGCAATCATAAACGTGAATTATGGCAAGTTTGCCGGTATCCTTCTATCCTTTTTATTCAGTTTCCCATAAACATTTACTTTCAAGAGGCATGCGATGACCATCATGGACTGGCCGGAGGACGAAAGACCCCGGGAAAAACTCTTGCAGCGTGGGGCTGGCGCCCTGTCCGATGCCGAATTATTGGCGATTTTCCTGCGCACCGGGGTGAAGGGAAAAACCGCCGTGGATTTGGCGCGGGAACTTTTGCAAGAGTATGGATCGCTACGCGCCCTGCTGGAGGCCGATTTCGAGCGTTTCCAGCGGAGTTTGGGGCTAGGCATCGCAAAATACGCATCGCTACAGGCTGTGTTGGAGATGGCCCGTCGCCACTTGCGGCAGGAATTGGAGCGCAGCAACGCCCTGACCAGCCCCGAACTGACCCGCAACTATTTGATTTCGACCTTGCGGCAGTACCCTTACGAAGTGTTCGCCTGTTTGTTGCTGGACAACCAACACCGGGTCATCCAATTCGTGGAATTGTTTCGCGGCACCATAGACGGGGCCAGCGTTTATCCCCGCGAGGTGGTGAAAATCGCCCTGGCCCACAATGCGGCGGCGATCATTTTCGCCCACAACCATCCCTCGGGCGTAGCGGAACCCAGTGAGGCGGACAAGTTCATCACCCAGCGATTGAAGCAGGCGCTGGGCTTGCTCGACATTCGCGTACTCGACCATTTCATTGTCGGCGATGGCTTGAATGCCTATTCATTCGCCGAACATGGCTTGCTTTGAGCCTTCCCGGACAAGTGGCCCCGCCGATTCCAGTGAAAAGGGTCGGCATCGTGAGATATAATGACGCTTACCAACCTAAAAAGCCATGAGTCAAGTATGTCACACTTAGATTATGTCAGCGTCGTCAAGAAGTCCAATGTCTATTTTGACGGAAAATGCATCAGCCACACCCTATTCCTTGAGGATGGGACACGCAAAACAATCGGGGTGATTTTCCCCTCCACGCTCACGTTCAACACGGGTTCGCCGGAGACTATGGAAATTATCGGAGGAGTCTGCAAAGTCAGGCTAGGTGGCGAACTGGATTGGAAAACCTACTCGGCTGGCGAGTGCTTCACTATTCCAGCCAACCGCCATTTCGATATTGAGACGGTGGAGTTTTTGGATTACGTTTGTCATTTTGATTGAGTTGCCGGGACGCTTGGGACATTAACGGTTGTGCCTTTACCCGTAGGGTGGCCTTCATGCCACCAAAGCGCCTTGAAGGATGCCCTACAATGGGGGATGATTTTTTTCGAAAATCGCCTGGGCATGTTGTAAGGTGATTTCCAATAATGAATCCACCAAAAGAATCGTCCACGAAAAACACGAAAGGCACGAACGAATCTTGCTTTTGTTCGTGCTTTTCGTGTCTTTCGTGGACTCTATTTTTTTTCTACGGATCAGATTCTTCATGGG
>CAIODU010000017.1 GCA_903857165.1 uncultured Methylococcaceae bacterium | reverse complement strand
ACATTAGCTTAAGGCGGCGGCCAAAAAGGGCAGACTGAACCCTGCCAATGCCCAGTCATAGGCCAGCCCTGTCCGAACACCCCCCCAATCGACACTCAATTAGCTTGAAAATTGTCCATCAAAAAGAATGCTCAGTCTCATGTTAGAACGCTTGGAACGCAGTTTCCTGCAAGCTTCGCGCTTTTCAGCCGATGCCGCCCACGAGTTGAAAACCCCGTTGGCCATTCTGCAAGGGCAAATCGAGCAGGCCATGGCGCAATGCGAAGCCGGTTCGCCGGTCCAAGCCCGGCTGACCGGCATCCTCGACGAAGTTCAACGCTTGGGTACGATCTCGCGCAAGCTGTTGTTGTTATCGCTGGCCGATGCCGGGCGGCTGCGTTTGCATATCATCCCCTTCGATTTGTCGCAAGCCTTGGAAGATTTGGTGGAAGACGCGCAAATGCTGGCCCCGGAACTGGAGGTGAGCGGTTCCATCGCCCCTGGCCTGACTGTCGGTGCCGATGCGGCCTTGCTGCGGCAAGTGCTGCACAACCTGCTGGGCAATGCCATCAAATACAATCTACCGAACGGTTGGATACGCATCACTACCGCCCGCCAAAATGGCCGAGTCGAAATATCCATCGCCAATGCATCGACGGGCATCCCCGCCGCCGACCACGAACGCATCTTTGAGCGATTCTACCGCGCCGACCCCTCGCACAACCGCCAAGTCGAAGGCGTGGGCTTGGGGCTTAGCCTATCCCGCGAGATTACGCGGGCGCATGGTGGGGATTTAACGCTTGCCAAGTCTGCCGATGGAGAGGTGAGGTTTGTGGTTAATCTGGCGACGCACATTACAACTCTGTAATTTGCCTAACCCCTCTGCGGTAATCGTGCCCTGCCATACTTTTCAACAACGCACCCCACGGGGACGCATCGACAGCGGACGGCAAACACCCCTGCCCGTATTCATAGACACGAAACTTAGGAGAAGGACAATGACTCGACAGACACTCGATTTTCCCAATGTGGAATCGTTGAAACGCTTGGCACTGAGCGAAAGCGGCTTTATTTTTGACCCCGTGACGGGCAATAGCTTCACCGTCAATCATACCGGGCTTGCGCTATTGCAATTGATCCGACAAACGCTGGACGTGGGACAAATCACGAAGAGGCTGCAAGCGGAATTCGTGATCGATGCGTCTGTCGCGGAGCGCGACGTGAGCGAATTCGCAGGTCTGTTGAAGGTGAACTTTCAATGAATACCAAACCATTGACGGTGGCAATCACTGGCATGAACGCCTTGCCGGACAATCCCGGACCCGGCCTGGCAGTGGCGCGTTGCCTGCGGGAAGCCTATGGCGACGGTGTGCGCATCGTGGGCCTTGGCTATGACGCGCTGGATCCTGGCCTTTATCTTGGCGAGTACTGCGATAGCGTTTACCTGCTGTCTTATCCGCTCAATGGTTCCGAGCTTCTGCTGGAACGGCTGGCGGAGATTCAGGCGGTGGAGAATATTGACGTGTTGATCCCCTGCCTGGATGCCGAATTGCCGTTGATGGTGGGTTTGGCGGAAAAGCTGGCCGGGCTGGGCTTGCGAACCTTCATGCCCAATGCCGGACAGTTCGAGCGTCGCTCCAAGGCCCGTCTGGCGGAACTGGCGGAAGCCGCCGGCATTGCCCACCCGGAACTCAAAGCCTTGGCAAGCCCGCAATTTTTCCGCGAGTGCGAAAAGGATGGCTGGTCTTACCCCTTGGTGGTCAAAGGCGTGTTTTACGATGCCAAGATCGTCGCCAACCCGGAGCAAGCCGCCGCCGCGTTTCACAGCATTGCTCACGAGTGGGGCCTGCCGGTGCTGGTGCAACGCTTTGTCGCCGGCGAGGAATACAATCTGACCGGGATTGGCGACGGGCAGGGGAATCTGCTCGGTGAAGTCATGATGAAGAAACGCGCCGTCACATCCAAGGGCAAAGCCTGGGCCGGGGTGGCGACCGCCGATGAAAAACTTGCCGAAGTCGCCCGAAAGCTGGTCAGGGAACTCAACTGGAAAGGCCCGCTGGAAGTGGAGGTGATGCGCGATGCCAAGGGCGATTATCAGTTAATTGAAATCAACCCCCGCTTTCCCGCTTGGATCTACCTGTCCCATGGCGTTGGCCGCAACCTGCCCGCCTTGTTGTTGGAATTGGTGATGGGACACCCCGCCCCCACCATGGCCCCGCCCCGTCCCGGCACGATGTTCATCCGCCACGCGATGGAAACCATCGTACCGATGTCACTGTTTGAACACTTGATGATGCAGGGCCAATGCATCCCTGAAGCATAAGGATAAACCCATGAACGCCCCTGAAAAAATATTGAAACCCTGGACGAAACCCTCGCTCTCGCCGCACCGTGTCGGCGTGATGAACAAATTCGGCGCAGTGCGCCAACACCACCACCAAGACGAGGTGGACGGCGTGGCGATTGAGCCGCTATTGGAGCAATACGGTTCGCCGCTGTTCATCCTGTCGGAGAAGACCTTGCGTGAAAATGCCCGACGTTTGCGCCGTGCTTTTGCCACAAGGTGGCCAAAAGTGCGCCACGGCTGGTCTTACAAAACCAATTACCTGAATGCCGTGTGTTCCATCCTGCACCAAGAAGGCTCTTGGGCCGAGGTCGTATCCGATTTTGAGTACCACAAGGCTCGCGCCTTGGGTGTCCCCGGTTCGCGCATCATCTTCAACGGGCCATGGAAACCGTCGGCCATCCTTGAACAAGCTGCACGCGAAGGGGCGCAGATTCACCTAGACCATTTGGATGAGATTTATGCGCTGGAACAGGTCGCCAAAGGGCTTAACAAAAAAGTCGCTGTCGGCATCCGTCTGAATTTTGACACGGGCTACACCGAGTCATGGAGCCGGTTTGGTTTCAATCTGGAGTCCGGGGCCGCCATGGACGCGGCGCAACGCATCGCCTCCAGCGAGTGGCTGAATCTCACTGGGTTGCACAGCCATATCGGCACGTTCATCTTGGACGTGCGGGCCTATGCCGCCCAAGCCCGGATCATGGCAGAGTTCATGGAGAAGGTGGAGGCTGAAACGGCTTGCCAGATCGAATATTTGGATGTTGGCGGCGGCTTTGCGTCGCGCAATGCCTTGCAAGGCGTGTATCTGCCGCCAGACCAACTCGTGCCGAGTTTTGACCAATACGCGGAAGCGATCACTGGGGCTTTATTGGAAGCCACCCGCGCCCGCAGTGCGGCGGGCCAGCCGCTACCGACATTGATTTTGGAAACGGGCAGGGCAATGGTGGACGATGCGGAAATATTGGTGACCCGTGTCGTTGGCGGCAAGCGCCTACCCGACGGTCGCCGTGCGGCAATTCTCGATGCCGGGGTCAACCTGCTGTTCACGGCATTTTGGTATAACCACGAAGTCAAGCCCTTGCGCCCGCTGGACGGCATACCCGAGGAAACCGTGCTGTACGGGCCTCTGTGCATGAACATCGACATCGTGCGCAGTTCGGTGATGCTGCCGCCGCTGAATGTCGGCGATGCGCTGATGGTTCGCCCCGCCGGGGCTTACAACAACACGCAATGGATGCAGTTCATCCAATACCGGCCCGCCGTGGTGATGGTGACGCAAGCAGGCAAGGTGGAAGTGGTCCGTGCTGCCGAGCGACTTTCAGCAATCAATGATTTCGAGCGTCTGCCCGAAAGCTTGAGAGTGCCTTTCCCGCAAGGACTGCCAGAATGAGCGCCGTAACCTTGGAAAACAAAAACGCAGGCTGGGCAAGGCTTTTTCGTGTCCGCCGATTGATCCGGTTCCCGTGGGCAAGCAAAGAACCTGCCCTTCTATCTGGACACCATACCAACTCGGTGTTTAAAAACGAGTCGGCGGGGTTTGCCCTAAGCTTTTTGGAAGTGACGTTTGCTCGCCTTACGGCATTAATAATCCGTCTAGGAATATTGATCGCACCCTTTGCCCGCGCCTATGCGTCGGTGCTGTTCTGCGATTCGCCGTGGTTGGGCGCATGGTTCGCCCTGTTGACTTGGTTTTCGCCACAGACTGCCTTGCCCGGTTTGCTCGGACTATTTTGCGCCGCCGGCTGTGGGCGCGTGTTGGGCCTGTCCAAACCCGGCGAACCGCATTGGGTCAACGGCTTGCTCACCGGCTTAGTCATCGGTGCCATCCATCCTTTGGATATGCAATTGCTGGCCTGGGTCGCCATCGCGTCCCTGTTGGTCACACTGAGCGCCCACTGGCTGGCGGGGCTGCTATGGCAGACGGGCAGACTGCCGGTGTTGAGCCTGCCGTTCACCTTGGTGACGTGGGCGATACTGCTGACCCAACCCTACCGTGCGGCGACCTTGGCATCCGTCGCCGGCCAGGCGAATACGCAAGCCTTGTTCACACCGTGGCTGGATCCATTTTTCACCTCCTTGGGCTGGCTCTTCCTAGTTCCTGACCCGCTGGCGGGGGTCTTGCTGTTTCTAGGGCTGGTCGTGGCCTCGCGCTATCTGGGCCTGTTGGCGGCGGCGGGCTATCTGGCGGGCCTTGCGGGATTCCATTTGTTCAATCTCGGCGACCCGCACGGCAATGGCTTTAATTTCATGCTGACCGCCATGGCCTTGGGCGGCATCTTCACCGTGCCGAGCCGGGCTGGATTTGCATTCGCAGTGGCGGGCAGTGCGTTGAGCGGATGGACGGCGGTGGCTTTGAACGGGATGCTGTACGGCTTCGCCTTGCCGCTGTTGACCGCCCCCTTTTTGCTTGCCGTCTATTTGTGCCTAGGTGCGTTAAGCGCACGGACTCGTTGGCGGAAACCTTACCTGAACCTAGAGCTTCCCTCCGCGCCGGAAATCACCTACGAGCGGGCGCGGCTGGCCGAAGCGCGGGGCGCACCCGCCGACAGCCTGCCACTGGCCCTGCCGTTCTACGGCGAATGGCAAGTATCGCAAGGTTTTGACGGGCCGCACACCCATCGCGAGGCGTGGCGGCATGCCTTGGATTTTCATATTGTCGAAAACGGACGCAGCCACAGTGGCGACGGTGCTTCCTTAACCGATTATTACTGCTTCGGTGCGCCCGTGCTATCGCCGGCGGCAGGGCAAGTGGTGCTATTGCGTTCCGACCTGCCCGACATGCCACCAGGCGAGGTGGACCTTGTCAACAATTGGGGGAATTTTGTGCTGCTCCGCATGGGGAATGGTTTGTATGTGAAACTTGCCCATCTCAAGCAGGGTAGTTTGACGGCCAATGTCGGCGAATGGGTCAACCCCGGCCAGCGCATCGCAGCGTGTGGCAGTTCTGGGCGTTCGCCGCAACCGCATCTGCACCTGCATGTGCAAATCGGCGAATACCTAGGCGGCCCTACTTTGCCGTTTCATTTTGGCAATGTGTTGGTGCGCAGCGGCGATCAAACCGCCCGGAATTTCCGGCTGTGCAAAAGGCCGTCGGATGGGGATTTTGTCAGTGCCGCCCCCATCAGCGAGCCGCTTGCCGCTGCAATGAAATTGCCTGCCGGACTCAGTTTTCGCTATCGAATCAAGACACCGGAAAACGGCGCGGGCAACACGGCTTGCCTGAACGTCAATCTAAGCCTCCTCGGGCAATTCCGCTTGACAGAAACGCAGGGCGCTTCCGCTGCCTTTGAAAAGACGGCGGCGGTGATCGGGTTTTATGACCGGCAGGGCAAGACGGCCCTTTTGCTTGACCTTTGGCTGCTGGCTTTGGGGCTAACGCCACTCAGCAGCGCCGCCGAGTGTTGGGACGACCGCCCGTCTATGCGCTTGTTGCCGATTGGTCGGGGCAGACATCTGTTGGTCGCGCTGCTACGCCCGCTAGGCACGGGTTGCGACAGCCATTATTGCCGTCATTGGGACGAGGAAACGCAAGTCTGGCGGCAAAAAGGCGAACACCGTATCCGCCTCGCACCGGGCATCGAGTGGCAAGTGCACACACTGGCTGAAATCAAGCCCGAAGTCGGTGTGCGGCGCTTGCGCATGGATTGCTTCGGGCAAACTTGGGAAGCGGTGTTGGAAAACGCCAGTTGGGTGTCGGATAAAAAATCAGTCCATTGAATATCATGAAAAATCAATACAACTTAAGCCCCCGTTTGGCGGCTTGCCTGGCGATGCTGGTCGTGAACGCCAGTGCTGCGGAAGAACCGGCGACGGGGCCATGGACGCTGAAACTGACGCCGTTGGTTTCTTACACCGGGTATGGCGGCTCCCCGCTGCGTAGCGACATGACCAGTGCAGGGGTTTATTTCGACGCACAGTATTTGGATCGTGGAGGCATCGCTGGCGGTGCCACCTATACCAATTTAAATTTTAAAGGGGGTGGTTCGGCACTCAACCAAGCGTCGGAGTTTTTCTCAGGCCGGCTTAATTTCACGCCTGAATTTCTAGCGGGCCGTTTAACCGCACGTTTGGATGGGCATCAAATCAATAACGATGATTCGACCAATGAGAGCGATGAGGTGCAAGTTGTCGCCCCGCAAGTGTCTTATTTACATGAGTCCAAATCGTTTTACGCCGATTTGGGTTATGCCATTAGTTTTTACGGTGACAGCAAGATCGGCAATGGTTCACTGACTGTCCAGCAGTGGACCCCAACCCTGGGTTTTGGCTTCAACCAAAACTATGACTGGCTGCAATTGCGGCTGTACGATGTCAATGTTTCCAATCCGTTACGCGCCATGCGCGGTCATACCGACGCGGTGGAAATCAAGTTCACCCATTATTTTGCCTCCCAGTCGGTTTGGATACCCTCTTGGGTGACAGCCGGTGGTTTGGCAGGCAATCGCATGTATGCGGTCGATAGCGATACGGCACTGGTTTACAACCTGGCCGACGAACAAAAAGGTGGCAGTTTTTTGGCCGCCCAATGGAAACTGTCAAGCCAGTACAAAGCGACACTTTCCAGTGGTTATGACATCTATGAAACGCGGGATTATTCGAGCGGCAATCGGTATACCTATTCCGGGGCCAATGTATTTCTAGGTGTCACCGCGCAATGGTGACGGTTACTCCCCTATCCCGTCAGGGAAACTTAGTCAAAATAAAGCTGTTTGGAGGTTAACATGATTACCGATGAAAACATGCAAAGCAAATTAATTCCAACCTTGAATAATATGGGCTGGATGGCAGCGGCTATCGGCGACCCCTACACGCGGGCGTTTATCGACTATGCGGAAAATGCTTCACTGCCCGTGATGGAAGTCGGCGCGGCCTATGGTGTCGCAGCAACTTCCGTCCTGAATAATGGGGGCCGGATTATCGTCAACGATCTGGAACCCCATCATCTGCATGTATTGTACGAGCAAACGCCAGAACCCTTGCGGGAAAACTTGCAACTACTCTGCGGTTCTTGCATTGATGGCATTGATCTGGAGGCAGACAGCGTGTCGGCCATACTGTGCGCACGGGTATTCCATTTTTTCGATTCCGCAACAATTGCCACTTGCCTAGCGCGATTCCAGCACTGGTTGGAACCCGGCGGCAAGCTGTTTATTGTCGCGGACTCGATATTCCATGGCATGAACCAAGACATTTACCCTGAATTCCTCGCCAGAAAAGCAGCCAGCCATGCTACGCCCGGACGGGTTTCCTTAATTAACAATCCTCGCCTTGAAGCGCAGGAAGACAAAGAGGAGCTACTTCAGGCCATGCCGGAATATTTTAACTTCATCGACATCGAAACCTTGTCATCGTTGTTCAACGCCGCAGGTTTCATCGTCGAAAGCACCGATTATTTCAGCCCGGAATATTACTATGATGTCAGTTTGTGGGATGGGCGGGAGGGCATTGGAATGGTGGGGGTGAAGGTTAACCATACACAAAATGCCTGACATCTAGGATTTTACAAAATGGACTTTTCCATATATTTATGACGGCATTGGGATTCCAGCGATGCGACGCTACAAAATCTAGATGTAGGAAACTTTTGGTCACCAACTTCAAGGCGGGGCACGATCAAGGTTTACCCGTTCGCCCTGGACTTGTCGAAGGGGGTGGACGGGTAAGCCGTTCATGGGTCGATAAGGCTCTCCCAGGCGTAGTCGAAGGGCTCGCCACGAACGGCTTAACCTGCCCCGCCTTAAGCTGGTAGCCGGTAAATTCGATGTGCGGCCAGTCCGCCAAAGCTCGTTCGATGACGGAATCCAGCGCCTAAGGACGGTAACTTATCGGTTGCGTAAGTGTTTGAAAAAGGCTTGATGGCGCGCCCTAGATTCACATCCTTGTGACTGGATTCCGGCATCCTAAGCCGGAATGACGAGTTGTCTATCGGCACTTTGGCTCATAATGGGAATTGCTGTAGTGTCTTGGATATTGAGCGTAAAGCTTACCTGTGTCATATAATGCAAGGCAAGCCTTGCGCTCCCGAAAAAAATTCAAGGCGCGTCTTGCACTCCTCACTCTTGGAGAATCCCATGCTCACGATCTACGACCTCAAGCCTCGCTTTCAAGATTTGTTGCGCCCCATAGTCCGGTGGCTTTGGAAAAAAGGCATCACCCCCAATCAGATCACTTGGCTGGCGTTTTGGCTGTCGGTGCTAGGCGGTGCCGGTATTGCCCTGCAACCAACGGAACGCTGGCCTTTCCTGTTGATCCCCTTGCTGATGTTCACCCGCATGGCGCTGAATGCCATCGACGGGATGTTGGCGAGGGAGCATGATCTGCGCTCGCCGTTGGGTTCCATGCTCAATGAATTGGGCGATGTGGTTTCAGACACCGTGCTTTACCTTCCCTTGGGATTGATTCCGGGCGTGAGTGGGGCGGCGGCGGCAATATTCGCGGTGCTGGCAGTGGTCAGTGAACTGGCGGGCGTCGCAGCGGTGCAGATTGGGGCCAGCCGACGTTATGACGGCCCTATGGGAAAAAGCGACCGGGCCTTTGCAATAGGCTTCATCGGCCTTTTGCTCGGTTTAGGCGTGGTTCCCGGCTTGTGGTTGTCGGCGTTGCTGTGGGTGTTGGTGGGTTTGTTGGGATGGACTGTGGTCAACCGGGTGCGTAAAGCGTTGCAGGAGATTGCGCCATGATCAACTTGGCAGTCAAACCGAATGTCATCTGGGCAGTGGCCGGGGTGTTTGCACTCTTGCTGCTGGCTTCCATTATCGTTTCCCTGCTGCAATGGCGAAACCCGCATAAGAATTACACTGAATTGCGCCAGCGGGTGAATTCATGGTGGGGCATGATTATCGTGTTCACCCTAGCCATGGCGCTGAACCGCAAGTTGTCCCTAGTATTCTTTGGCCTAGTCAGCTTTCTCGCCTTGAAGGAATATCTCAGCCTGATCCCGACGCGCAGGGCCGACCGGCGGGTGCTGCTGTGGGCCTATCTGACCATACCCATGCAATACTACTGGATTCACTTGGAATGGTATGGCATGTTCATCATATTCATCCCGGTCTATGCCTTCTTGTTCATGCCGATGCGCATGGTGATGATTGGGGAAACCAAAGAGTTTTTGCGCGCGGCGGGCACCTTGCACTGGGGCTTGATGGTGACGGTGTTCAGTTTGAGCCATCTGTCCTTTTTGTTGGCCTTGCCGGAAGACCACAACCCGGTTGGCGGCGGGGCGGGCTTGGTGTTGTTCCTAGTGTTCCTAACCGAATTCAACGATGTGGCGCAATATGTCTGGGGTAAAATGTTGGGTCGGCACAAGATTATCCCCAAAGTCAGCCCGAACAAGACGTGGGAAGGCTTTCTGGGTGGGGTCGCCACCACCTTGCTATGTTCGTGGTTGCTGGCGCCTTGGCTGACCCCGCTGAGTTTAGTCCACTCCCTCGCCGTGGGTGTGATTATCCCAGTGGCCGGATTCATCGGCGATGTGGTGATTTCCGCAGTCAAGCGTGACATCGGCGTGAAGGATTCCGGCACCCTGCTGCCCGGCCACGGCGGCATTTTGGATCGCATCGACAGCCTGACCTACACGGCCCCGCTGTTTTTCCATTTCATGCGCTATTTTTATTTTTAAGCCATGAACCGCCTACTGCGTTTTCTTTTTTTCGGTGTCGCCGTGCGGACGGTGGTGTTGTTATTGCTGGGACTCAATGTGCGTCATCGTGAACGCCTGCCGTTGGGCGGCCCTGCGATTCTTGTGGCGAACCATAACAGCCACTTGGATACGATGGTGCTGATTAGCCTATTGCCGTTGAAGCTGCTGCCTAGGATTCGCCCGGCGGCGGCGCTGGATTATTTTTTGCGCAACCGGCCATTGGCTTGGTTTGCGTTGAACATCATCGGCATTATCCCGGTGGCCCGGAAGGCCGAAAATCCCACGCCGGCCATGTCTAGCAGGGCAGCGAAGCCCGTCCATCCATTGCAAGGCTGTAAGGATGCTTTGGAGCGTGGCGATATAGTGATCTTCTTCCCGGAAGGCACCCGGGGCGAGCCGGAACAGCGGGCCAAATTCAAATCCGGCATCGCGCACTTGATCGAAAACCATCCCGATGTCCCGGTCATCCCGATATTCATGCATGGGCTGGGCAAATCCCTGCCTAGGGGCGAAACGGTGCTGGTGCCGTTTTTCTGCGATGTGTTTGTCGGCGAGGCTTTGCACTGGAATGGCTCCCGTGTCGATTTTATGCTCAATCTTGAGCAGGGCATGGAAGCGCTGGAAGCCGAAGGGGGGTTTGCGGAGTGGGAGTGACACAGTCCCTTGCCCGTGGATGCAAATTGATCGCCGTCAATGTTCAAGGGATGTCGCGCCGATTGTTGCAGATTGTTGGAGGTGATCGGTGAGCATTGCGGAGGATGCAGGCAAAAGTTTTACGCAACGGCAAACGGGAATCCTCTATTCCGAAACCTTCGGCAGCGGCCCGGAGGTGGTGATGGTGCATGGCTGGGGTATGCACTCGGGGGTTTGGCGCGTGTTTGCCCACAAGCTTGCCACAGATTTCCGCGTCACCTTGATTGACCTGCCCGGCCATGGCCGTAGTGGTATGATTGATGATTACAGCTTGAAGGGGGTCGGGATGGCACTGCTCGAAAAAGCACCAGAGCGGGCGCATTGGCTAGGCTGGTCGTTAGGGGCGATGTTTTCGTTGTTTATTGCCGGGGGAAACCCGGAAAGACTGGCCAGCCTGACGATGATGGCCGGCAATGCCCGTTTCGCCCAAAATGATGATTGGCCTTGCGCGATGGACCTTAAACTGATGTCCCGTTTCGCCGAAGACTTGATGACCGATTACCATCGCACATTGATGCAATTTTTAGGGCTGCAAACCTGGGGCCTCGAACATGCCCGCGAGGTGCTGAAGGATTTGAAAGCCCATGTGGCCGAATGCGACGAGCCAGACGAAGCGGCTTTGCGGGCGGGCTTGGATATTTTGCGCACTGAAGATTTGCGCGGTTTGCTGCCGGGTTTGCGCGTCCCCTTGCTGTTGTTGTTGGGTAGCCACGACCGCCTAGCCCCGCCTTCGGCCGGCCAGGCCATGCAGGCGCTGTCCGGCGAGGCGGAATTGCAGATTTTGCAGGGCGCAGCCCATACCCCATTTCTCTCCCATCCCAACGAATGCCTAAACATCCTCACTGATTTTTGGCGACGCAATGCTTGCAGTGCTTCAATCCGATAAAAACGCCCGGTCAGCCCTGCCTGACAAGCTCTGGGTTGGACGGTCATTCAGCCGGGCGGCGGCGGGTTATGATCGCGTGGCCGCGTTGCAAAGGCAGGTAGGGGAGGGGTTGTTGGCGCGGTTGGCTGAAGCCACATTTGAACCCCTAAGCATACTCGACCTTGGGGCCGGCACGGGCTATTGCACCGAGCGATTAGCCAAGCGTTTCCCCGATGCGGGTTTGCTTGCCTTGGACATCTCCTTGGGAATGCTCAAGGCTTTCGACCAACGGGCGGGCTTGCAGCAAAAAGCCTTGCGAGTCTGCGGCGATATTGAAACCTTGCCGTTGAGGGATAATAGTGCCGATTTGGTGTTTTCAAACTTGGCTTTGCAATGGTGTCCCAACTTGTCAGCCGTGTTGAGGGAATTTAAACGAGTATTGCGTCCTGGCGGCATGATCCTGTTCAGCACCTTTGGCGAAGCAACCCTATGTGAATTACGGGAAGCTTGGGCCGAGGCTGATAATAAACATACCCATGTGAATGCCTTCATGTCACGGGTGGCGATTGAGGAGGCTTTGACCAAAGCCCATTTCACTGACTTCTCGGTCGAAAGCGAGCGATCTGTAGTAACCTATCCCAGTGTCGATGCGATTTTACGCGAACTAAAATACTTGGGCGCACACAATGTCACCTTGAACCGCCCGCGCCACCTCACCGGCAAGGGTGTTTTTCGTAAGATGATGGAAGCCTATGCCGCCTCCATGGTGCCGGGGACAGTCGAGGCCAGTTTTGAAATTGTCTATGGGCAAGTGCGCCTGGCCGGTCCCCTCGACGCCGGGGGTCATTGAGCGTGGCCGGGTTTTTTATCACCGGCACTGACACGGGGGTGGGCAAGACGTGGGCAACGGTTGCCCTGATGCGTTTTCTGCAAGCCCGGGGTTTGGCAGTGATCGGCATGAAGCCGGTGGCAGCCGGTTGTTTTCGCAGAGAGGGTGAATGTCTCAACGAAGATGCCTTGCTGCTTATGGAAAACGCCACTTTCCCTGTCGACTATGCGAAATTAAATATTTACGCATTCGAGCAACCCGTTTCACCTCACATTGCCGCACGTAGCTCAGGCAAAACTGTCTCAATAAGTGATATTGTCCTACGTTGCAGGGAATTGGAAACGTTGGCCGACTATGTTTTGGTCGAAGGCATTGGGGGGTGGGAGGTTCCCCTCAACGAGAGGGACAGGGTGTCGCACTTGGCCTACGCCCTGCAATTGCCAGTCATATTGGTTGTCGGGATGAGGCTGGGGTGCTTGAACCATGCGGTTTTAACCCACGATGCGATGGTTCGCTCCGGTGTTTCGTGCCTTGGATGGGTCGCCAATTGCATCGATGCGGACTTTCCCTGTGTTGAGGAAAACCTTCAAACCTTAAAGTCCGGGCTTTCTTTTCCGTGCCTAGGCAGCATCCCGCATTGTGCCGGATTGGAAGGTTTGTCGTCAATGCACTTTAATGAGAGGGATTTTTTCAGGGTAATTTACTAAGAAATCTTGCTTAGACAGCCCGTATAAGTTAAATTTCCTCATCCCAGTAAGGTCTGATTGTTTGCAGCGGAAATTCTGCCAGCTTCCCAAGCGCTTTCCGCAGATGGAGTTTGCGTCATAGTTATAGAAGCTATACGCTCATCAGGAAAGTCAGGCGTGTGCGGTGATGACCCTCACCGATGCCTTGGGTTAGGGCGGAAAGCGGCGTGACAGGCCCTTGCAAACTCACAAGTTCCAGCGGCTTGGGTTGGGTCATGCCCGACTGGGTGCAGTCTCCGATGCGGGGACGGCCAAGCCGGCTGACGCTGGGGTTGCATGGCAAGGAAGTCGAAAAGGGCGCTTTCTGGTGGAGTCCGAGCGTCAGGCTTTGGCTAGGGAATTGAGAGTCCTGTTGAATTCAGGATAATTGAATAATTAAAAGCTTTTTTAAGTAATTTTGAAGAGAGGGCTCCGTGAAAAAAACATTACAACTGCTCGCCGGTTTGTGGTCGGTGTTATGGGGGGTGGCCATTGCCGAAACTGGCAGCGGCACTGGCGTGGGCTGGGGTGCTTTGAACATGCCGGCAGGTGTGACCCCACTTAGCCATGACATCCATGACTTGCACATGAAGATCCTTGGGATATGCGTAGTCATAGGCGTGGTTGTCTATGGCATATTGATCTATTCTTTGATCCATCACCGTAAATCCAAGGGTGTCGAACCTGCCAAGTTCCATGAAAACACCAAGTGGGAAATCGCCTGGACGATCTTCCCCTTTTTGATCTTGATTTGGATGGCGTTTCCCGCCACCCAAGCCATGATTAAGGTCTATGACACTGAAAATTCTGTGATGACCATAAAAGTCACCGGTTATCAATGGAAGTGGCGCTATGAATATCTGACGGACGGCTTGGGCAAAGGCATCGATTTCTTCAGTTCGCTGGATGCCAAAAGCAACGAAGCCCGCCAACTGGGTTCAAAAATAGACCCCACGACGGTCGAGCATTACCTGCTGAATGTCGATAATCCATTGGTCATTCCGGCTAATAAGAAAATTCGCGTTCTGTTGACGGCTGTCGACGTGTTGCACGCATGGTGGGTGCCCGAATTTGGCTGGAAGAAAGACGCCATACCCGGCTTCGTGACTGACGGTTGGATCAATGTCGAGAAACCCGGCATTTATCGCGGCCAGTGCGCCGAGTTGTGCGGTCGGGATCATGGATTCATGCCTATTGTCGTCGTGGTGAAAACCGAGGAAGACTTCAAGAAGTGGGTGGATGGGCAAAAAGCCAAGCAAGATGCGGGAAAGCTTGATCCAGGTAAAATGTTGACCATGGATGAACTGATGTCCAAGGGCAAGGAAGTCTATGCCTCCAACTGCGCCGCCTGCCATGGGGCGGAAGGCGAGGGAATGGGTGCGTTTCCTGCCATCAAGGGGAGCAAGGTGGCCACGGGCCCCTTGTCTGACCATGTGAAGCTTGTTTTAAACGGCAAAGCAACCATGCCGGCCTTTAAAGAACAATTGAACGACGTTGAAACCGCTGCGGTGGTGACTTATCAGCGCAATGGTTTTGGCAACAATAAGGGCGATTCGATACAACCTGCCGACATCCAGGCGCTCAAATAATTTAAACCTTTGGAGGTAAACGACTATGTCAGCTACAACACATGACGAAACCCATGCTCATGGCGATGCCCATGAGCATCACGATCATGGTCCCGCCAAGGGATTCATGCGCTGGGTGACGACTACCAACCATAAAGACATCGGTACGCTGTACCTGATCACGGGTCTGATTATGTTCTTCGTCGGCGGCGCAATGGCGCTGGTCATCCGTGCGGAACTTTTTGAACCGGGCCTGCAATACGTAGACCCGCATTTCTTCAACCAAATGACGACGCTGCATGCGTTGATCATGGTTTTCGGCGCGGTGATGCCGGCCTTTGCCGGGCTGGCCAACTGGATGATACCGATGATGATCGGTGCGCCCGACATGGCCTTGCCAAGGATGAACAACTGGAGTTTCTGGCTTCTGCCGTTCTCTTTTGTGATGCTGGCCAGCACCTTGTTCATGGATGGCGGAGCGGCGGCGGCGGGTTGGACGCTCTATCCACCGTTGGTGCTGCAAACTGGCAATGCGCTGCCGTTCACTGTGTTCACTGTCCATATGTTGGGAATGTCCTCCATCATGGCGGCTATCAACATCATCGTCACCGTGTTCAACATGCGCGCCCCCGGCATGACCATGATGAAATTGCCCCTTTTCGTGTGGACGTGGGTGATTACGGCCTTTTTGTTGATCGCAGTCATGCCCGTATTCGCCGGCGCGGTGACTATGTTGCTGACCGACAAGTTCTTCGGCACCAGCTTTTTCAATGCGGCAGGGGGCGGTGACCCGGTGCTTTACCAGCATTTGTTCTGGTTCTTTGGGCATCCGGAAGTATACATTTTGATCCTGCCATCCTTCGGCATCATTTCCTCAATCATCCCGACCTTTTCGCGCAAGCCGCTGTTTGGCTATAGCTCGATGGTTTATGCGACGGCCGCAATCGGCTTCCTGTCCTTCATCGTTTGGGCTCACCACCAGTACACGGTGGGTATGCCTATCGCGGGGGAACTCTACTTCACCTACGCCACCATGTTGATCGCGGTTCCCACCGGGGTGAAGGTGTTCAATTGGTTGGCGACCATGTGGAGGGGGGCAATGACCTTTGAAACCCCGATGCTGTTCGCCATCGCTTTCGTGGTGCTGTTCACCATGGGTGGTTTCACTGGCGTTATGATGTCGATCTCGCCGGCCGATTTGCAGTACCACGACACCTATTTCATCGTAGCCCATTTCCATTACGTGTTGGTGCCGGGCGCGGTGTTTGCCTTGTTCGCCGCCACCTACTATTGGCTGCCCAAGTGGACCGGTCACATGTACGACGAGCGTCTTGGCCAGTTGCATTTCTGGTTGACGACGATTTCAGTCAACATCTGCTTCTTCCCGCAGCATTTCGTGGGTTTGGCCGGCATGCCCCGCCGCATCCCCGATTATGCCGTTCAATTTGCCGAATTCAATGCGCTGTCCAGCGTGGGTGCGTTTGTATTTGGCTTCTCCCAATTGATTTTTGCCTATGTCATCTACAAAGCCATCAAAGGCGGCGTGAAGGCGTCCAGCGAAGTTTGGGAGGGTGCGGAAGCGCATGGCTTGGAATGGCATTTGCCGTCCCCGCCACCGTACCACACTTGGACGGAAGCACCCGCCCAGGAAATTATTTCAGACCTGCACTGAAACATTAAGGCCAATCCCGCTTTTTTAAAATGGGTGGGATTGGCGGCATTAAACGATGGATACGCGAAAAAAAAACATCCTTTTAGCGGCGGTGATAGCGCTTGTAGCTATTTCGCTTTACGTTTTCTCGATTATGAAAGTGGTTCTTTCAAAATAGGCATCATCTGTAGTGGACATTAAAGAGTTGCAAAAGGCCAATGCCCGGCTGGTTTGGCGAATTGTAGCCATCGCTTTGTTGATGTTTGGTTTAGGGTTTGCCATTGCCCCTTACTATGACGCGGTGTGCAATTATTTTGGCATCAGCGGGAGGGTGAAAGAGGCCAGCACCGAACAGGTTTATCAGGTTGACCAGTCCAGGAATATCACCTTGGAATTTGTCACTGTGGTAAACGGGCAAATGCCGTTGCGTTTTCGGGCTGAAACCGGGAAGCTTCAAATCCATCCGGGACAATATTACACGGTCAATTTCTACGCTGAGAACACCTCTGACAAAAAGTTGACGGGGCGTGCGATACCGAGTATATCTCCGGCTTGGTCGTCTTCTTATTTGAAGAAGGCCGAATGCTTTTGTTTTTCCGAACAGGAATTCGAGCCTCACAAGGAACGGAAGCTGCCCGTGCGTTTCGTCGTTGATCCGACGATTCAAGCTGACACCAAGGAGATGACACTGTCGTACACCTTTTTTGACATAACCGAGAAAACACCAACCATTAAGAATTAACGGGGACTCTCATGGCAACTACAACCAAAGACGCTTATTACATACCGCACAAGGCTCAGTGGCCGATTTTCGGATCGATTGGGCTTTCAACCTTGCTTGCGGGCTTTGCCAACTTTCTAAACGGGGCCAGTTATGGCTCAACCATGATGATCGTCGGCGCCGGTGTCCTGATCACCATGCTTTTCGGCTGGTTTGGGACTGTCATCGCCGAAAGTGAAAGCGGAATATTCAATGACCAGGTGGACAGGTCTTTCCGCATGGGGATGGCGTGGTTCATTTTCTCGGAAGTGATGTTTTTCGCGGCATTTTTTGGCTCTCTTTACTATACGAGGGTATTGTCAGAGTCTTGGCTGGCGGGTAATGAAAGCTTTTCGTTGGGTGCCACAAGGCAACTATGGGATGGTTTCACGGCTGCTTGGCCCAACAATGGCCCGGCCCATATCGGCGGTTTGGAGGAAGGTAAGTTTGAACCCATGGGCGCATGGGGTTTGCCCGCACTGAACACCCTCATCTTATTAAGTTCGGGGGCGACTGTGACTTGGGCGCACTGGGGATTGTTGGCGCAAAACCGGGCTCAATTGATCAAAGGTTTGATCGCCACGGTCGTGCTGGGGTTCTCATTCGTAATTTTTCAGGCCATTGAATACCACGAAGCTTATACAGAAATGGGCTTGACACTCGGCACCGGCATTTACGGTTCGACTTTTTTCATGCTGACCGGTTTCCACGGCCTTCATGTGACCATCGGTGCGATTTTTTTGACGGTGATCCTGTTCCGTTGTGTCAGGGGTCATTTTTCAGCCAAGCACCATTTTGCTTTCGAAGCAGCCGCATGGTATTGGCATTTTGTGGACGTGGTCTGGTTGGGATTGTTTATCTTTGTCTACTGGCTATAAATCAATGCTGGCGCATTGATTTATACTAGCCGGTGGTACAAGTATTATCTGATGTTCTGCTCGTTCCCAAGCTCCAGCTCTCGCCGTTATACACAAGTGTACGCATGCCAATATATTGCAACCCGTAGGGTTGCCAGCCATTAGCCGGGGGTTGAGCGAAGCGACACCCCCGGAAAATGCGGAAAAAAGACCCACGACCCCGGAGGGGTCGCAGCAATCGGCCCAATAACCTAGGAGTTCTTCCGTAAACGCTGCAAATGCTAGGTTTAGACCGGTGTTATCCTAGGCCGCGCCGGAAAGACTGCGACCCCTCCGGGGTCGATATTTTATTCGGTTTGCCGTCCGGGGGTGTCGCTTCGCTCAACCCCCGGCTAATGGCTTGAACCCCTTCGGGGTTCCGTGGCTCTCGCAACGACTTGTGTATAACGATGAGAGCTCCAGCTTGGGAATGCAGTCTTTGAAGCCAGCGTAGCCCGGATGGAGCCGCCTTGCGGCGTAATCCGGGACAGACATGACGGGGTTTGCCATCGCCCGAAACCCGTATTACGCTACGCTTCATACGGGCTACATTAACTCGGCGCAATAGCGGTACTCCGCGTATTGCGCCGAATGGATAAAAAGAGCAAAATCCATGAACCCCGGCATTGTTCCCTAGCCTACCCGCCTAACCCGCCGTTCCAGCCGACCCGCGCCGACGTTTGGCGTGTTCATTCAGGCTCCATGGGCAAGGCGGGATTTGTAATTGCGTCACATGTTAACGATACACGGGAAAAATCATGACCGAAGACAACGTTTCCAATCTGATCCTAGAGCATCTGCGTTCCATTCGTTCGACCTTGGCGCGACATGACGAACAATTTGATACCATGATCATGCGGCTAGGCTCAATTGAGTCACAGATGGCGGGAGTTCATGCTGACATCGCCGGGCTAAATCTTCGCATGGATCGCTTTGAAAACCGTCTGGCCCGCATTGAGCGGAGACTGGAATTGCGCGATGAAACCGCTTGATAACAACGAAGGGCCGTAGGATGGGCTGAGCTTGCGAAGCCCATCATTCGCGAATGATGCGCCTCCTTCGTCGGCACATCCTACGATGTCAACTCGTAACGTGGTAAGGCGCAATAGCGGTTTGCCGCACATTGCAACCAGCTATATTTATTAATATCTAGAGTTAATCGTGCCTGAAATTAGTCGTTTTTTGGGAATTATAATTGCGATGTATCATAAAGAACATCCACCACCCCATTTTCATGCAAAGTATGGCAATCAAACTGCTGTGTTCTCAATACAAGATTTATGAATCATAGAAGGCACTCTTCCCAAGCGCATAGTTTCGCTGGTTTTAGAGTGGGCATTTGAACACAGGGAAGAACTTCTGAGTAATTGGGAATTGGCTTCCGCAAAAAAGCCCATCAACAAGATAGAACCTTTGGTATAGAGGTGAGTTATGCACTTCGTTAAAGATGTACAATACTTTGCTGATTATAAATTAAAATTGACATTTGAAGATAGCATTGTCAAAATTGTAGACTTAAAGCCGCATCTAGATGGCGAAATATTTGAACCTCTGATAGACATTGAGTATTTTAAAAGCGTCAGGATAAATCCTGATATTGATACGGTAGTTTGGTCAAATGAAGCCGACTTTTCCCCGGATTTCTTATATGAAATTGGAGAAAATACCTAATGTTTACGGCCAATGGCGCAATAGCGGTAATCTGCGTATTGCGCCGAATGAATAAAAAGAGCAAAATCCATGTGTTCTTAGGCGCGACGGGGTTTGCAACCCCGTAGCTTACGTTTGGTGCGCAGCATTTTCCAAACGGTGCGGACGGGGTTACAAACCCCGTCCAGCTTCAGGTAAGTGTAATATTATTCCGGCTTGAACTAAAATCGGTCGGTACATTCCGATACTAAATTATAGAATTCTTTGGGTCAACGACACAATGGCGACACCTGCGACAAAAATGCCCCTTAGCGGAATAGTCAGAAGTTTGGTCAAGGAAAGCTTGCTGACTGAAGAAGACGCGATAGTGCATTATGAGGAATCCGTCAAGAAGAGAATGCCCATGGTGCGTTACTTGGTGGCAAACAAAATTTTAGAAAGTTTGGCCATAGCCAAGACACTTTCCAAGGAGTTCGGCCTGCCTTTATTTGACCTCAGTTCCATTGCGTCAGGCAGTCTGCCCATCAAGTTAGTGAATGAAAAACTGATCCGGCAACATCACGTATTGCCTTTGTTGAAGCGCGGCAACCGGTTGTTTTTGGCGGTTTCCGACCCGACCTGTTTTCAAGCCCTTGACGAAATTAAATTCAACACACGATTATCCACAGAAAGCATCGTGGTGGAGGACGACAAGCTTAGCCAAGCGATAGACAACGCGTTGGAAGCGGCCGACACTTCCATGAAGGATTTGATGGATACGGATTTGGACAATATCCAAGTCACCGGCGGAGAGGAAGAAGAGCGTCGAGCGGATATCGACACCAGCGAAATCGACGATGCCCCTATTGTCCGTTTCGTCAACAAAATATTGCTCGACGCGATCAAAAGGGGTGCTTCGGATATCCATGTCGAACCTTACGAAAAATTCTTCCGCATCCGTTATCGCCAAGATGGCATGCTGCACGAAATTGCCAACCCCCCCGCAAATTTGGCATCCCGTCTTTCGGCCCGCATCAAGGTCATGTCTCGAATGGATATTGCCGAACGGAGAATCCCGCAGGACGGACGCATAAAAATGGCGATTTCAAAGAACCGCTCGATTGACTTTCGTGTGAACACCTGCCCGACCCTGTACGGTGAAAAGGTGGTATTGCGAATACTTGACCCAACCAGCGCACAATTAGGGATTGAAAAGCTAGGCTTCGAATCGGATCAGCAGGAGGCTTTTCTTAAAGCCATCAGCAAGCCGTATGGCATGATATTGGTGACCGGCCCAACCGGTAGCGGCAAGACGGTTACACTTTACACAGCGCTTAACATTCTGAATCAACCGGATGTTAACATATCAACGGCGGAAGACCCGGTGGAAATCACCGTTTCTGGCATCAATCAAGTCAATGTCAATGTCAAGACTGGACTGACCTTCGCTGAAGCCTTGCGCGCCTTCCTGCGCCAAGATCCCGATATCATCATGGTGGGTGAGGTTCGCGATCTCGAAACAGCCGAAATTGCGGTGAAGGCAGCGCAGACGGGACATTTGGTGTTATCCACCCTACACACCAATGATGCGCCACAAACCTTGAACCGTTTAATGCAAATGGGTATTCCCGCCTTCAACATTGCCTCGTCCGTCTTGCTGATCATGGCTCAGCGTCTGGCAAGGCGTTTGTGCGAACATTGCAAAAGGGTGGAGAATTTACCCCCCGAGGTGCTTCTGGACGCGGGCTTCAGGGAACAAGAATTGGGGACTTTCATCGTCTATGGTCCGGTGGGCTGCGATAAATGCACCAAGGGGTATAAGGGAAGAGTCGGCATCTATCAGGTTATGCCCATTACGGAGGGCATGAACCGCATCATTTTGGAGGGTGGCAACGTGATGGAAATCTCCGAGCAAGCCAATCGTGAAGGGGTGGCAGACTTGCGGGCATCCGGTTTGAAAAAAGTAAAGTCGGGGGTTACCAGTTTGGAAGAAATCGACCGGATAACCAGAGATTAAATGAGCGAAGAATTGGCAAATGGCAAAACAAGAGTTAATTAACTTTAGCTGGGAGGGGATCGAAAGATCGGGTTCCCGGACTAAGGGTGAAATCAGCGCACGCTCGGAAACCTTGGCGAGGGCTGAATTGCGGCGGCAGGGTATTAAAGTCATAAAGATCAAAAAAAAATCCAAGCCGTTCTTTTCCGGCCGCAAACAGGCAATTACCACTAAAGACATTGCGATTTTCAGCCGACAGCTCGCCACCATGTTAAGCGCGGGGGTTCCCTTGGTGCAAGCGTTCGATATCGTCGGACGGGGACACGACAACCCTTCGATGCAGGATTTATTGATGTCCATCAAAGCGGATGTCGAGGGAGGAAACACCTTGGCCGATTCCTTGGGGAAACACCCCGAGCAATTCGATGAGCTATTCTGCAACCTTGTGCATTCTGGGGAACAGGCCGGCGTATTGGAAAGCCTTCTGAATAAGATTGCCGAGTACAAGGAAAAAACGGAATCCATCAAGGCGAAAATCAAAAAGGCACTCACTTACCCGATTGCGGTTTTAGTGGTCGCTTTCGTCGTAACCGCCGTCCTGCTGATATTTGTCGTACCCCAATTTGAGGAATTATTTCACGGTTTCGGAGCGGAGTTGCCCGCTTTTACCCAAATGGTGGTAAATATGTCGCGATTCATGCAGAAGTACTGGTGGATGGTGTTAGGTGTCATCATCGGGATCGGTGCCGTGCTCAGCAATCTGAAGCGGAAGTCCAAGGCATTTAATCACGGTCTGGATCGATTGGTATTGGGCATACCCGTGGTCGGTGTAATCATTCGTAAGGCGGCCATCGCACGGTTTGCCCGCACGTTATCGACTATGTCCTCTGCCGGCGTCCCATTGGTAGAGGCACTACAGTCGGTCTCGGGGGCCACAGGTAACATCGTTTACGGCAATTCCGTTCTGGTCATGCGCGACGAGGTGGCTACGGGCCACCAACTTCAGCATACTATGCGGCAAGTCGGAATTTTCCCTAACATGGTTGTGCAGATGGTCTCCATTGGCGAGGAGTCCGGGTCGCTCGACAGTATGTTGGCCAAGGTCGCCGACTTCTATGAGGAGGAGGTGGATAACGCGGTCGATTCCCTGAGTAGCTTGCTGGAACCCTTGATCATGTCGGTCTTGGGCATTATTGTCGGGGGCTTGATCATCGCCATGTATTTACCCATATTCAAACTGGGTGCCGTCGTATAAACAGTTGCCAATGCAGTCGGCGAAATGACTGGCATCTGTCCATTCGCCTACTGTCCTTATAAACGGCACTTCAAACTTTAAGGAAACATAATCGAGTGGACGCTTTGCTAACGCTACTTCAAAATCAAAACACCGGGTTTTTCGTTTCCTCTGTGGCCTTGTTTGGCTTGGTCGTGGGGAGTTTCCTCAACGTAGTGGTTCATCGCTTGCCGATAATGCTGGAAAAAACATGGCGGCGTGACTGCGTGGAGTATCTTGGGTTGAAGTCATCCCCAGAAGAGCCACAGCCTAAATTCAACTTGATATTCCCCCATTCCCATTGCCCGCATTGTCAGCACCCCGTCCGTGCCTACGAAAACATCCCGGTCATCAGTTATGTGATGCTGGGAGGAAAATGTTCGCAATGCAAAAAAAATATCTCATTGCGCTATCCGATCATCGAGATATTGACCGCCTTGGTTTCACTGATGGTGGCTTGGAAATTCGGGCCGACTTGGCAGACCGCAGGGGGACTGGCACTCAGTTGGAGCCTGATTTGTCTTTCAGCGATTGATATGGACCGGCGCTTGCTTCCCGATGCCATCGTGCTGCCTTTGATTTGGTTGGGCCTGTTTATCAGCCTGTTCGATATTTTCACAGACTGTCGCTCAAGCATCATCGGTGCGATCACCGGATACATGAGCCTATGGTCGGTATTCCAATTGTTCAAGCTGTTCACCGGCAAGGAGGGCATGGGTTATGGTGATTTCAAGCTTTTGGCTTTGTTCGGGGCTTGGTTCGGTTGGCAGAATCTGCTTTTGATAGTATTGCTGTCATCCATGGTCGGCACTATCGTAGGGCTGGTGATGATTGTATTTTTTAAACACGACCGCACCATTCCCATTCCTTTTGGACCTTATTTGGGGCTGGCCGGATGGATCGCGATGCTATGGGGGGATGAAATAACGGCAAGCTATTTCCGTTTGGTGGGAATACAGTAGAATGCTGAAGGTTGGTTTGACCGGTGGAGTTGGTTGCGGCAAGAGTACCGTTGCCGGTCTTTTTGCAGGGAAAGGGGTTCCGGTCTTCGATGCCGATCAAATTGCGCGTGAACTGGTGGAACCCGGTCAGGTGGCCTTTACGGCGATTGTCGCGGAATTTGGGGAGGATATTTTAGAGCATGGGCGTATCAATCGAGCCAAGCTTCGTGACCGTGTTTTTGCAAATCCGCTAGAGAGGCAAACGCTTGAGGCGATAATCCACCCCTTGGTCTATCAAGCGTTGGTTGATCGTGCGGAATGTTTGGATGGCCCGTACTGCATATTTGCCATACCGTTACTGATAGAAACTGGACGACTCGACTTTGTGGATAGAATCCTTGTCGTGGATTGCCATCCAGTTCAACAATATGAAAGGGTGAGGCAGCGGGACGGGCTGGATGAAGCCACCGTTGGACGCATCATCCAAGCCCAGGCCAAGCGCGAGGAAAGGCTGGCCGTGGCAAATGATGTCATAGAAAACACCGGGCTTATCAAACAATTAAGGGTGCAAGTCGAAAAGTTACATGAAGCTTATTTGACCTTGGTGCCAAGAATATCCTTAAGAAGTGTTGATGCGGCTATTGACTAATCCTTTGCATTGGTCAATATTGAGGCGGTCGCAAATATGAAGTGCTAAAAATGAATCACAAAATCATCGCTCCTCTACTAATCATCCATGCGGGTGCTTTTAAAATGCCTGCCACCATCCATCACGACCGGCCCCCACTTTGAACGACCTGATTCTATATGAGTTTCCACTGAATGAGCGAATTCGGGTGTTCATGCGCCTCGAACAGCTTTTTCAGCAGATTGACCATTTCATGAAGGGCGGTTCGATATGGGAAAGTCGTGGCGTTATTTCCACACTGCTGGAGATCATCGCCATTTTCAGCCGCAACGATCTAAAGTCTGAAATTTTGAAAGAAGTTGACCGCCATTCAACGGTATTGAACAAAATGGCCAGCAATGACAAAATTGACCATGCCAAATTGCAGACTGTTTTGTCAAAACTCGCCACCATCGGGGATGAGCTTTATGCAACGCCTGGCAAAATCGGCAGCTCTCTGATGGAAAACGAGTTGTTTAAGTGTATTTCCCAGCGTAGCGCGATTCCGGGTGGAACCTGTGCTTTTGATTTGCCTGCCTATCATTACTGGCTGCAATTGGATGTGGCCCAGCGCAAGCGGGATATGGAACATTGGATGCAACCCTTTGCGGCTATTCGCACGGCCATCGACCTCCTGTTGAACTTTATCCGGCAAAGTGCAACGCCCACGGAAGAACTGGGCATGTCCGGTTTTTTCCAGAAGACCTTGGATCACAGCCTGCCCTTTCAATTGTTGCGCGTGGGTTTGCAACGTTCCCATCCCTATTTTGCAGAAATTAGCGGAGGCAAGCACCGCTTCACCATACGCTTCATGCAAAGCAATGATGACGGGAGGGCAACCCAGTGCAAGGGGGACGTGGGCTTTTTGTTGACCTGTTGCCTACTCTAATCCATCCCGTCCGCCGTTAAGGTGATTTCCGATAATGAACCCACCAAAAGAATCGTCCACGAAAAACACGAAAGGCACGAACAAGACATGCTTTTGTTCGTGCTTTTCGTGCCTTTCGTGGACTCTATTTTTTGCCTTCGGATCAGATTTTTGATGGGTTGTTCTTTCTCAGGAATCACCTAAGTCAGTGGACTTTGCAGCGCTTGGCGTTTGGGGCCTTTTCTTAAGCGCTTTCATTTCATCGACCCTAGCCCCTGGGGGTTCGGAGGTCGTGTTGGCCTATTTGGTCAATCAGGCTGAAATTCCCTCCGGGCTATTATTGTCCATCGCGACGGTGGGCAATACTTTGGGGGCGCTCACCACTTGGTTGCTTGGGTTATGGGCTGCCCGCCGCTATCCGTTGGAAAATTTGCATGACGGGAAGAAGCGCAAGGCAGTCCAAGCAGTCCGCCGATTCGGTGTGCCGATCTTGTTATTGTCCTGGCTCCCGATAGTGGGGGATGGATTCTGCTTCGCCGCTGGCTGGTTGAGAATGCCCTTCCTGGCTTCGCTGCTTGCCATTGCCCTGGGAAAGCTGGGGCGGTATGCGGCGATTGTTTACCTTTTTTCCTGAAGCAAGCAGCCCGAATGGCGGGTCGGTTGGAGCGCAACGTTAGGCGATGATTCTGATTTTATTAGGGAATGAAGGCACTAAATTAGAGTTCCCCAACTGTCCACGGGCATCGAAGAACTTGACTTCCCCCTCTTCATGTTGTCATCTGTTTGTCAAACGATACCCGGCTAGTCAGGCCCACCGTTCCAATCGGTGGGCAACAAAAAGCCTATCCTGAGCTTGCCGGAGGGACGTTGCCCGATCTGGCTTTTTGGAAACCAACCAGAATTAGGCTTTTACTTTTCGGCGTCGGGCCATTCCAAACCCAAGACCGGCAATCCCCATCAGGCTGAGGGTTGATGGTTCCGGTATGACCAAGGCAATCTGGTTTAGCCCCTGGTAGTTGTAGTCTATGATGTATGACACAGCTAAACCGTTGACGGAGCCGAAGCTTCCTGGCGGGTTTGGTAGGCCGTTGCCGTACTCCGCGAAGATGAAGGTGGATGCGGTCAAAGGGCCGATGCCATTGAAGTCGAGGATGGAGTTTGCCCCAAGTTGCAGGTTCCCGGCGACCTTGATCAAATCGTTCAAAGCCCCGGAGACATCAATTTTGAGGTTGCCGCCCAAAACCAAGTCATTGTCAAACCCGAGGGTGCCAATGGTCCCGATGGTGGCCGGTGCGATGGTTGACCCAGCCAGCGTGGTAAACCTGCCGACCACGTTGCCGTTCCCGTTCAACGTCTGCCCGTTGGCAAGCTCAAAGCCGCCCGTCACCTGCGTGACGTTGAATTTTGCGCCGGCTGAAACGCTGATGAGGGAACTGCTCGCAATGTTATTGGTTGCGGCAGCGAGGCTTAGCGTACCTGACGAAATCGTCGTGGATCCGGTGTAAGTGTTGTTTCCACTCAGAACCGTCTCACCAGTGCCGTTCTGCTGGACGTTCAAACTACCCTCAAGGTTTGAGCCAAAGTTATAACTACTTTGGTTATGGTTAAAGGCCACGAAACTGTCGGGGGCGGGGCTTGTGATGGTTGGCACGTTGACTGTCCCGGCGGCGGCCCCTGTGCCGATTTGCAGGCTACCTGACTGACCCAGCGTGACTAAGGTCGCCGTCAGGTTGCCGCCTGTTTCCACGATGACGGCATTGTTGCCACCATCGCGGCCAACAATCAAATCATTTGCCGTCAGTTGTGAGCCAGCACCGCTGATGTTCACACGGTTGCCGGTGGAGGTGGCAGAGTAGCCGAGGAAACTGTTGCCAGTCACGTTCACCGTGCCGCCGTTGCTGATGTCCAAGGCGCTGTTGGTGCCATTGGAACCGACCCGCAGCGTTCCTGAAATGTTCCATGCGGAACCGGCACCGTCCACCGTCGCGGAGTTGCCGGTGGGACTGCCGACAGAACCGGTGCCGCCGCCGATCCGCACGTTCTTGCTCGATGCCAAACCGCCGTTAAGAACCTCCAATTCGTTGTTGTTGCCGTCGCGGCCGATGTAGAGCGTCGATTGGTTGGAAAACTCCGAACCCGTCCCGGTTACCGTCAAACGGTTCGCATCTGCGCCTACATTGGAACTGATCAGCGCGTCTTGGCTGGCTCCGTTCACCGTCACTTTACCTCCGGCGGAAATCGTCAGCGTATTCCCGCTTCCGTCATAACCGATTTGAAGTGCGCCTGCGTTCTGCCAGAGCGAATTAGTGCCAGATACGCTGACTGCGTTATTATCGGCAGTCGCCGCATAGCCGACAAACCCATTCACATTGCTTGCTTGGGTTTGGCCCCCGATGCTCAGCGTATTGGTGTCACCGCCGTAGCCCACAAACAAATCATGGGCGTTTGTCAAGGATGAACCAGCACCGGAAATGTTCAACGCATTGTTGGTTGCCGTCGAAAAACCACCGATATTCGTGTAATTAGCCGATACAGCACCGCCGCTTTGAATATTGAGGGTGTTGTGGTCGCCTTCATAACCCACATTGAGGTTGCCCGAATTCGTCCATGCCGTTCCCGCACCGGTCACGGTCGCGACATTGTTGGCCGAGCCGGTTCCCACCCCTATCGAGCCAGACACATCAGCCACCGAACCGCCCGAGGAAACCGTCAAGCTAGTGTCGCTGTTGCTGACACCGACATACACTTGGTCGGCATTGCCAATCGACCCAGTAACCGACACACTGCCGCCCTCGATCACCGTATTGCCGGAGTAGGTGTTCGCGCCCCCGAGGGTCAGTGTTCCCGTGTTGTTCTTGGTGAGGACTGCGCTGCCGATTAGTGCGGAGTTGATGGTAGCGGTGAATGTGGGCGCAACGTCCACCGTGCCTGAAGTGAGTGCCAGATTACCGCCGGTGAGCGTGTAGCTGTTGCCAAAGCCGAGTGTGTCGGCGACTTCGCCGGTGTTCAGCGTGACCGTCGCTCCCGTGCCCGGAATAGCCGACGGGAAGTTTGCCGCGTCGCTGGCAATCGGTTTTGCGTTCTGCGACCAGTTCGTTGGTGCATCCCACTGCGCGTCAGTCCCGCCCGTCCAATTATTATCGGCGGCTTGGACCGTCCCCGCAACAGTGCAGAGTCCGATGAGGGCTGCTGCGAGTGGCGCGAGAATGCCGCCGTGCTGGTTGGCCTTGAACTTCCCGCAATTGACGGTCGCAGGCGTGATATTTTTGTTTTTGGTCTTCATTGTGGGTATGACAGTGTAGTGGGGACGAACACCGGCCAATTCTCAGTCTGGCCAGATTGTTTGCTTTATCAGTCAATAATAATGCAGTAGTGAATGGATCGGGTAGGGTGCGAGCCTTTCACGCCCCTTAAGAAAGTCCAGTTCGACCACGAAAGCCAAGGCGGCAACTTCCGCACCTAGGCTTTCAACCAGTTCGCAACTGGCTTTGGCGGTGCCGCCAGTCGCAAGCAGGTCGTCGATGATGAGTACGCGGTCCCCCTTGCCCACTGCGTCCAAATGCACTTCCAGTGCAGCGGAGCCGTATTCCAAGTCATAATCAATGGAACGGACATCGTAAGGGAGCTTGCCCGGCTTGCGCAGCGGCACGAACCCTAGGCCCAATTCGTGCGCCACCAAGGCACCGAAGATAAAACCACGGGCCTCAATGCCTGCGATTGCTGTGATCTCCTCGCCTAAGAAAGGATGCAAAAGCTGATGGACGGCCAGCATTAAAGTGGCCGGGTCACGCAGCAGTGGCGTGATGTCTTTGAAGACGATGCCCGGTTTGGGGAAATCGGGAATATCGCGAATCTTGGCCCTCAGCCGCTCCATGTCAGTGTTTTGCCCCGGCTTGACGATTCAGGAACGCTTGTATGGATGCGGTGATGCCATCGGTGTCCAATCCGCAAGCGCCCAGGCATTCTTCGCGGGAACCTTGCGCGACGAAATGGTCGGGCAACCCAAGGTTCAGCATGGGCGGCAACTGGCCGTGGCCGATCAGGAATTCGTTCACCCCCGAGCCAGCGCCTCCCGCCACCACATTTTCCTCCACGGTGACAAAGCAAGCGTGGCTTTCGGCCAAGTGCAAAATCAGTTCTTCATCCAAAGGCTTCACGAAGCGCATGTTAACCACAGTGGCGTCGAATTTTTCCCCCGCCATCAAAGCCGGTGCGACCATGCTGCCAAAAGCCAGAATCGCAAGCCCCTTGCCTTGGCGTTTGATTTCACCCTTGCCTATGGGCAGTTCGGACATCCCCTCAATGACCTCCACCCCCGGACCTTTGCCACGCGGGTAGCGCACGGACGCTGGCCCGTTGTATTTGAATCCGGTGTAGAGCATCTGCCGACATTCGTTTTCGTCGGCGGGGGCCATGATGACCAAGTTGGGGATGCAGCGCATATAGCTATAGTCAAAGCTGCCGGCATGGGTCGGGCCGTCCGGCCCTACCAGTCCGCCCCGGTCAATGGCGAACAGCACATTAAGATTCTGTAGCGCCACATCGTGAATCAGCTGATCGTAAGCCCGTTGCAGGAAGGTGGAATAAATCGCCACGACCGGCAAGAAGCCCTCACATGCCTGTCCAGCGGCGACGGTCACCGCATGTTGTTCGGCGATGCCCACGTCGAAATAACGGGTCGGGAACTGCTCGGAGAAGGCCACCAAGCCGGAGCCTTCACGCATGGCCGGGGTGATGCCTAGTAGCTTGGGTTCGAGCGCCGCCATGTCGCACAGCCACTGACCGAACACCTCGGTGTAGGAAGGACTGCCGGGTTTTGCTTTGGGCAGGTGATCCTTGCTCGGATCGAAAACGCCAACTCCGTGGTAGGCCACCGGATCGAGTTCCGCCGGTAGATAGCCCTTGCCTTTCTGTGTGACCACATGCAAGAAACGCGGGCCACGAATGCCACGGAGGTTGCGCAGGGTGCTGACCAGCATTTTGATGTCATGGCCGTCGATGGGTCCGATGTAGTTGAAGCCCAGTTCCTCGAACAAGGTTCCGGGCACGATCATGCCTTTCATATGTTCCTCGGCGCGGCGGGCCAGTTGCCAGACGCTCGGCATGTTCCGGTTGAGCAATTGCTTGCTGCCCTCGCGGACGCTTGAATAAAACTTGCTGGATAAAATCTTGGCGAGGTAGTTGTTGAGCGCACCGACATTCGGCGAGATGGACATCTCGTTGTCGTTCAGAATGACCAACAGGTTGGCATCCAAAGCGCCGGCATGGTTCATCGCCTCGAAGGCCATGCCGCCGGTCAGCCCGCCGTCGCCAATGATGGCGACGGCTTGACGGTTGCTATTGTTCTGGGATGCCGCGATGGCCATGCCCAAGGCCGCGCTGATGGAAGTGCTGGAATGGCCGACGCCAAAGGTGTCATATTCGCTTTCATCCCGCGATGGAAATGCCGATACACCGTCTTTTTTGCGGATGGTGGACATGCCGTCCCGCCTGCCGGTGATTATCTTGTGGGGATACGCCTGATGGCCGACATCCCACACCAGCTTGTCGTCGGGGGTTTTGAAGACATAATGCAAGGCGATGGTCAGTTCGACAGTCCCCAAACCCGCCGCCAGATGGCCACCGGATTGGCTGACGCTGTCCAGCAGATACGCTCTGATTTCCTCCGCCAATTTCGGCAACTTATCCTCGGGCAGTCGGCGCAGGTCGGCTGGGCTATTTATTCCTTGCAATAGTGAAAAAGTGTTGGATTCGCTCATTAGATTGGCATTCCGTAACGGGGATTCGACTTTCGCGCCAACGCTGGTAAAAGCCGATTATCTTGATTTATAAATTATTACAGAGCCAATTATGAAACTTTGGTGGACTGGTTTCAAGGAAAGATTGACCACTGTAATTGCTTGTACTGTTTACCGTCCCACAGTCCGATTGCACTTGCCCGAAGCAAACCAATCTTTTTGGGTTTCCCCGTGGGTTTGCATCAACTCTTGCGTTGTACGATAAACAATGAAATTTTACGCAAATAATCGGCTTCGTCGCCAAAGCCTGTCAGACTGTCCAGTGCCTGTTCATGCAGGTCGGCAGCCTTGTCCTTGGCTCCTGACAGCCCAAGCAACGAGGGATAGGTGGGTTTGTTATTATCCCGGTCCTTGCCTTGGGTCTTGCCCAAAGTTTGGGTGTCGCCTTCCTCATCCAAAATGTCGTCCTGAATTTGAAAGGCGAGCCCGATGCACTTGGCGTAGTGATCCAACTTGTCGGAGGTTTGTTTCTCCAACCCCGGACTGGACAATGCTGCCAAGCGCACGCTGGCCCGGATCAACGCCCCGGTTTTGCGGATGTGCATGGCCTCCAAGCCCGGCAAATCCAAAGCCTTGCCAACCGAGTCCAAATCAATCGCCTGTCCGCCCACCATTCCACAAGAACCTGAGGCCGTGGCAAGTGCCTCGATCATTTTAATGCGGTTTTCCGCTGGTACGCGGATGGTCGGGTCGCAGGCGAGGACATGGAAGGCGAGCGTTTGCAAACCGTCACCGGCCAAGATTGCCATCGCCTCGTCGAATGCCTTGTGGCAGGTCGGCTTGCCCCGGCGCAAGTCGTCGTCATCCATGGCAGGCAGGTCGTCGTGGATTAGCGAATAGACATGGGTGAATTCAACCGCACAGGCCGGCCCGTCGAGAATGTCCATAGGCAGGCCGAGGGCATGGCCGGTGGCGTAGGTCAACAGCGGCCGCAAGCGCTTGCCACCCCCTAAAGTGGAATAACGCATGGCCCGGTGCAGGCGTTCGGGAATCTTGGCCGTGACCGGCAACCTCGCGTCCAAAGCAGCTTCGGCTCGGGCTTGGCAAGCACTCATGAAATCTTTAAGGGAATGTTCAGGGTTCATCGGTAAAAGGCTGTATAGTGGGTTCACCGTTTTCTTCTAGGAGGACATGCACCTTTTGCTCGGCTTCCTTCAGTGCTTTTTGGCAGGAACGGGTCAATTGCACACCCCGCTCAAACAACTTGAGCGATTCCTCCAAGCTTAAGTTGCCCTGTTCCATGCGCTCCACCAGTTGCTCCAATTCAGCAAGTGACTCCTCGAAAAGGACGGTTTTTTTGACCATTGATGAAAAGGCTCGTGATGACAAGTTGGTATTATCCCACAGTTGTTGCAAAAAGGTAAAAAAATAATGCATTACCGCTTAGCCCAAACCGACGGCAACGCCCGACTCGGTGAACTGGTGTTTTCGCGTGGCAAAGTGGCGACCCCTGCCTTTATGCCAGTGGGAACCTATGCCACCGTCAAGGCCATGACACCTGAAGAACTCCGCTCCATCGGCGCGGAAATCATCCTCGGCAATACCTTCCATTTGCTGCTGCGACCTGGCATGGATGTCATCCGCGCCCATGGCGATTTGCATGGCTTCATGCATTGGGATGGCCCGATATTGACCGACTCCGGCGGGTTCCAGGTGTTTAGCCTGGGGGCGATGCGCAAGATTACTGAAGCCGGGGTGAAATTTCGCTCGCCAGTGGACGGCAGCCCGATTTTCATGGGCCCAGAAGAGTCCATGGCAGTGCAGCGCATCCTAGGCTCGGACATTGTGATGATTTTCGACGAATGCACGCCTTATCCGGCAACCTATGAGGATGCGCGGACTTCCATGGAGCTATCGTTGCGCTGGGCCGGGCGGAGCAAAGTCGCGCACGGGGACAACCCTTCCGCGCTGTTCGGCATCGTCCAAGGCGGGGTGTACGAGGATCTGCGCCTGGAGTCGGCGGAAGGGCTACAGCGCATCGGCTTTGACGGTTATGCCATCGGCGGTTTGTCGGTGGGCGAACCCAAGGAAGACCGCCAACGGGTTTTGGCAACGCTATTGTCGAGTTTGCCGTCCGACAAGCCGCGTTATCTGATGGGTGTCGGCACCCCGGAGGACATCGTCGAGGCGGTTTGTTTGGGGTTGGACATGTTTGATTGCGTAATGCCCACTCGCAACGCCCGCAACGGTCATTTGTTCACCCGCGAGGGCGTGGTGCGCATACGCAACAGCCGATACCAGAATGACACCCGGCCTTTGGACGAAGCTTGCGAATGCTACACCTGCCGCCACTACAGCCGCGCTTATTTGCGTCATTTGGACAAATGCAAGGAAATTCTGGGCGCACGTTTGAACACCATCCACAACCTACACTACTATCAGTGGCTTATGGCGGGGCTGCGCGAGGCGATAGGTCGGGGAGGCTTGACGGGGTTTGTTGGGCAATTTTATGAACAACGCAGAAAAGCGGCCCCGGATGTGTAATAATGGCTGATTTTAAATTTGTGTATGAGTAGAGGTTGAACAATGAGCTTCTTCGTTTCCGATGCGTTTGCCGCCGAAGGCGTGGTTTCACCGGGGGTAGCCCCCATTTCCGATGTCGTCTTTTTCTTGTTGATTGGGGTGGCTTTGTTTTTCTTGGTTTTCCTCCCCCAGTTGCGGCGCAACAAGGAGCAGAAAAAGCTTCTGCAATCCCTTAACAAGGGTGCCGAAGTGGTCACGAGCGGGGGCATTTTGGGACGGATTGTCGAAGTCGATGACAATTTCGTCCTGTTGGAAATTTATGAGAATATAAATATCAGTGTACAAAAGCACTCGGTCACTCAACTGATGCCCAAGGGTACCTACAAGGCTAGAAAGAAAACCGAAAAATAGCCTCAAGGCCCCGCTCCCCCCACTTGCCCCATTAGACGGGCACCTTATTTTTAGAAACGATGAGACAGGCTGTTAACTATGCGCAACCGCTATCCCGTTTGGGTAAATGTGTTGATCCTGACTGTGTTAGCTTTTGGGATTATTTATTCGTTGCCCAATTTCTATGGCGAGGATCCATCCGTCCAGCTATCCCCTAGCCGTAACGCCAAAATCGATCAGAGCGTTCAGCTTCAGATTGAGAAATTGCTTGGCGACAATGGCTTGAAGGTGAAAGCATCTGAACTGAATGACAAGCGGATATTGATCCGCTTTAACGATACCGACACCCAGATCAAGGCCGATGAGTTGCTCAAGGCGAACATGGGCAATAACTACAGCGTGGCGCTCAACCTCGCTCCGGCCACGCCGGGTTGGTTAAGGGCCATTGGTGCCAAGCCCATGTACCTCGGGCTTGATTTGCGTGGCGGTGTGCATTTCATGCTTCAGGTGGATATGGATGCGGCGGTAAGCCAAGCCCAGGATCGTTACGCCGAAGATATACGCACCAACCTAAGGGAAAGCAAAATCCGCTATCTGTCGGTGGAACGCGACAAGGCAACGATTGTGGTCAAATTTCAGGATGCCCAGACACTGGCCCAAGGACACGATGTCATTAAGAAGGAAATCCGTGGTTTAATTCTGAATGTACTGGATAAAGATTTGACCATTGTGGCGAACATTTCGGAACAGGAAATCCGTGATGTGCGTAAATTCGCCGTTGCCCAAAATATTACCATCCTCCGTAATCGCGTCAACGAACTGGGAGTCGCCGAACCGGTCATCCAGCAGCAGGGCGAAGACCGCATCGTGGTCCAATTGCCCGGTGTGCAGGATACTGCCCGCGCCAAGGAAATCCTCGGCGCCACTGCGACCTTGGAATTTCGGTTGGTGGATAGCGAACACGTCATTGGCCCTGACGGCAAGGCTCCCTTGGGTGCCAAGCTTTACAATGACCGCGCTGGCAGGCCCCTGCTATTGCAGCGCAAAATCATTGTCACCGGGGATCAAGTGGTCGATGCCAACTCTGGGCTTGACCAGCAATCCGGCTCCCCCGCCGTATTCATCAGTCTGAACGGCATCGGTGCCAAGAAAATGGCCGACACCACGAAAGAGAACATCGGCAAGGCCATGGCGGTGGTGTTCATCGAAAACAAGAGCGAAACCAAGGAGGTCAAAGGCCAGAAGGTTACCACCAAGAGGAAGGTTGAAGAGGTCATCAACGTTGCCACCATCCGTGACCGCTTCAGCAAGCGTTTCCAAATCACAGGATTGGATACCACGGAAGAAGCCCGCAATTTGTCTCTGTTATTGCGTGCGGGTGCCTTGGCCGCACCGATGGACATCGTCGAGGAACGCACGGTGGGACCCAGCTTGGGTAAGGAAAACATCGCCCAGGGCGAACGCTCGTTCATCATTGGTTTCGCGCTGGTCGCCATCGTGGTGTTGGCTTACTACAAAGTGTTCGGCATCATCGCCAACCTCACCCTAATATTTAACATGGCTTTGATTATGGCGATCTTGTCGTCATTCCAAGCCACCCTGACCTTGCCCGGCATCGCCGGTTTCACCCTTACGGTAGGCATGGCGGTGGATGCCAACGTGTTGATCTACGAACGCATCAAGGAGGAACTACGCAATGGCATCTCGCCACAAGCGGCGATTTATGCGGGCTTCGATAGGGCGTTTGCGACTATTTTCGACTCCCATATCACTAACCTGTTGGCAGCCGTCATGCTGTTCGGAATCGGTTCTGGCCCGGTCAAAGGCTTTGCCGTCACCCTGACCATCGGCATTATCACCTCACTGTTCACCGCAGTGACCTGCACCCGGATGATGGTCAACTGGATGTACGGCGAAAAACGCGGCGTCAAACTCTGGATCTGATGGGGAACAACATGAATGCAAACACCAAGCTGAACACGCCTACAAAAGAAGCACCGCCCCGGTTGTATAAGATCGACTTCCTTGGCAAGCGCCATATTGCGGTATGGGCATCGATTATCCTAAGCATCGCCGCATTGGTCTCCTTGGGGGTTAGGGGTCTTAACTTTGCCATCGACTTCACCGGCGGGACTGTCGTCGAAGTCAAGTACCAAGGGCCCGCCGACGTGAATCAGATTCGCCTGAATTTGGAAGCGGACGGATTCAACAGCCCCATGGTGCAGCAGTTCGGCAGCACCCGCGACGTGTTGATCCGCCTGGCCCCGCAACAGGGGGTGGTCGGCAGCGATCTGAAAACCCGTGTGATGGGAATCCTCAACAAGGACACGGCCAACACGGCGGAACTGCACCGCATCGAATTCGTCGGGCCGCAAGTCGGCGACGATTTGGTGACGGACAGCGGACTCGCCTTGTTGTACGCCTCCATCGGCATTTTGATTTACGTCGCACTGCGTTTCGAATACCGCTTCGCCTTGGGCGCGATTCTCGCCACCCTGCATGACGTAGTGATGATCTTGGGGTTTTTCTCAGTCTTGCAATTGGAGTTTGACCTCAGCGTGTTGGCCGCCGTGCTGACCATCATGGGTTACTCGCTGAACGATACCATTGTCGTATTCGACCGCATCCGTGAAAACTTCCGCAAGCTGCGCCGGGGCGAAGTGAGCGAGGTGATGAACATCTCCATCAACGAGACCTTGAGCCGAACCCTGATGACTTCGTTCCTGACACTGCTGTCGGTGCTGGCAATGGCCTTCTTCGGCGGGCAGATCATCCACAACTTTGCCCTCGCGCTGATTGTCGGCATCGTCGTGGGTACTTATTCGTCCATTTATGTTGCCAGCGCCCTCGCGCTCAAACTCGGTGTTAGCCGTATGGACTTGATGCAGCCGGAGAAGGAAGGTGCGGCAGCGGACAACCGGCCTTGAAAAAGAAATAATTGACCGTCAAATGAAAAAGGCCGCGAAAGCGGCCTTTTTTTTCAGCGTAAATTTGTGCCGTAGCCCGGATGGAACGAGGTGTAATCCGGGTTAGGTGATTTCCAATAATGAACCCACCAAAAGAATCGTCCACGAAAAACACGAAAGGCACGAATAAGACATGCTTTTGTTCGTGTTTTTCGTGCCTTTCGTGGACTCTATTTTTTGCCTACGGATCGGATTCTTGATGGGATGTTCTTTCTCAGGAATCACCTTATCCGAATCCATCCCTCCCGGATTCCGCTTCGCTCCAACTGGGCTACGCTGGCTAAATCCGGGGGGGATAGGTCTTCCTGTCCGTAACGTTTGCTGCCGTGTCGTTGCCGTGGCCTCGTACAAAACCTTAGCGACGGGCTTACAAACCCCGTCACGCCTTTTCACCTACCACGGCCTACTTCAGCCTGGCGAATCTCCGCGCCCATCCCATCGCCGCCAACCCCCAGCCGAACAAGGCGAATGTGCCGGGTTCTGGCACATTGCCAGTCGGTGCAAAGGAAACCAATTGCATCCCATCGTCGTTTCCACCATTGGTACCGACTTGGAACGGATAAATGCCAAAGGGCGCGGCACTGCTGGATTTGGCGAAGAGTTGGAAGTCGCCCGTGGAAAATGCGGGGGGATTGGTTAATGGGATGATCGGGTCGTCCTGCCCCCAAGTCTTGCCATTGGGGCTGGACGTGGGTTGCCCTATCAATTGCCGTCTTAAATCGAGTGCCAATAAAGACGTGTCAAATAGCACGGCATCAAAGTCTGCCAGGCCAAAGGTGCCGTTGCCCCCGGTCGAGCCGGTGACGGTGACGCTTAATGCCGTGACTAGCCCAGCGGTGGGTGTCCCGTACCCGCCATATAAATTATTCGGGTCCCACAGGTTGCGGCCCGGATTGTTGAGCTTGGTGTCGTCGAAGGTGATGGTTCCAATGGCTACCGCGTTGTTGGGCGAATCGGTAAAGGCTGACCCGGAGAAGTTGAAGTTGTAGCTGAGGTGACCTGCCCAAGCCGGGTTGACGGCGGCAAGCAGGGTTATCAAACAAAGTCTATGCAAATTTTTCATGTGTTTTTCTCTTTAAATAATCGTTTTCTTACGGAACGCCAAGCCCCGGCTTGGCACGTCATTCCCTGATGCCAAGCTGGGGCTTGGCGTTCCATGTCTTAATCTTTTGATCGTTCCCACGGTCCCCGTCACTGCCATTAAGTTAACAAAACATCGTCGTTCCGGCATGGACCGCCGGAACCCAGGCTCCAGGGATGGCGCGGGCTTGGGGGCGTCCCTGCAATCTGGATACCGGCGGTCCATGCCGGTATGACGGCTTAACTT
>CAIODU010000016.1 GCA_903857165.1 uncultured Methylococcaceae bacterium | reverse complement strand
TCCCAACCGTTTCAGGTAGGCTTCGTCGATCTGTCGCAGGCTGTGGTCGCTCAGTTGCATGGGGGCGAAAATGTTCAGAATGTTGGGATCATTGTGAACCAATTAATCGAAATTTGCGATAGGGGGGTGATTGTTTACGATTTGATGAGCGATGTGCGCAAAAACCCGAAAATATCCGGCACGAAATACAATATCTTTGGCATACAAACCGGCGTTGCAATTATTTTTCTGGTGCGCAATCCGAAACTTGAGGGCTGTGAAACTCATCATCTAGCCTTGGATGATTTCATGACGGCGGTGGAAAAACGCCGTTGGCTTTCGGCGCATTCCTTGCGGCTATTGGCTAAAGCCGTTGAATTTGCCGGTGTCAGGCCGAATGTTCGTGGGGATTGGCTCAATCAACCGGAGCATGATTGGTCGTCATTTATTCCGGTTGCCAGTAAAAAAGCTAAAGCCGGAAATACGGATAATGTGATTTTCAAGTTATTTGCAAGCAGCATCAAAACGAATAGGGATGAATGGGTATATGCTTTTTCTAAGACTGAACTATCAAGAAAAATTAAATATTTCATCAATGCTTTTAATGCACAACTCAAAATTGGTTCTTCAGATGCTGAGGTATTGGATTATTCCATTAAATGGAGCCGCGACATAAAACGTAAAGCCCCTCGAATAACTGCACTAACTTATCAAAATAAGCTGATTGTAAAATCTTTATGGCGACCTTACGTTACAAAGAAGTTTTATGCAGAAAGAGTAATGAATGATGTTTTGACAGGGTTACATTATCAAATTCATGGCGAGGCATTAACTAGCGAAAGTGTGTCAATTTGTGTGTCGGGTGGTTCAGCCATGCAGCCTTTTCAAACTTTAGCCATTGCGGGACCATCAGATTATGAATGTGTAGAAAAAAATCAAGTTTTACCGCTATGGCTTTACGCTCCCGACCATACCCGCCACGACAACATCACCGACTGGGCCTTAAGCCAATTCCGCACACGTTACCCCGAAGAAACCCTCAGCAAACGCGACATATTTGATTATGTCTATGCCGTGTTGCACAATCCAAATTACCGGGAAAAATATGCGTTGAACCTGAAAGCCGAATTTCCCCGCATTCCGTTTTATGCCGACTTCCGGCTTTGGGCCGATTGGGGCAAACAATTGGTGGCCTTGCATACCGGCTATGCCGATTTGCCGGGTACGCCGCTGAGCCGCACCGACACCCTGCCAGCCGTAGGCCGGGATAAGCAAGCCCAGAGCGTCAGCGAAGGGCGCAGCGTTCCCGGCAAAGGCGCGGCGATGCCGGAAACGCCCGTTGGAAATCCCCCCTGCCCCCCTTTACAAAGGGGGGTAGGGGGGATTTTCGGGCTTGTTCCAGCCTACCCCAACGAACAAGCCCCCAAATGCAAACTCAAAGCCCACCCCGGCGCGGGGGCGATTGAAATCGATGCAGTGACCCGCTTGGACGGCATTCCGGCTGACGCTTGGAAATACCGGCTCGGCAACCGCTCCGCGCTGGAATGGGTGTTGGAGGAATACCGCGAGAAAACCCCGAAAGACCCGACCATCCGCGAGAAATTCAACCTCTACCGCTTCGCCGACCACAAGGAAGCCGTCATTCGCTTACTTGCCCAAGTTTGCCAAGTGAGTGTCGAAACCGTCGCCATCACCGAGTCCATGCGCGAAACGGGCGAGGCATGAAGGGGCAAAAATCGAGCACGTAGGCCGGCATCCCCATGCCGACGAATGCTGTCGAGCCAACCGATGGCGGCAAAGGGTTGCCGCCCTGCGACTGCATCATCCCCCAAACAACATCCCCTCGACACTCTCGACCATCTGCCCCGGAATATTAAACCTTACCTCCTGATTCATCCTATCCGGCAGGCTTTTCAATACCGGACCCAATACTTCTTCAAATAGTTTCTGGGTGTCACGGTATTGGCGTTCCTTCAACTCCGCCTCCGCCCGGTGCAAGAAGTGGCCCAAGGCACTTTCTGCCAACAAGCTGGTGACGGAGAGTATCGCCGGTGCGATGATGAAATCTTGCACACCGATGCCCCCGGTATGCAATGCCAGCCCTAGGGCGGCCGCGTCGGCGGTGGCCCGGGTGGCGCGTAAAGTGTTGAGCACGGCAGGATGTTCGCGCAGCTTGTCATGGAGTTGGTGGGCGGTGCGCTCGATTTCCGGCTGGAAATCTTGCACATGGCGGGCAATGGCGGCTGCGCGGGCAGCCTCGCCTGTCCTGCTTTCATCCTTGAGCAAGACCCCTAGCTCTCGCCAATAGGCCGTCATCGCCCCATCCATCCCGCCGCGCTCCAACAAGGACTGTTGCACATGGATAAACAAATGCTCCAGAGTGCGGTTGAGCACCATCGTTTCCTGGCCTAGATTTTCCCTGCCGCCAAAACTTCTTCCCAAACGGACAAGCTGCCGAACCGGCCAAGTAATCAGTTTGCGGGCGGCAACCATGCCACCGGCCAAACCGGGAATTTCCAGCAAGGTCAACAATTCAGCCAAGGCCCGCTGAAACGTCTCATAGTGGTGGGGATGGTCAAGAAAATCGCGTCGATAAATGGCCATCGCCTCGTTCATAGCGGAGTCCAGCAAACCTTCCCACTCCGTCCGCGCCGACAACTCTTGGCGGATGGGTGCCAGCCAATCTTGCCAGTGAACCGCAATCAGCCGTCGCGCCTGTTTTTCCGCGCCGCGCCGATCCACTTTGGTGCAGGCTTCCGCTAACATCCCCAATAGCGCCGTGCCTTCATGTTCGGGGAAGGCGCCACGGGGATCGTCAATCCAAGGCAAAACCACCGCTTGGGGTGGCTCGTCACGCCTTGCCGCCCGCCATTTTTCCCGTAAAGAGCGAACCAGCGTGTCACGCGAGGTGGCATTCAGCTTGTTCAGGCAGACCACCGTCGGTTGGGCCAAGGGCTCCAATAAACTCATCATGTCCCACACCGACTGGTCGGCGTATTTGTCCTTGCTGACCACCAATAGAATGACATCCGCCAAGGCCGCTGTGCGTAGGACGGCGGCGCGGTAATCCGTCGCGTCCACCGAATCGAAATCGGGTGTGTCCCAGATGATGGAGGGGGGGAGACGATGACACGGAAGGGCAAGCGCCTCGTCCAAGGTGAAAAATTCATAACGCCCTTCGGGCAGTTCGTCGATGGGGCAGCGGCGATAATCGCGAAAATAGCCCTCCAGCCAGTCCCAAGCTAAATTGCCCGTGTTTAACGGAAAACCTTGAGAATGCACCGTAAAACCTGCCAATGGGCTGACCCCCGCCCTGACCTCGCCTAACAACAGATTGACCAGCGAACTCTTGCCCGACTGGGTGGGTCCGATCACGGCGATTTGGACGGGATGTCCGGGCTTTACCAGGTTGATCCCGGCCTTTTCCAAGAACGCCTCGGCCAAACGCAGGGAAATGAGGTTGCCCTCCAGTCTGCGGGCATAGGGGCCTTGCCCTAAGGCATTCAAGACACATTCATGGCGCTGGCGAAGCAAAGTGACGCAGGCTGCGAGGGAGGCGAGTGGATTCACGGTTGGAGAGTTGGATGCAAAGCCCGTATTGTACACGATGGCGTTGCGGGGGCGCTGGCGGGGAGGTTGGGTCATAATGAAAGCTGCATAGGTGGTGACTCATCATTTCCGATTTTTGCCTGAAAATCAAGCTGGCTGATTGCCCCCGCTTGGACAAGGTTTGCCGGTCGGTCGGGTGGCGCTGGTGCAGTCGGCGTTACTAAACATTGACGGAATGTGATAGTTTGGGTATTTTATCTTGCCGTGCAAATGCGCAAAGCCCGACTTTGTAAAGAACCCCATGCTCAGCCAAACTTTGGAATGATTATGCTTATCTGGTCAAACACATTCGAGACAAAGCTAGAACTTGTCGATCTTCAACATAAAAACCTGTTCAATCTACTGAACAAACTTGTCAACAACTTAGAAATGTCAGGTATCAGAAATGAAGAATTGGAAAAAGCAATCAAACTTTTGATTCACTATACCAAAACCAGTTTTAATGATGAGGAATTATTGATGATGGAAAGTCACGTCGATAAGCGACATTTAACGATGCACCGCATGGAACATCAATCCTTCTTATATGATGTTGATATTATGAATGATATTACATCCTTTGAAGATCGCCGCATCACTGGAAAAGTAATAAAACTCGTACGCTTCATTACCCTTTGGCTAACCTTTCATATTTTAAGAACCGATATGGTCATGGCAGCGCAGATATCACACATTAATTTGGGCATGTCCCCTCAACAAGCATACGAGACAGTGAATAGCCACAAAATAGAATCAGCCAATGTCTACAACTCGACTTTGGCCTTTTTAAGCCACCGCCGCGAGTTGATCCAGCAAGGCATCCCAGTCACGGCAAGATAATTCCAACCGGTCGCTGCCGGTTTTGGAGTTGACGAAATACTTGCCAGCCCAGATGGCGCGGCGGACG
>CAIODU010000015.1 GCA_903857165.1 uncultured Methylococcaceae bacterium | reverse complement strand
GGGTCTCCTGTTTTGGTAGATTGGAGACTCCTCCGAAGGGGGCTTGCAGTCAAGCTTCCTGAGGGGGTTCAACCTCCAACCCTCAGTCTATTTGATCAAATAGACAAGAAAACCCATCAAAAAGAATGCTCAGTCTCAAGTTGTGCCAGCCGTTTGGCCTTGAGGCGGATTTCCTTGCGAACCTTGTCGCCGACGCTTTTCAGGTAGCGGAAACGCAAACGGTCCACGCCGAGCAGGTCGCGGACATTGTGCACCCCTAGGCGATCCAGCACATTCAGCGCTTCCACGCCATAGCCGAGTTCCCCTATGAGCGTTTCGCGGCGGGCTTGCCGGGCAATCAGTTCGAAGGAATCCGCCTGGATGGGGCTGGTTTCGGCACGGTCGAACACGGTGCGCCAAGCGCGGAGCATGTCTTCGGCATTGTCGTAGCGCTCACGGAAGTCGCGCCGCAGCGCCTTGCCGAAAAAATCCGCAAGCCCTTCGCGCAAGTTGGGGTCGAATAGCCCCATGTCCAGGGCGGCTTCTTCCTCGATCATGGACGGATCGCTGATGCCATCGCCCCAGGTCGGCAAGGCACCGGTGACCAGTTCGTAGAGAGTCACCGCCACAGCGAAGCGCTCGGCATAGATGTCCCAACGCGGCGGCTTCCTCAGCGCCAGGAATGGATCCAGGTAAGGCCGTGTGCCGGCCTGGATGTTGTCCACCGAGGTCTTGGCCAGCGAGAAATCGAACAAGACCAGTTGCAGTCTGCCGCTATGGGATTGCATCAGGCCGATGTTGTCCGGCTTGATGTCGCGGTGATAGATGCCCTGGTCTTCCAAGAAGAGGGCGATTTGCAGCAGTTCTTCACCGAAACGGCGGATCAGATCCAGCGATGGCCGGATTTCATGGCGGAGTTGATGGGCCAGGGTGTTTTTCCCGGCACTCTTCATCAACAAGGCCACGCGGCCGGAAACTTGCAAAGTGTCCACCCACTCGACGATATTCGCATGGCGCAGCTTGGCAAGCACCTCGCCTTCGGCTTTCAACCGGTCGTTGTGCGAGGCGTCAATCGCCACTTTGAGGACCAGTTCGGCCTCCGATCCGTCTTGCCTGACCAGCAGCACATCGGAGCATGAGCCTTTGCCGAGCCGTCTCACCACGGTGCAACCGCCTTCCAGGCGGTCGCCGCTTTTGGCGTCAGTCGGATCGACGGTAAGTTCACGGGGAGGTGCGGTCAGTTCGTCTTCAACGCATTCCAGGTAATCCAGGAATTCGCCCATCGAACGGATGCGCCCCGACACATCGGGGCAGGTACTGTATTGGACAAGGTCTTGCAATCCCTTGCCTGCGCCATCAAGGCAATCGGAAATGCGCAGTCCGTTGCCGCCGCGTAGCTTGGCCTGAAGCTCGACCGGGCTGGCGGCAGGAACCTGGCCGGTGAACAGGTGCCAACTGATGGCACCCAGCGAAAAGACATCCAGATGCGGGCCTGAACCGGCCTCGTCCCAAAACGATTCCGGGGCGAGGTAAACGCCCGCCAAATCTTCCACCTGTGCGCCGACATGCCGTGTACCCACGGTGCGGGCGCAAGTGCCTGCCGTGCCGCCATCGCGAGAAGCCAATTGCCAGTTCATGATCTGTAGCCTGGGCTGGGCTTCCGCCGGGTCTCTGACCAGGATTGACTGGGGCGACAAGGCACGGTGATAAAGTTTTTTTTGATGGGCGTAGTTAAGGGTTTCCGCCAATTGCCTAAGGATGGACAGCCGTTGGTCGATGTTCAGGCGAGTGCCATGTTCACATAGAAGAAAATCCAGCCTCCGGGATTGGGGTTCATAGTCGAACAATAGCGCCGGACCCAGTTCGCTTTCCTTGAAATCCCTGACCCGCAGGATGCCCGGGTGTTCTATGCCTTCCAAAATCTGGAATTCGCGGGTGGCCTGCCGTATCAGCGACTTGCGCGCCTCGGCCGTCGCGGCCAGGTCGTAGCCGTAAATCCGCACCCGGCGCAGAACCCCGGCGGCTATGTGCTTGCCTTCCCAGTCCTGGTAGTTTCCGCCCTCTGCAATGAGCTTCACCAGTTGGTAATCGCCTACTTGGCGGTGCTTGTTGGAAGGCCGGATGCCGGCTTCCATGACCGCCCGGCAAAACACGCGGGTAAGTTCGTTGCCGAGTGGCGGCCCACTGTGGCCTAGGCTTCCCGCGCCGGACAAGCGGGCGACAATGCCTTCGTCTTTGGGGGAATCCGGACTGCCACGGAGGAACACCCCTGCACGGGCCAAGCCCGACAGCTTGCAGGCATCCGGGCCGATGGCGGACAGAAAGATCAACGGTTCGATGAATGGAACCTTGGACTTGGCCTTGATCACCGAGCTTTGCCGCCGCAGCAGGCTGGCAAGACGTTTGGCCTTGCGATTGGCGAGGATCAGTGGGTTGTCGTAAGCGTGGCATCTGCCGTCGGTTTGCCAAGTCCAGGTGTGGGCATCGCCGCTTATGGTCCCGTTTCGGCTTTTAACTTCGACCAAAAAAACGCCAAATGGGCTGACGACCAGCGCATCAACTTCGTTGACCTTTCCTTCATCGTCGATAAACTCGAAATTCGACCAAACATGCCAAGGGTCGCGGTCGGGCAGTTGCGCGCGCAGCCAGTCGAGTGCCGCTTTTTCCCAAGCAAAGTTGGAATCTGATATCGAGGTCCAGCGAGGTTCTTTCATCGTCAAGGAAACTTGATTAAGGGGTCATGCTTGCAGTCTAATCTATTGTGGCAACCCGGTCATTCACATTAGGGATTGATGGATCGGCTGCAAGACGACATTCGCCAATTAAAACGACAGGTTGCCGCTATAAAACAGGATTTGCACACCTTCCAAGATGTTCAGCATCTCAAAAGCTGGCTGAAAACGTATAAGACTCGACGGACACACGAAATGGATGATTTTGCCTTCGACGGCATGCCATTTCCATTCGGTTACTGACGGGCAGAAGCTTGGCGATTGCGGGAAGAAGCCCATGTCGCCGTCACACCGGGCAAGGATTTTGGCCTGAACCAACCGCAACGCCATCTGCGCTTTGCCTACACAGCCTCGGTGGAGCGTCTGGCCGAAGGGGTAAGCCGTATTCGGGCTTTC
>CAIODU010000014.1 GCA_903857165.1 uncultured Methylococcaceae bacterium | reverse complement strand
TACGCCCTGAAAAAACAACTGCTCTCCGAGTATATGAGGAAGGAACTAAAAAACCCATCAATACCCATGTTTTGCGTCTAACCTGAAGTCATGAACCGCTAGGGTTCTGCGGAAGCTTCAGCCTCGTGCGTAAGTCCTATTCATATTTCATTTCAAAGTTCCAATTATCATTACGAGGAGTACCACTGTTGTCCCTACGACACTGATAAACCTAGGCTTGCCAACCATCCAATTATTTTTGTCTTCAAGTCATCAGTTAGAGTAAGCCCGCTTGGTATCTTGCCTTCAACCTTTTGTGTAAGCGTATTAGTCAATAATATTTTGCTTTGTTCAGTAATACTCGTCTTTTCTCTCACAAGAAAATCCATAATGCGGCGAAGATTATCGTGTTCGTGAAATTTTGTTTTCTCTTCAGAAGTAGTTAACAAATATATTGCTTGATTTAAAAATACCTCAATCCATAATGGTCTAAACTCTTTATAACCGTTCCAACTTGTATTAACGACAGCGATTCCTATGCTTCGCTTCTGTGTTCCGCCTTCAAACCACTTCAAGGATTCATAAAGTATATCTCGTTGTTTCAAATGTTCACTTTCTTTTGAGGCAATTTCTCGTTCTTTTTTGTCCGCTTGACGATCTCGCCCGTCCCAGTACCTTTTTAGAAAAAAGGCTATTGAAGCACCAAAAGCAGAAAGGATTACTCCAACAGCGGCGGTGACTTTAAAAGCTATTTCGTATATTTCATTAGGGTTTAATAAAGAAGCTATTTGTGCTAGAGAGTCCATTGCCTGAATACCTTCTTTGCTTTTTTGTAAGGCCGAGTTTGTCTCAAATCGATGCCCAACGTTCAAGGTCAGGGACGCTGCGCGGCTTTATCGCGCAGCGTCCCCCGCACCGCAGGGTTAGGCATTTAATTTGACTCTGATTTCTCTTCCAACACGCTGTCCACAATGCCCTTGTAGCCATGCTGCGAAGCTTGCAGCAATAGCCGATGTTCAACGCCATGCATGTCTCGGTAGGATAGTTCATGACCGTCAGTCATGGTCACTATGCCGGCGCAAATGCGAATATGTGGGGCTAATCCCCCCGCCCGGTCGGGATTCGAAAGCAGAAAGCCACGATAGCCGAGTGCGTTTTCCGGTGCAGGCTTGTCAACGGGAGGCAGGTCTTGGAGCGCTTCCCGCAATTCCTTAGCCTGTTCCGCAGACAGGCTCCAAGTGGGATTTGGTCTCCCGCTGAACACATCTAATTCGACTATCATGGCAGTTTTCCTATTGCTGTTTTCCAGGGAACAGGCTGAACATAAGACCATGATGGCCAACAATGCCCAGCCCTTCCCCGGAATCCTCAACGAACTTGCATCCCCGTGGGCGAGTAGCGGTAACCACAGAAGACGGTATAAGGCCCTCTGGCACAGTTTTGCGGAGTTAATGTCGTGCCGTTGATAACCCTGTTTAGACTATCGGTGTTGCGCGCCGCCGTGCCGCCCGGTTTATGCCCCCAGAAGCCATTGGAATGCTTCCGATACCAATGGTAATCTTGCCCCGGCCAGATTACCAAGGCCACGTTCTTGTTAGGGCCGGAGCAGGTTGCCTTGCAACCATCCCAATTGGCTGCGGTGGCAACATTCGCGCAAGCCATGATGTTGTTTGGATGGCCTGAGATGCGCCCCGGCTGGGCAAACGTATCCGAGCGATAATTCATCGCATAGTTGTAACAGTTGTTCTTGCCTATAACCCCAGCGGCATTCCAAAAAGCGGGATTATAGGCCGTATTTTGAATGATGCATGCAGCCTTGGCGACAAGCTTGGCCTCTTCCTTCCAGATTTTCTCTTCCATGGCCGACTCGGTAGGTGGTTCTGTTTCCAAGCTCTGTTTACGCATTTCTATCGTATCTTCCAGATATGCGAAAATGTCCTCTTTGATTGCATGCTGGCCAGTGGATAGCAACCAGTGGACTGCGTCATCCGACTCGTCTGCGGTAAGCGCACGCAACGCCGATTCCGGCGCCGCGTAGTCAGCAGGCAGCAAGCCGCCGACGCGGAACGTGGCGGGCATACCCTCGGGCAGTTGCTCGTCACTGGTGGCGGAGACCACTAAACCACGGTAGCCAAGAACGCCGTCCACCGCTTCAGCTTCCGCCAAAGACCTGTCTGAAAACCGCTCCGCAAGTCGATGGGTATCTTTTTGAGAAAGTAACCACGAAGGGTTTGGTCTTCCAGAAAAAACATCAAGTGTGATGATCATGATAATCTCCTATCTAATAAATCAGAATTATTGAAGTTGAAAAAGTTTGCCTTTGACAACTTCAACGTGTAATCGGGAAAAACCGATTTCCCCGAATTCTTTCAAAGCAATGACTGGACATCATCGGCTTTGGCCACAATTCCACATGAGGGACACAGGCCATCAGGCAATAGGGTCGTCCAACGGCCTGTCCAAGCCGAATCCACAGGTTCTGCCGTATCTGTGACCTTTCCTGTGGTGCAAATGCGCCAAATCCATTGCGCTACGGGTGGGTTTAGGTAAACACTTTCTCGGCGATGGAGGCGCTCGTGCCTTCCAGCTGCGGCGTTTGTCCAGAGCTTTTCAGGTTCGCAGTCACCTGAGCATCAAGGCGGCGACGCGTGATTGATACACCAGCCCCCCTTAATACCTTGCAGAAGTGATAGGTGAAGAAGCCCCTCACTACTCCGTCGATTAGGCCTTCGCCAGAAGTCTGGTTGTCGCGGCAGCCCGCCCACAAGACATGATTCAGCCCCGGCACAACGACAGCATCCCTTGCCCCTCCTGTTCCTCCGGGCATGAGTATACCGCGCACAGGAAGCGAAGGATTGGCATCCAGGAAGAAACCCCAGTCTATGGGCGGCTCAACGTAGCGATAAGCGACAGACAGCTCTTCCGGCGCGGCTGCCATGACGGCTAGCTCCCGCGTTCCAGTGCCGGAATGACAGGAATCGAGGATAATATCCAGGTTCACTCCCGCCGGCAGACCGGCAAGCAAGGCGCGAAAATCGTCATCCTTGATCATGCCGGCGGTTGCATAATCGTGGGGGCAAATGGTCTCATCCTTCCCGTCCAATTCATCGCCGCTCGTATCCGCCACTTGCGAACCATGCCCCGAATAATAGAACACCAACACATCCCCTTTCTTTGCTCCCTTGATCAACCATTTGAATCCGTTAAGAATGGCAACCCTCGTTGCTCTCGCATCGGTGAGAATTTGCATCGTGCCAGGGGTCGCCGGGACGATGCCGAGGACATTCAGGGTGTTCGCCATATCGCGGACATCGTTCACGCAGCCGCGCAAATCAGGCCCCCCCGCGCCGACGGGTGCATAATCATTAATTCCAACCAACAATGCTTTCTTTGTCATGATGACTTCTCCTGTTTCAGTTCAAATAGCCGCTGTTTGCTGGCAAGACTCTGGTGCTGCGGCATATACGCATCAGAGCCCAACGCCCGCGCTAAGGGGCGCGGGCGGAAAAAACTTAGGGGAAAACAGGCCAAAGCGTAACCCCGCGTCCCCTTGAGCTACGGGTTGGGCCTCGGGCAGGGACGACGCTTCGCCGACCGCCCAACCAAAAACCTGAACCGAGCGCAATTGCCTGAACCCATGGCAAAACCCGGACGGGGCGGCGATGCCAGTCCGGACCGCCTTCGAGCAAGGAGAAGATGCCGAGCTTTTCACTGGCCGGGCAGTTGGAGAAGCGGGCGGCGATACTTTTAAGAAACTTTGTGGCATATTATGGGGATATTTTAGGGGCTGTCTATACGTAAAAATACGTATAAGACATCGTAACTACGCAGGTCTTTCACTGCTTTTCATTGGCGTGGGCAAGCGGCTGGAAGAACTGGCCGGGCAGTTGGGGAAGCAGGCGTTGGCGATAAAGGAGTCACAGGCCCGACTGGCAAAGAACAGCCGCAACAGCGGCAAGCCTCCGTCCAGTGACGGCTATGGCAAGCCGAAGCGGCGGAGAACCGGGGATGTTTTCCCGTCGGCGTGGCCGGCCCGGTGCAATACGGGAACGGGGTGAAGGCGTGGGCGGCTTTTCCAGAGCAGCAATTCTCATTATGAGCCAAAGTGCTGGTAGACAACTCGTCATTCCGGCATGGATGCCGGAATCCAGTCACAAGGATGTGAATCTAGTGGTCGCCATCAAGCCTTTTTCAAACACTTAACGCCCGACTTGTTACCGTCCGTGGCACTGGATTCCGGCATCCATGCCGGAATGACGGCAATGGAGCCATAATGAGAATTACTGTTTCCAGAGGCTGTGCCTTGATCTGCAGGGCTATGCCATGTTTCTGTAAATATCGGACACTTATAATTTCCGCGCCCACCGTCTTTTTTGACTCTGGCAGATGCTCAAAACTGCTTGCAATCAATTGTTTTATATATTTTTATTTAATAACTTCAATTCCGGAAGAACCGGTTTGCCAAAATTGGACTAGTTAGGAGAATATGGACGGTAAGCGCAATTATTTCACTACCGATATTGGCGATTATGTTTTTTGTTCAAGTATCCAGTGCGTTTGTTCATGGTTTAAGCTGTATATTTTTGGCATTCTTTTACATGACGTCAATGGTCTTGCTTGCTAACAACAAAAGAACCGTTAAATTCCTTTATTTTTTCGTGCCAGTTGGCCGTATGTCACTGACTGCTTATTTAGCGCATACCATCGTTTTCAGCTTTTTTCTTTACGGTTATGGTTTAGGTTTTTATGGCAAAATAGGTCCAGCATTTTTAATTCCTATGGCTCTAGTTTTTTATGCTATGGTTTTTGTATTTTGTCATTACTGGCAACGGCGCTTTGGTATGGGCCCTTTCGAAAAAGTCTGGCGAAAACTAACTTATGGAAATTTAGAAAGTACGCTAAACAAAGCTTGATTTCCTTTCGTGTTGGTAGCCAATTTGCTTGTTCCCAAGCTCCAGCTTGGGAATGCGGTCTTTGAAGCTCCAGCTTCCCCGAGGAATAGTCAACGAACAAGCAGGAGCTTGCAAGACATGGGTTCCCAAGCAGGAGCTCTCATCGTTATACACAAGTCCCGCCGACCCAAAAACGCCGTCATTCCGGCATGGATGCCGGAATCCAGAGCCATGGACGGTAACTTGCCGCTTGCACAAGTGCTTGATTCAGGTAAGTTGCCAGCCCCTAGGTTCACATCCTTGTGACTGGATTCCGGCAGTCCAT
>CAIODU010000013.1 GCA_903857165.1 uncultured Methylococcaceae bacterium | reverse complement strand
TTTGGGTCTTGTTGGCTGTGCGGAGATTGATTCCGGCCCATGCCGCCGTAAACCATTCCGGTCGCCACGGGCTTCTGCTTGATCTGCAGGGGGTATTTTTGGGTCATGGAAGGGGGTTGGGAATTCTTTTACAGCCTCCCGACGACACCCCGCCGCACGAACCTGCCCCGGTGTACTACCGCAACCAAACCATTGCCCGGTTTGTGGAACAAATCAAGCCTCATGCCTTTGGTTTGGATTGTGTGACTACGCCCATCACCGGCTTCAACCAACCTCCCGAATTGTGGCCATTGCTGCATAAATTCGGCTTGAAGGCTGGCTTGCCTTTGCCGCTACGCACGGAATGGCTGGAAACCTTACTGGATCGCCAGCAAACCGCCGCCGCCGAAAACCCCGAGACCGACTGCTTGCAGATTGCCATCGGCAGTGCCGGCGGCCAGCCGCTTTGCTTGAGTTTGGGGGAAGCGTCCAACACCTATCACGGCATGATCGCCGACACCAGCCGCAGCGGGAAAAGCACCTTGCTGAACAACCTCATCCTCAAACTCTGCGAAACCTACCCGCCCGAGGCTTGGCGTTTGTGGCTGTTTGATTATCGTGAGGGGGTGGAATTTCAAATCTTCGAGGGGCTGGCGCATATTGATGTGCTGCATGTTGACAATGGCAACCATGACTACGCTCTTGAGGCGTTCGCTCAGTTTGAAGGCTTGATGGCGGAACGCGCCCAGTTGTTCAAGCAATGCCGGCCGCCCGTCTCGCGTCTCGTGGATTACAACCGCGCCGTGACTCAATCCAATGCGGCTGAATTAACTCCTCCCCCCAACGGGGGGAGGTTGGGAGGCAATACTGTAGAAGTAGGCCGGAATAAGTCCGCCCCGGCGGACGTTTCCGGCAAAACAACAGGCCAAGTGCCGGAAACGGTCGTTGCACGACCTTATTCCGGCCTACAACCAACCCCTAATTCAACAACATTGAGTTTAGGCGCGGGGCGATCAGAAAGCAGCGAAGCCACATTGACGACCAAGCCCCTGCCTCGCTGTTTGATGATTATCGACGAAGCCCAAGCCTTGTTTGAAAACCGGGCCACCAAAGCCGCCGCCAAGCAAATGCTGCGCAACCTATCACGGCGCGGTGCGGCGTTTGGCTTGCATATTTTATTAAGCACCCAATCCTACCAAAATGTCGAACTCGACAGCGATGTGAAAGCCCAGTTTCGCCTACGCATCGGCCTACAGCTTTCCAATAGCATGGAATGCCGTGCCTTGATGGGGCGGGACAACGACGGCCCGCTCAATTTGCCGCCTTACCATGCCGTGTATAACAATCACTTCGGCGAAATGCGCGACAACCGCATCGTCGCCTTGGATAACCTCAGCCGTGAGGATTTGTGGCAACGGGTGCAAGCCTTAAAACAACGCTACCCCAACCCGCCGTCGGCCAACACCCCGGCATCCCGTGCAAGCCCATCCGCCCAACCCGACACCGCCAAAACCGATGAATGGGCGGATTGGGATAGTTTGAGGTAAGTGAGATTATGCACGAGGCCGTTGAATCGCGTCATTCCAGCAGGGATGCAGGAATCCAGTCACAGGGACGTGAAACTTAGGAGCCTAAGCGGTAATGCAAAATTTGCCATCCTGGACGCTGGATGCATTCGGGACATCCTTGTCTCGAACCCTACGGGCGGCGGAGCCGTGCAAATCGGCTATCCTGCCGATTTGTCCGGCATCCCTGACCGGAATGACGGAATAGCTGAAACAACTTTCTACTCAGGTAATCACTTAGAACAAACCCATGAACGAACAACCGCAATTCGATAACTATCTAAACGGCTTAAAACAGGCGGCACTGGAACAAGGTCGGGGAAAATTACGCGCCTTGGCTTTGCATTATCAATCCAGCTTGCTGCGTTTGCCCACATTACAACAAGAAATAGACGGCTTATTGCAAACCGAAGAAACACTGGATTATGAGGAACTGCTCAAACGAGTGGAACCGGCGTTAAAACAAGCGACGGATTGGCTATTTGATGTGGATCGTTTGCCAAGAGAAATAGCCGATGATGCTGAATTTAGCCAATATCTCAATAAAATGCTTGCCACTTTGACCTTGGCTAATATGGGAAAGTCCATCCAGCATTTCCATGGTTTTCAGGCCGAGGTAAAAACTAAGCAAGAAACCCTGCGGCGTGAGCAAATCGAAGCACAACGCCGCGCAGAGGAAACTGAAAAAGCGAGGCGTGAGCAGGAGTTGAAAATGCAAGCCGAACAGGAAGCCCAGCGATTGGCAGAAATCAAACGGCAAGAGGGAGAAGCCAAGCGTAGAGAGAAAGAAGAGGCTAGACGGTTGGTAAAACTCGAACAAGACCCTGACTATCAATTTGAACTGGGTATTCGGTATGCCACAGGGAAAGATATTGAGCAAGACGAAGCGAAAGCCGCCTATTGGCTTGAAAAAGCCGCTACACAAGGCAAAGACAGCCATCAATTTGAATTAGGCTCTCGTTATGCGGAAGGCAATGGTGTTAAAAAGGATGTTGAAAAGGCCGAATATTGGATGGAAAAAGCCGCCCTTGCTGGACACATTGAATCTCAATATTGTTTAGGCGAACATTATTATTATGGATCAATAGATATCGGAAATATTATTGAACATCTTAAAGGTTCGCCTGAATATGTATTACATAATCCAGAATATGCCGAAAAATGGTTACTAATGGCCGCTGAAAAAGGTCACTCAGATTCCCAAAGTAAGTTGGGATATCTTTATCTAACAGGTGGAGAAGGTTCTGGTTGGTTAGAGAATATTGCTACGTTCATTATGCACACAAGAATATCTAAAAATCCAATCAAAGCGGAATATTGGCTAACAAAAGCCGCTGAGAGTGGCAAATCTTCTTTTGAACGTTTTCCATCCTTATATCAGACAGATCTTGCTCTCTTATATTATAGAGGCGACGAAATTCAAAAAGATTTTATCAAAGCAAAGTTTTGGTTTGAGAAGTGCCTCGAAATAGATAATAATTGTGGAGATGCTTTATATCGTTTAGGGGTAATCTATGCTGATGGATTAGGCATAAACCAAGATACTTGCAAAGCTGATGAATATTTATCTCAGTTAAAATACGATTCAAATATAACTTCATATTGCATTGGATCTGAAAATAATATATTTCATGACTTAATCGTAAGATATGCCGATGGAGTAGGTATAAAGAATAACCCATTTAAGGCATTGTACTGGATTGATGCATTTTTAGGCTTTAGAAAAGACATCGGACTTCAACGAAATATATGTGAAGACATTGCCCACCGCTTCAAACATGGCAAGGGCATACCTATGGATTTGGAAAAAGCAGAATTCTGGCTTGCCAAAGCCAAACAAGCCAGGAGGTACGGCGGCAAGCCTTTGCCACCATAGCCGTTTAGTGGTGCGTATCTTTATCTTGATGGTTCCCACGCTCCGGCACTCATCGTTATACACAAGTATACCAATGCCGATATAATGCAACCCCGTAGGGTTGCCAGCTATTAGCCGGGGGTTGAGCGAAGCGACACCCCCGGATAACGCGGAAAAAAGAACCACGACCCCGGAGGGGTCGCAGCAATCGGCCCATGAACCTAGGCGCTCTTCCGAAAACACTGCACAAGCTAGGTTCAGACGGATGATATCCTAGACCGCGATGGAAAGACTGCGACCCCTCCGGGGTCGATATTTTATTCGGTTTGCCGTCCGGGGGTGTCGCTTTGCCCAACCCATAGGCTTTTTGGCTTGAACCCCTTCGGGGTTCTACTCACGCAAAGCCTTGTGTATAACGATGAGCGCTGGAGCGTGGGAACGATCAAACACCAACATTACGAGATAAAAACCATGGCGAAAGACTATTCCAAAGGCAACCAACACGGGCATGAGGACGGCACGGAGGGCGATAACCATCTGGCTGTGCGCTCGATTAAACGCTTGTTTCAGCCCGACCAATTGCTACCCGGTGCGGAGAACCGCCATGATGAATATCGGCGCGGTTATCTGACTGGCTTCGAGGATGAAGTCCGCGTCACCCATGTCACCGTGCCGCCTGCCCATGCTAACCCATTATCTGCAAACCCCGGAGCCTCTGCCATGTCCCACGCGACTTCTTATGCCTATCAAATCGAACTGCTGCAACACCTCAAACAATACCTCGCCGATTTTCAAGAGCGGCTGCTCGGCGTGTCCGCCAATTACCAGCGCAAGGTGGATGAATTGCACGGCGAGGGCGGTTTGATGGATGAAACCCACCGCGATTTTGCCGAAAACCAACTGGATGCCACCCGCACGATGATTGCCAACTTGGTGAACCACATTGCGGAAAACGACATCCCCGCCGTGGAAAGGGAAATCGGCCGGCTGGAACCGTTCTTATAATGCGGCGAGAACTTTGCTTCATGGGCGTTACATTGCCCAACAGTTCCGCCAAGTACAGCCCCCAAGACTCCTTGAGTTCGCTGGACGCGGTATTGCGGGTAATCTCGACTTCCTTGTCTAGGTTCGGCGGGACTAAAACCACAGCACGTTCTGTCCGCAATGCCGCCAGTGCGCTAAGTCCGTTGGTGACAATCAACCCAAGCAACACGATGCGGTGCAGCCGGTTTTCAGCTTGGACGATGCGCCAAGATTCCAAGAATTGACCGAGCTTCACGGGTAGAACTCCTTGATGAAAGGGTTCGGTATCGTGCTGGCCTTGCTCGGCAACATGCCGACCCAGTAGGCGGCGTGTAGCGGAAAGCCATCAGGGCGGTTGTCGCGGAAGCGGCGGTAGGCTTTGATGGCGATGATGGACAGTTTCGTCATCGCCGTGACCTGGCCGATGAGGATGCCCAAAATGAGCATGAACGCGGCTGGGGCGAATTCGTCGGCGCTCCAGACCAGCAAAGTGACGGGATCGTCGATGTGTTTGGGGATGGTTACGGGTTCCATGGCGACTCCTAAAAATGAAGCCACCATTGTCCTGTACTGGAAAAATTTTAGTGTTTGAAAAGATACGCTAAATTTGAAACTTTCATTGCTGTTTTGCTACGGGTGCAACCGGGATCAGCTTAGATAAGCGGAATTCTACTTCCCCATTTATTTGCAGCAAGCGAGCAAGGAAGTTTGCACAAGCAGCAGCAATTCTCATTTTGGAAATGCCAAGTTTATGTTGGCAATAAATACTTCGTAGAAAGAGCTTTAGACATTTTTTACGGTCGTTGCCCGCATGAAGCCAGAACTGCAAACGTCAATCGAGTTGGCTTCAAAACCACAAAATGGGAATTGCTGAGTCTTTATTCCTGAAGAGTATGTTTATCCAGCTAGACTTATATATGCATCCCTGCCGAAACGCGGGACTAGCGGGCTTAGATGAAATAATTTGCCAATCTGTAACGTAAACAAAAACAGGTATAAGACCATGAAAAACACATTGCTCCTTAGTTTAAAAACAACGATTTTTCCCACAACTTTCCGATTTTTTCCCATGCTATTGATTCTATTCGCAGGGTTGGCGAATGCTGCGACACTGAGTTTTTCAGACAGCTTTGAAGGCCCGTCCATCAATCCGTTTTGGACTACCGAATTAACTTTCGGAACCATCAACCTATCGACTGATCATGCCGTATTAGGAAACCAATCGGTAAAAATTAGCTCAAGCCCCGGCGGACAAAGATTCGTCAATCTGGCGCATGATTTTGGTCAGGAAATGCGTGGGTCGGTAAGCGTCTGGTTTTATGACGGCTATCCGGGCCAGCAGACCCTTTACTCGGGGCTGGGCTTGAATTCTGCGGCAACTGGAATTGGAATTGGCATAGGCATTAAAGACTGGGACCCGACGTACTACCACGCTGGCGATGGCCCGAACGAAGCAATCACAAGTATTCAACGCAGCCTCGGATGGCACAAATTTGATGCCATTTTAGATGTGGCTTCGACGAAATTTTTCATCGATGGCATCTTGGCAAGCGAATCTTCCACAAGCTACAGTTTTTCTAAGCTTATCTTGCAGGTGATGGATCCCGTTTGGAGACCCAACGCCCAGTATTATTTTGACGATTTCTCGGCAAGCCTTAGCACTGTCAATGTTTCGGAGCCGTCCACGATCTTCCTGCTAGTTTCCGGCATGTCCTTGGCCGGACTGTTTCGCCGGAAGCCAAAGCCATAAGGAATTGTTGGAATCATGCGGCAGTGTTGTCGATTGCAGCCCCCCCCATTGTTTCTTACTTGAGGCATGGTCCAAACCCTGCCTCGCCGCATGGAAAAATAAGGGTAATCATTGTGGGGGTGCCCCTGATGAGTGATAATTCTTTCCTATCCTTTTTTACTAAGGCCAATCCGCTATGAATTTATTTCATTTCACTCGTTTTCACTGTCGCTGGCAATGTTCTTTATTGCCAAGTCTATTTATTTTCGTCGGCTTGAATACCGCCCTTGCCGAATGGAACCCTGATGCCGGCCTAGTCACACCATTAACGCAAGGTGCTACGTTGTCAGCGACATCACCCGGCACCAACCTGAACACGGTTCTGGATGGCAATACCGATACCAGTTGGCAATCAGGGGCGTGTTTGCCGACCGGCTACATTGCCAGACCGGAATTGAATCAAGTATTGGGGGCTTGTGCGGCAGTGCGATGCGCCAGTTCGGGTTCCACCAATCCGCAAGATGCCACCGACAACAACCCTTATACCGGTGCGTATGTCCCTGTGAGTAACGGCACGGCTTGGATCAATGTCCCTTTGCCGCAAAAACGGTCTTTGTACCAACTCGGTGTGCGGGGTTTTGGCAAACAGCCCATTGTGTTTGAAGCCCTAACCGCCAGTGGCAGCAAGGTCGTTAGCACCCTGACATCGGTTGATAATTACCAATACCGGCGCTTTGCGGCCCCCTCCGATCCGATCATTGCCCTAAGAGTGTCTTCCAAGGACAAATTCACCTTGACGGAGCTTTCCACGTTGGCAGAGCCATGTTTTGAGGCGGTGACGGTCAATTTGGGCAGTAGCCATAATGTGGGATGGGTCCAGATGAAACACTGGTCGCCCGATGCCACCTCCACAACGCTTTCGGTTAGCAACGATGGTCAACAATGGACGCAAGTGGCTGCACTCATTCCCACTTCGCTATCTTACCAAAGCACCTTATTCCAAGAGCAGCCCATCCGTTATATTAAGGTGAGACATGCCGTCACCGAACGTGATTGGGCGAAAGTCTATGTCTGGGACATTGCCGCCTACGATGCCAATGGCCCTTATGGCTCAGCCCCTGCGCCAAAAGCCAATCCGCACAGCCTCGCAGAGTTGCTGGGCATCAATGGCATTTGGGGGTGGGGCAATAGCAATCCAAACGGTGCCGCGTTGTATCGGCAAATTGCCAGCCATGCGCGGAATTACCACAACCTCACTTGGGATGTGAAAGACCCCGACCATATCCCCGATTACACCGCCATGGCCGCTGGCAAAGGCACCGAAGCGCAATGGTGGCTTAATTGGGACAAAGAATACGGCGCATGGGTGAAGGCGGGACTGGAAGTTGAGACCAGCATCCAATTCACCAACCGCGTATTTCCAGTGACGGTGTGGGACAACCCCAACCTCGCCGGTTACACTTATGGTTTTGCCTTTGCCCAACATTTTGGCCCAAGCTCCGGCAACGGCTTGGTGCGCACTTTGGAAGTCGGCAACGAGCCTTGGGATTATCCGGCCAGTTTTTACCGCTCGGTACTTGGCGGCATGGCGGCGGGTGCCAAGGCGGGCGATCCAGCCATGAAAGTGATGCCCGGTGCATTGCAGGCTTTCAAGTCGGAAGCAGCCAATGCCACGAGCGGCAATTATATCGGCGCACGTTTGTCACCGGCCGAAGCGGTTTATCTTGATGTCCTCAATACCCATGCCTACAGCTACACCTACGCAGCCGACGGCAAGCGCACGGGCGTACCCCCCGAAAACCCGACCTCAAGCATTAATCAGGTGCGTAATTTCCTGCGCTTTCGGGATGCCAATTTACCGAATATGCCGGTTTACCTGACGGAATGGGGTTGGGACAGTGCCGGGGCAGGCGAAAGCTGCAATGCCAATGAATGTGTCAGTGAGCGGGCTCAGGCTTTATATGGATTGCGTGGCACATTGATGCTGTCGCGCTTAGGTCTGGATCGCTTGACTTGGTTTTTCTATGCCAATGATGCCAAATGCGACACGCTGTATTGCCGTAGCGGGGTGACCGGGTCGGTCAATACCGGCTTTACGCCCAAGCAGTCATTCCGCGCCTTCCAAGCCTTGCTCAACACCGTGGGGACACGTCATTTTATTGATGTTTTGCGCGAGGACAGCACCGCTTACATCTATTTGCTAGGTGACAACAACGGCGTGGCAAGCCATTTGGTGGCTTGGCGCCCGGTGGATGGGGATGACACCACGGTAAGCACGATCACCTTAGCCGTAAACGCACTACTACCGGCCAGTGCCGTCATCTTGTCAGGCGCGACGACTACCGGTGAACCCGCCGATTTACCCGTAGCGGTCGATGGTCAATGGACGATGCTCCTTTCGTCTGCCCCGCTGCTGATTAGGTTGAAGCAATAACGTGAAGATGCTAGTGCTCCGACCGTTTTGGTTTGCCATCATGAGCATGACGGAGCGCCAAGCCCCAGCTTGGCTCCATGCCGGTTCAGCCAAGCTGGGGCTTGGCGTTCCATCGAGCGCCGGAGCGCAAAAGCCGGAAAAAGCAGACTGTCAAGACAAAACAGTAGCGGCACTAGTTTGATTTCGGGTAATACGCAAAAAAAATCGCGAGCCGCTACGCGGCTAAAAAAACAGAGAAGAGCAGAGAAAAGCCAGAGATCAGAGAAGAGCCAGAGAACAGAGACTACAAGCATGGCGACACCACTACACGAAAACCGAGGTTGTTGCGGCTATGGTTGGGCTCATAGTAGTCGCGGGAGGCACAGCGAACATCGTACAGCTTGTCGTTGAACGCACCGCCGCGCAACACCTTCTGTTCATGGTAAACACCGTAAGTGTCTTTCAAGTCTTCCCTCTGCTGGCGTTCTTTCCCCGGTTCTGGATAAGGATAAGGTTGATAAATGCTGCGTGTCCTTTCCTTAACATTGCCGGACAGGTCTTCAATACCAAAGGGACTGCTGCCAGCCGAGAAACAACCCACAGCCGAGGTCGAACGCAAAGCTGTTCCATTATGATTGGCTTTTTCCGGGGCGTGTGAGTGACCCCACGGGTAGCGGCGACCATCAGACCCCCTAGCGGCATATTCCCATTCTGCTTCCGAAGGCAGGGTCACATGGAGTGTTCCCTCCGCCAAGCCTTGCCAAAACCCCGCCTCGTTCTGATCTGCCTCTCCTGATCCCAGTTGCGTCAAGCGTTGCGGGGCGATTGCCTTCAAACGCTCATTCAACCATTGGCAATAAGCGATGGCATCCTGCCAACTGACAGAGACCACCGGATGATTGGCGATGCCCACAGGATCATTGACGATGCCTTGCCAGCTCCTACTGGCTGGCACATGGCTGCTAGCTTGGACAAAACTTGCAAACTGTTCCACCGTGACCGGCCAGCGGGCCATGAAAAATCCCGGTAATTCTATCCGGTGCGGATGCTGCCCAAATCGCTGTCCAGCACTTGCATCATCGCTTCCTCCGCCACGATTTGACCTTCCGGCCCGCGTTCCAAGCGCCTGCGCTGCCAAGAACCGAGCAGCAGTTCCACGCTGTCGTCGTACAATTTTGCCCGATCTTTCGGCAAGGTACCCCTGCTGGTGTGCAGCGTCGCCATCAGGGTCAGCAGCAACGGGCGCGAGGCCAGTTCGACCAGTTCGGGCCGTTGCGCCGCCGTTTGCAGGGATTGTGCCTTGTAGTCGGCATTGGCTGCACTCATGCCAATATAGCTTTGCATGGCCCGATACCACCGGGCAATGAAGGTGTTGCGCTGGCCTTCGTCAAACGGAACCAGTTCCAGCACCGGGAAACCGGTTAAGCGGTTGACCGGTTGGGCATAGGCATAAGGTGATTCCTGAGAAAGAACATCCCAACAAGAATCTGATCCGAAGGCAAAAAATAGAGTCCACGAAAGGCACGAAAACCACGAACAAAAGCATGTCTTGTTCGTGCTTTTCGTGTTTTTCGTGGACGATTCTTTTGGTG
>CAIODU010000012.1 GCA_903857165.1 uncultured Methylococcaceae bacterium | reverse complement strand
GATTGCCGACCTACTGCGTAACAAGGACTGTAGCCCATGTCGGCAAAGGATTGCCGACCTACTGCGTAACAAGGACTGTAGGGCGGCAACCCTTTGCCGCCAACGATTTCTGCGTAACAAGGACTGTAGGGCGGCAACCATTTGCCGCCAACGATTTTAAACCTTCAACAACAGCCTAACCGGGTCTTCCAGCAATTCTTTGATGGTATAGAGAAACAAGACCGCCTCGCGTCCGTCGATCAGGCGGTGGTCGTAGGAGAAGGCAAGATAGATCATCGGACGGATGACAATCTGGCCGTTTTCAACGATGGGGCGGTCTTTGATCGCATGCATCCCCAAAATGCCGCTTTGCGGCGGGTTGAGGATGGGCGTGGACAACAGGGAGCCGTAAGTGCCGCCGTTGGTGATGGTAAACGTGCCGCCCGTCAGATCTTCCAGGCTGAGCTTGCCATCGCGGGCTTTGATGGAGTAGTCCAGCACGGACTTTTCGATGGCACCGAAATCCAGCTTGTCGACACCACGCAAAATAGGCACGACAAGCCCCCGGTCAGACGATACGGCAATGCCGATGTCGTAATAATCGTGGTAAACAATGTCGCCGCCTTCAATGCTGGCATTGACGGCGGGGAATCGCTTCAAGGCTTCCACGGCGGCCTTGACGAAAAAGGACATGAATCCAAGCTTGACCTTGTATTCCTGCTCGAAACGCGCCTTGTATTGGTTGCGGACCTCAAACACCTTGTGCATGTCGACTTCATTGAAGGTGGTCAAGGTGGCGGTGTTGCGCTGGGATTCGAGCAGCCGTTCGGCGATTCTCGCCCGCAGCCGGGTCATCGGCACACGGCGTTCGCCTTGGCTTTGTGCAACGGATGGAGTGGGTGCCGCGTATGCGGCAATAGGCGCCGCTGCTGCTGCCGAGGCAATGGGAGCGATGAAGGGGGCGGCGACAGGCCTGGCTTTTTGGGTTTCGAGGTAATCGACAATGTCTTGCTTGTTGAGCCTGCCGTCCTTGCCACTGCCTTTGATTTGGGCAGCATCCAGATTGTGTTCACTGAGCAGGCGGCGCACTGCCGGGCTGATCGGCTGGGCGTAAATGTGCAGGGTTTCCTCCCTCACCGTCTCCGGCACGGGAACCGGTGCCGATTCCGGCTCCGGCTCCGGCTCCATTGGTTTGGCCTCTGCCACGGGGGATGGTGGCGACAGCGCGGATTCGATGATTGCCAGCATCTCGCCGCTGGTGACGACATCGCCTTTATGGCGGAGATGTTGCGTTACCACGCCATCTTGCGGGGCAGGCACGTCAAGCACAACTTTGTCGGTTTCCAGTTCCACCAGGGTTTCGCCCATGGAGACGGTATCGCCAGGTTGCTTGTGCCACTCGGACAAAGTGGCGTCTTGCACGGATTCGGGAAGGTTGGGTACGGTGACTTGAATGGACATGCTGGATTCCTAGCGGCTATGTGATGGCTCTGCGAACAGTGCGTCATCAACGAGTTTTTTCTGTTGTTCCAAATGGCGTTTGAACTTACCTACGGCGGGCGCTGCCGAGCTTGGGCGCCCTGCGTAAATGAGGACAATGTTAATATTGAGTAGGTGGCGGAGAAACCGATGCTTGATTTGATGCCACGCGCCTTGGTTAGCCGGTTCTTCCTGACACCAAATGACTTCCCTCAGGCTCGGGTAAAGCCCCAACTCGCGGCAAAACTCCTCCATTGGGAAGGGATAGAACTGCTCGATGCGGATGATGGCGATATGGTGAAGATTGGACTGGCGGCGTGCTTCAACGAGTTCAAAATAGACTTTGCCGGTGCATAGGACGATGCGGGTGACACCCGCCATCGGGATCGGATCGACCTCGCCTATGATCGGTTTGAATCCACCCGTGCTGAGTTCTTCCAAGGACGAAACCGCCAACCGGTGGCGGAGCAGGCTCTTCGGGGTCAATGCGATCAGCGGCTTGCGGTAGGCACGCAAAAGTTGCCTTCGCAGCAAATGAAATATCTGTGCGGGAGTGCTGGGTACGCAGACTTGAATGTTCTGTTCCGCACACAATTGCAAATACCGCTCCAACCGGGCCGATGAATGTTCCGGCCCTTGGCCCTCCTGTCCATGGGGCAGCAGCATGACCAAACCGCTCTGCCGGCCCCACTTGGTTTCCCCGGACGTGATGAACTGGTCGATCATCACTTGGGCACCGTTGGCGAAGTCACCGAATTGTGCCTCCCAGATCACCAAGGTTTCCGGCTCTGTGGAGCTATAGCCATATTCAAAACCAAGCACGCCTTCCTCCGACAGCAGCGAGTCGTAAATCTGGAAGCTTCCCTGTTTGTCTGAAAGATTTTGCAAAGGGATCAACGCTTCGCCGGTGTTCTGATCGTAGACGATGGCATGGCGATGGAAAAAAGTCCCTCGCCCCACATCCTGCCCGGACATGCGGATGTCCCGGCCTTCATGGAGCAAGGTGGCGTAGGCCAGGTTTTCCGCAAAGCCCCAATCCAACATTTGCTCCCCGGTCGCCATTTTATGGCGGGCCTCCATGATGGCCGCAGTGCGCGAGTGAAGTTTGAACCCCCGGGGCAGGCGCAGCATTGCCGCCGCTATTTCGCACAGGGACTCCACCGGCAGGGTGGTGTCACAAGTCTGGTTCCAGACTTTGCCAAGATAATGGTCCCATCGGGTCTTGGCGTAATTGGAGGCGTCACGCAAGGTTGGGCGGGTGATTGGCTCGCCCTGGCCCAGCAAATTTTGGCATTCCGCATCCATCCGCGCCGACTCCCCGGCATCGACCACGCCCTCTTTGGCCAGTCGGTCCGAATAAAGTTTTGGAACGCCGGGATGGTTGCGAATGAAGCGGTACATCAAGGGTTGGGTGACGGCGGGTTCGTCCACTTCATTATGGCCATGGCGGCGGAAGCAGATGAGGTCGATGACCACGTCGCGCTTGAACTTCATGCGGAAATCCAAGGCCAGCAAGGTGACATGCAGCACCGCTTCCGGGTCGTCGCCATTCACATGGAACACGGGGGCCTGCACCATGTTGGCCACGTCGGTGCAATACAACGTGGAACGGGCTTCAAACGGGTTGCTGATGGTGAAACCGATCTGGTTGTTGATGACCACATGGACCGTTCCCCCCGTCGTATAGGCCGGGGTTTCCGACATATTGAGCGTTTCCATCACCACGCCCTGGCCCGCAAAGGCGGCATCGCCATGAATGACCACCGCCAACACCCCCGATTCGCCATCACGCCCGAAACGGTCTTGGCGGGCCCGCACCGAGCCTTCCACCACCGAGTTGACGCTTTCCAGATGCGATGGGTTGAAGGCGAGGGCAAGATGCACGGGGCCGCCGGGCGTTTGCACGTCGGAGGAAAAACCAAGGTGATATTTCACGTCACCCGCACCGCCGGGGATAGGTTCGGCACCGCCGCTTTCCTCGAACTCAAGGAACAAGAGTTCCGGTTTCTTGCCGAGAATGTTGACCAGCACATTGAGCCGGCCGCGATGTGCCATGCCGATGACGATTTCTTTGACACCCTTCGCCCCGGCATTTTGGATCAATTCGTCCAGCAGGGGGATAAGGCTCTCGCCACCCTCCAGGGAAAAACGCTTTTGACCGACATATTTGCGATGCAGGTATTTTTCCATGCTTTCGCCGGCGGTAAGCATTCTCAACAACCAACGCTTTCTCTCCGGGCTGAGTTCGGGCCTTCCTTTGGATGATTCCACTCGGTTCTGAATCCATTCACGGATTTCCGTATCGACGATGTGGGTATACTCGAAACCTGTGCTGCCGCAATAGACCGCGTGCAGATCGGCGATGATTTGGCGCAACGGGCGTTGCTCTGTGCTTTTCAGGATATCGACGAAGAACGGGGTGTCCATGTCCTGTTCGGTCAGCCCATAGCTGCGGGGATCGAGATCGCGGATGCGCGGCACTCCACCGAGTTTCAACGGATTGTTATCCGCAGCCTGATGCCCTCTCATGCGGTAATGGTCGATTAGCCTGGCAACAGCGGCCTGCTTGCGCATGCTCAGTTCCAACCCGACCGCAGTGGGCGCGGGTGGCACTGAGGCCAGCCGCAACGGGGGGTCGGGTACGGTGACCCCAAGCTTGGCGAACTCCTTGACCCATGAGGGATCGACGGAATTAGGGTCACGAAGGTATTTTTCGTAGAGATCCTCGACGAAACGGGCATTTCCCTCGGAGAAGGCGGAAGAATCCTGAAAGAGTGCTGTGGATTTGTTCATTAGTTTTAGGTTGCGGGTGCGGTAACCCTCTCGGTTACAACCCATTAGGATAGGAGTTTTTGCGACAATATCCAAGTCTTATGAGCGTAAAATTTTAATGACGGCCCAAATGACATAAAATATGTTTTGATTTCCTGCTTAAGGCCCATGACCATGCATACCGCTCCCGCGCTTTTTTCCCGGCGAAAATACTGGGCTTCACGCTTTGGCATCGCCCCGCAACTGCCCGTGTCACGCGAAGAAATGGATGCCTTGGGCTGGGATTGCTGCGATATTATTTTAGTGACCGGCGATGCTTATGTCGACCATCCCAGCTTCGGCATGGCTTTGGTGGGGCGCTTGCTGGAGGCCCAAGGGTTCCGCGTCGGCATTATTTCCCAACCCGACTGGACTTCGGCGGCCGACTTCAAACGGCTGGGACGGCCCAATCTTTTTTGGGGCGTGACCGGCGGAAACATGGATTCCATGGTGAACCGCTACACCTCCGACCGCCGCATCCGCTCCAATGACGCCTACACCCCAGGCGGCGAGGCGGGCAAGCGGCCCGATCACTGTGTCACTGTGTATGCCCAACGTTGCCGCGAGGCGTTTAACGATGTCCCGGTGATTTTGGGCGGCATCGAGTCCAGCCTGCGCCGCATCGCCCACTTTGACTATTGGTCGGACCAAGTGCGCCGTTCCGTGCTGCTGGACGCCAAGGGCGACTTGCTGGTGTATGGCAACGGTGAACGCCAAGTCGTCGAAATTGCGCATCGGCTGGCGGCGGGGGAACCGGTTTCCCAGTTGACCGACATTCGGGGTACGGCTTTTCTGCGCAAGGAACTTCCCCAAGGCTGGACGGAATTGGACTCAACCTCGGTTGACGAACCCGGCGAACTGGCCCCGCAGATCGATCCTTATGCGGAATCGCCCGCAGTCAGCGCCCATTCCGGGTCATCCCCTTGCGCCAACAATGCCTCTGAGAAACCAATCCATTTCAACCGCATCACCGCCAAGACAAACCGCGAGCGGACGGTGATCCGCCTGCCGTCGTTCGAGCAGGTCAAATCCGACCCGGTGCTGTATGCCCATGCCTCCCGCGTATTGCATCAGGAAACCAACCCCGGTAATGCCCGCGCCTTGGTGCAGCGCCATGGCACACGCGATTTGTGGCTTAATCCGCCGCCCATTCCACTGACGACCCCAGAAATGGATGGGGTTTACGACCTGCCCTACAGTCGCTTGCCGCATCCTTCCTACCAAGACGCGAAGATACCCGCGTTTGAGATGATCCAGCACTCGGTGACCATCATGCGCGGCTGTTTTGGCGGCTGCACCTTCTGCTCCATCACCGAGCATGAGGGACGCATCATCCAAAATCGCTCGGAAGACTCCATCATCAAAGAAATCGAGTCCATCCGCGACACCTCCCCGGCTTTCACAGGGGTTATTTCCGACCTCGGCGGGCCGACCGCCAACATGTACCGGCTGGCCTGCAAAAGCCCGGAAATTGAGGCAGCCTGCCGACGGCCCTCCTGCGTTTTCCCCGGCGTATGCAAGAACCTCAACACCGACCACAGCCCGCTGATCAAACTTTATCGCCGGGCCAGGACATTGCCCGGCATCAAGCGGATTTTCATCGCCTCGGGGCTGCGCTACGACTTGGCGGTGCTATCGCCGGAATATGTCAAGGAACTCGCCACCCACCATGTCGGCGGTTATTTGAAAATCGCCCCGGAACACACCGAATCGGGGCCGTTGTCAAAAATGATGAAACCCGGCATCGGCACCTATGACAAGTTCAAGGCGATGTTCGACAAGTATTCCAAGGAAGCGGGCAAGGAGCAGTATTTAATCCCTTATTTCATTGCCGCCCACCCCGGCACCACCGACGAGGACATGCTGAATCTAGCTTTATGGCTGAAGCGCAACGGTTTCCGCGCCGACCAGGTGCAGGCTTTCCTGCCTTCCCCGATGGCGACTGCCACCGCGATGTACCATACGGCCAAAAACCCGTTGCGCAAGGTCAGCCGGGACAGCGAGACGGTTTACATCCCCAAACCGATGAAGCAACGCCGTTTGCACAAAGCTTTTCTGCGTTACCACGATGCCAACAACTGGCCCCTGCTGCGCGAAGCCTTGAAGCGCATGGGGCGGGCCGATTTGATCGGCAACGGCAAACACCACCTAATCCCAAATTATCAGCCCGCAGGCACCGGCGATGCGGTCGAAGGCAAGCGCATCCACCGCAAGGCCCAGCCATTCAGGACCCAGCATAATGGGTTGCCGGATAAGAACATGCCTGGGGTGAAGGGGAAGGGAAAGCTGTAGAATTATGAACAGTCATGAATTTAAAAGCTGATGTTACGCATGGACGCGAAAGAGGGATGACGGGAGCGTCAAAGCTTGCTTTGACAAGAGAGCGGGAAATGCGAAGCTTGCTTCGCCTGTCAAAGCAAGCTTTGACGCTCCAATCCTAGGCCGTTGCGTAACATCAG
>CAIODU010000011.1 GCA_903857165.1 uncultured Methylococcaceae bacterium | reverse complement strand
CGGGGCCGGGCAGCATGGCGTGGCGACGGCGACGGTCGCCGCCCGTCTGGGGCTTGAGTGTGTCGTCTACATGGGTTCTGTGGACATCGCCCGACAAGCCCCCAATGTGTTGCGCATGAAACTGCTAGGCGCGACGGTCGTGCCGGTGGAATCCGGTTCTAAAACGCTGAAGGACGCGCTCAACGAGGCGATGCGTGATTGGGTGACGAATGTGGACAATACCTTCTACATTATTGGCACGGTTGCGGGTCCTCACCCCTATCCGGCCATGGTGCGCGACTTTCAGGCCATTATCGGGCGCGAGTCCAAACAACAGATGCTGGAGATGACTGGACGCTTGCCGGACGTATTGGTCGCCTGTGTCGGCGGTGGTTCCAATGCCATCGGATTGTTTCATCCCTTCATTGATGACCGCGAGGTCGCGATGCACGGTGTCGAAGCGGCCGGGGACGGCATTGAAACGGGCCGCCATTCCGCGCCGTTGAGTGCTGGCCGTCCGGGCGTATTGCATGGCAACCGCACCTATCTGATGGAGGATGAGGATGGCGAAATCATCGAAACCCATTCCATCTCAGCCGGCTTGGATTATCCGGGGGTTGGCCCTGAACATGCCTGGCTTAAGGATTCCGGTCGCGCCCAGTATGTTAGCATTACCGACGATGAAGCCATGCGAGGTTTCCATGCCCTGACCCGGCTGGAAGGGATCATCCCGGCTTTGGAATCCGCCCACGCCATCGCCTATGCGATGAAGCTGGCCCCCACCCTAGCCAAAGACAAAGCCATCCTGGTCAATCTGTCGGGCAGGGGCGATAAAGATATCAACACCATAGCCGCACGCGAAGGAATCACCCTGTGAGCCGAATTACCCCTAAACTTGAGAGCTTGAAGCAGGCCGGGCGCAAGGCGCTGATCCCGTTTATCACGGCGGGCGATCCCAATCCGGCTTTCACCGTCCCGGCCATGCATGCCATGGTCGAAGCCGGCGCGGACATCATCGAACTGGGCGTGCCTTTTTCCGACCCCATGGCCGATGGGCCAGTGATCCAGCGGGCCAGCGAACGCGCACTCGCGCACAAGATGAGCCTGCGCAAGGTGCTTGAACTCGTCAGGGAGTTCCGCCTGAAGGACGACACCACCCCGGTGGTGCTGATGGGCTATTTGAACCCGGTGGAATCCCTAGGTTATCGCAACTTTGTGGAAAAGGCCCGGGAAGTGGGTGTCGATGGTGTGCTTACGGTGGACATGCCGCCCGAAGAATCGTCGGAGTTCCTGCCCATGCTGGACGAGGCAGGCATTGATCCGATTTTCCTGCTGGCACCGAACAGCACTAACGAACGCATCGCTAAAATGGGCCAACTAGGTCGCGGATACCTGTATTATGTGTCACTAAAAGGGGTGACCGGTGCGTCACACTTGAATCTTGATGATGTCGAGCGGAAGATCAGGGAAATTCGCAAGCTGACCAGTCTGCCCATCGCCGTTGGCTTTGGCGTCAAGAATGCCGAAACGGCGGCTGCGGTAGCCAAACTGTGCGACGGCGTCGTTGTCGGCAGCGCCTTGGTCGGAAAGATTGAGGCTGCGGGAGCGGACACCTCGCTTGCCCTAACGGAAATGACCGCTTTGCTAAGCTCCATGCGCATGTCGCTTAATGCCTGAATAAACCTACGGGGAATGCAGTGAGTAGTTGGTTTCATAAGAAGGTATTGTCGAAAATACGCACCGATGCGTCCACGAAAAGTGCCGTGCCCGAGGGCTTGTGGTGCAAGTGTGATGTGTGCAGCGCCATCCTGTATCGTGCCGAGGTGGAGCGGAACTTGGATGTCTGCCCGAAATGCAGCCACCACATGCGAATCCCCGCACGCAAACGCTTGTATGCGTTCTTAGACCCGGACAATCAACTGGAGGTGGGGAACAGCCTCAGCCCGCTTGACCCTTTGAAATTCAAGGATAGTAAAAAGTATAAGGATCGATTGGCGCAGGCGCAAAAGCAAACGGGGGAAAAAGATGCCCTCATCGTGGTCCATGGCCAGTTGAAAGGCCTGCCCGTGGTTGTGGCGGTATTCAACTTTGAGTTTATGGCCGGATCAATGGGGTCCGTCGTGGGCGAGGCATTTGTGCGTGGCGTCAATATTTGCCTAAAACAGAGGATACCGCTGATT
>CAIODU010000010.1 GCA_903857165.1 uncultured Methylococcaceae bacterium | reverse complement strand
GGTCTCCTGTTTTGGTAGATTGGAGACTCCTCCGAAGGGGGCTTGCAGTCAAGCTTCCTGAGGGGGTTCAACCTCCAACCCTCAGTCTATTTGATCAAATAGACAAGAAAACCCATCAAAAAGAATGCTCAGTCTCACTAACATGCCGTTGAAAACTTGAATCAGTTGGCGGAATTCTTGGTCTTCTCGCCCCAAGGCGATACGCTGGCCCAAGCCTTTGGCGGTGAGTCCCTGCATAGTGGTGGTGAGCCGCTTGATGGGTGACAGTGCGCGTCCCGACAGGAACCAAGCGCCTAAGCCAATGAAACCTAATGTCAGCGGCGTGGCGAGTAGGAAGGCGTTGCGCAGGTCGGCCATCTCCGCATCGACCACACCCAAATCAACGCCGATGGCCAGCTTCCCAAGCGGGCTGGTGGCAAGGCCGAAACGCCAACGGCTGTTCCCGGCTTCCACGGTTTGCGTGGCGAACGCGGGAGGACGCAGCCGGGGCGCGTCGCCGTAGGGAGGCGGAAAACCGTCGGGAGGCGGGAAAGGCGGTCTTTGTCCGTCCCGAAACGGCGGCGGAAAGGTGCGGGGGGAGCGGTTGCGTGGTGGCGGCGGTGCGTCGTCAGTCGGCTCCGCGTCGGCGGGCTGTTCCGTTTCCCCCGCCCAGTCTGCTTCGGCGGGCGGCGGGTTGGCGTCAAGCACATCACGGGGAATGGCTGGCGGTGCGGATGCTGGGCGTTTTTGTGGCGAGGGCCAACGCAGCGCACTCGGATTTAGGTCTTCCGGCCAATGTTCGGAACGGAAAACATCGCCTCCGCTGTCCTGCATCAGCAGCAAGGTTTGTTGAATGGTGCGAGTGCCAAAAGCCCTCCCCATGTTGTGTTCGTGGTGAGTCCAATGTTCAGCAGGCCATGGCCTTGATAGCTCTCGCTCGACTTGGTCGCGGATTTGCCGATCCAGCGTGTCGATCTTGGCCGAGCGCATCTGCCACCAGGCAATGGAGGCAAAACCGGCCAAGGCCACGCCGGCCAACAGGGCCGTCGCAACGGCCAGGCGTAGTCTAAAAGACTTGCTCCGCGTCTTCATCAATCCAGCTTGCGGAAGCGATAGCCCACGCCGCGCACACTTTCAATGGGCGAGTCGCCGCTGCCGGTCGCGCCGATTTTTTTACGGATGCGCTGGATGCACACATCGACCACATTGGTGCTAGGGTCAAAGTCATAGCCCCAGACATGCTCCAAGATTTGAGTGCGGGTGAACACCCGGCCCGGCGAACGCATCAGGTATTCGATCAGGTTGAACTCACGCCCGGTCAAGTCCACCGACTGACCGTGCCGGCTTACTTCCCGGCTAATGCGGTCTAGGCGCAAATCGCCAACGACTAGGATGTTCTGCCGCTCCCCGGATACGCGGCGTTGCAGGGCGTGGACGCGGGCAATCAACTCTTCGACGAAAAACGGCTTGGCCAGATAGTCGTCCGCGCCCAGGTTAAGCCCCTCCACGCGGTCGTCCAATTCGTTGCGGGCGGTCAGCAACAGCACGGGGGTTGTTTTACCGGCCTTGCGCAATGCCTTCAATATCGACAAGCCGTCCCGCCCCGGCAGCATAATGTCCAGTACGATCACGTCATACTCGTTAGCGTTCGCTTTTGCGAAGCCTTCGTTGCCGTCGCCGCTATGGTCTACGGTAAAACCCTGTTCGCGGAATCCGCAACAGACAAAATCGACAATCTTCTTCTCGTCTTCAATCAGCAATATGTTCATCGGGACACCTCTTGCCTCTAGCATACCCCAAGTGATTCGCACCGAACATTACAAAACCGTAATCCATGGGTAAGGCTTGCGGTCATTCTCAGCCTTAAGAATATTGTCAAAGTTTGCGAGGCGTTTAGCTTTCGAGACGAATCATTTTGGAGTGCAAGGCAAGCATTGCATTCCGTCATGGGGATATTTTTTTTGACCGAGGTTTTTTTAGATGAACACATTGATTATTCGCGCCTTCTTGGGTGCAGCCTTAATATTTTTTATTCCTTTGCCCGAGGCTCAAGAACAGCCGACTTCCATGCCCAGTCCCAGCAAGTCGGCAGCGGTGGCCCAACAGGCCGGTGAACCGCCTTGTGGGCCGCCGCCCGAAGCCTACAAGGCATGCGAAGGCAAAAGCGTAGGAAGCCGGTCAGAGTTTGCCAGCCCGCGAGGCGATAACGTCGCAGGGGTGTGCTTAAACGACGGAAGCGGAAAAATAGTGCTGCGCCCTGACCGCCCGCCGGGTGACGAAACGGGTGGTCATCGTGGGCCACCGCCGGAAGCCTATCAGGTGTGCGTGGGCAAAACTGCGGGAAGTGCTGCGCAATTCACCGGCCCGCGGGGGGGTGCTATTCGAGGCACCTGCGTAGCCGAGGGTGAAAGGCTGGTGCTTCGACCCCATAATCCGCCAACTGCCAAAGAAAGCGAGTAGATTTGTTAAAAAACTTTTGAGCAACTACTTACATCACATCACAACATCACATCGCGGTCGCCAAGAGGCTTGAGGTCGTAGATCGTGAGCATGGGATTCTCCAAAAGTGAGGAGTGCAAGATGCGCCTTGAATTTTTTTTCGGGGGCGCAGGCTTGCCTTGCATTATATGACACAGGTAGGCTTTACGCTCAATATCCAAGACACTACAGCAATTCCCAATTATGAGCCAAAGTGCCGATAGACAACTCGTCATTCCGGCTTAGGATGCCGGAATCCAGCGTCCAGGGATGGCAAACCGGAAGAACCTCGTCATTCCGGCAGGGATGCCGGAATCCAACGTCCAAGGATGGCAAACCGGAAGAGGCCCGTCATTCCGGCAGGGATGCCGGAATCCAGTCACAAGGATGTGAACCTAGGGGCTGGCAACTTTACTAAATCGGGCACTTGTGCAAGCGGCAAGTTACCGTCCGTGGCACTGGATTCCGGCATCCATGCCGGAATGACGGCGTTTTTGGCTCGGCGGGACTTGTGTATAACGATGAGACCTCCGGCTTGGGAACCATTAAGTTTTCAAGCTCCTGCTTGACTGTTTCTAGGGAAGCAGGAGCTTCCAAGGCCGCATTCCCAAGCTGGAGCTTGGGAACGAGCGAACCCCGTCGCGCCCTTTTCGCATACCCCGGCCCGCTTCTGGAGGGAACAACGGTAACGTTGTTCCCTTACCCGGCAACGAGCAGAAATGATCCACTTTGCAGTGCTTCATTCAGCCATTCGGTTGCGTCTATTGACAACCCGCCAAGGGCAACCATTTGGATGTCGGTCCTTGATCCGCCATCTCACCATCCGGGCCCATGTAATAGACATGGTTGTCACTGGTAGAGACGCCCAAGTAAGCATTGGTCGTCGCATAGTGGCGATAGTTGTAGGTCTCCCATGTAGACGTGACGGCACCCACCGGCGCAAACAGGTTGGAGTAGTTTTTTTCCGCCCAGTTGAACAGGCATTCGCTCGCGTTCAATGCCGGGGGGGGTGTTGCCGCACAGCCCGCCTTCGGCAACCACTCCGAAAGCGCCCCCTCGTCTTGCAATATGCCGTCCGCCCCTTGGTAGTAGACATGTTCGTCAGCCGAGGAAACCCCAAGGTAGCCATTGGTATCCGCATAGTGGCGATAGTTATAGACCCCAAAAGTTTGCGTGGCGATGCCCGAAGGCCCGAAAAGATGGGAGTAGTTTTTTTCCGCCCAGTTGAACAGGCATTCTGCCGCGGCATCCCGTTGAGGGTTGTTGGTCAGGCTGACAGTGAAGTTAAGGATGGCTTGGGGCGCGGCGTTGTAGCTGGCGTTGCCGGTTTGGTTGGCGGTGATGGCGCAGATGCCGGCACTGACGCCCGTCACCGTATTGCCGCTGACGGTGCAGACCCCCGTCGTGGTCGAGGCGAAGACGACCGGGTTGCCGGACGCGCCGCCGGTGGCCGATAGCGTCCCGCTGCCGCCGACCAGCAGCGTCGGGGCCGTGCCTAAGCTAATCGTCTGGCTTTGGAGTGCCGGTTGTCCGATGCTGAATCTCTGCGTGGCTTGGGGCGCGGCGTTGTAGCTGGCATTGCCAGCCTGATCCGCGGTGATCGCGCAGATGCCGGCACTGACGCCCGTCACCGTATTGCCGCTGACGGTGCAGACCCCCGTCGTGGTCGAGGCGAAGACGACCGGGTTGCCGGACGCGCCGCCAGTGGCCGAGACCGCGGCGGTTCCGCCCACCGTCACAGATGGCACAGGGCCGAAGGTGATGGTCTGGTTGGCCTTGCTGACAACATCACCGGCAAGCTTGGCGACGAAGGCATTGCTCTGCATCTGTGAGCTGCCCGGGGTAAAAGAATTGTTGATACCTGCCACGTAGACATTGCCACTGCCGTCCACCGCGATGGCGTTACCTTTCTCGAAGGACAACAACGTGCTGCCTAGGGAGGTGTTCCAAACGAGCTGACCAATGCTGTTGTCGAGCTTTGCGGCGTGGCCGCTGTAACCAGTCACATAGGCGTTGCCGCCGCTGTCCACCGCGATGGCTCGGCCTTCATCGAAAATTGGATCGCGGCCTAGGAAGGTGTTCCAAACGAGCGTCCCCGTGCTGTCGAGCTTGGCGGCGAAGGCATCGTAAAGGTTACTGCCAAAAGCCCGCTGCGGGCTGCCCCAACTGGCGCGGCTTCTACCAGCCACATAGGCATTGCCGCTACCGTCCACCGCGATGGCGTAGCCTTCATCCTCACCCGCACCGCCCAGGAAGGTGTTCCAAACGAGCTGCCCCAAGCTGTCGAGCTTGGCGGCGAAGGCTTCCGCGCCGCCGCCAAACGCCCGCTGCGGGCTTCCCCAAGTGGCGTAACTGCTACCGGCCACATAGACATTGCCGTCGCCGTCCACCGCGATGGCTCGGCCCTCACCAATATCGAATGTCGTGCTTAGGAAATTATTCCAAACGAGCTGGCCAGTATCGTCGAGCTTGGCGGCGAAGGCATCCTCGCCGCTACCAAACGCCCGCTGCGGGCTGCCCCAAGTGGCGTTACTGCCACCGGCCACATAGGCATTGCCGCTGCCGTCCACTGCGATTGCCCAGCCAACATCGTACCCCGCACCGCCCAGGAAGGTGTCCCAAACAAGCTGCCCCGAATTGTCGAGCTTGGCGGCGAAGGCATCACAACCGCTGGAGTCGCCGACGAGTGGTACACCAACGCTGCAGCCGCCAAACACCCGCTGCGGGCTTCCCCAAGTGGCGGAACTGCTACCGGCCACATAGACATTGCCGTTGCCATCCACCGCGATACCGTGTCCTAGATCGGACCCCGTGCCGCCTAGGAAGGTGTTCCAAACCAGTTGCCCCTTACTGTCGAGTTTGGCGACGAAGGCATCGTAACCGCCTCCGGCAAACGCTCGCTGCGGGCTGCCCCAAGTGGCGTCACTTTGACCGGCCACATAGACATTGCCGCTACCGTCCACCGCAATGGCATTGCCAGCGTTTCCCGTATCTCCAATACCAGCGTATCTCGTACCTCCCAAAAAGGTATTCCAACTTAACGTCGGGTCGATCCACACCGGCAGGGCGGGGTCGTGGTCGCCCAGCTTAAAGCCGAGTTCCTGTGCGCCATTCAGCGCGAAGGCCACCGCCACCGGTTGCCGCTGTCCGTTCTTTTCCTGCCACGCAATAGGGGCAGATTCGGTTAGATTGCCGATAGGGTAGCGGATGTTCAAGCTGCCATCTTGGTTGAGCGTCAACGGGCGATTGTAGCGCAGCCGGGCCTGATGGATATCCGCGCCGGGTTCCAACTTCCAAACGGTTTCGGCAATGCCGTTCGGGTCGGCCTTGTACGCCAGGTCGATGCCCTGCCACAAGCCGGGGTAGCGGACTTCGGACAAGGCCGGGGCTTTGTTGTCTTTGCCGTCCCCGCCGGGCTGGTCGCTTTGCGGGGCCACCGGGTTGGCATTGACAAATTCCACCTTTAGCGAGTGGTTGCCGGTGGCGACCAGGACCGAGCCGTCGGCAAAGCCCAAGACATGGCCGTCGGCGGTGAATTGCCGTAGGCCGGCGGACGGGGCGGTTGTGTCAGGGGCATTAATATTTCCCCGTCGTTCCGGCAGATGTAGGCCGGAATAAGGTCGTGCAACGACCGTTTCCGGCATTGGGCCGGCCAGTTTGCCGGAAACGCCCGCTGGCGCGGGCTTATCCCGGCCTACCGCCTGTTGCGTGTCAATGGCATTGGGGGTGTCGGTCGGGTTGGCGGCATACCCGGATGCCAGCGGGGGCGAGGCACAGCCCGCCAATCCCAGGCACAGGGCCAACAGAAAGCCAAACGCAAAAGCGAACGGGCCGCGAACAACTCTGGGTGATAACGTCAATTTCATGATATGCGCCTTGTCTATAAAGGCCAGCGTGACCGCTGGCGGTGTCGCCTACTGCGGAACTTCCAAACTGTCGTGTCGAGGCCATAAGGCGGGGACAAGAAAGACGGGGGATTGGGGGCAGATCCTTTTACTTTACCTTGAGCACACTGGCCCACACATGGACGTGGCTCATTTCTGCGGCGGATGATACCACATAGTCATCGACTATCACGCCATTGCCCCCGGATGGCAGAAATTCTCATTTGGCTGGTTCCCAAGCTCCGGCTTCAAAACCATTAACTTAAGCCAAATCTGTGGGAGCCGCGCCCACGCGGCGATTGGGTTCAAGCTTGCTTTCCCCGCCTGTTCCATCGCCGCGAGGGCGCGGCTCCCACAAAATGATAGCCGTTATTGCGCTCTACGAATACGCCTTACCGCGTTACTCCCCACCTTGAGGAGCCTTGCCTAACTCCGCTACTATCTTGTTTCCCAAATCTTTGAAAGCTATGCGCCGAGCTTCCGGTTCGTATTCATTGGCATGAGAAAACATGGTATGGGATATTTCGGTGGAACTTTTGATTTTAAAAGTACGCATTTCCTTATTTTGCTTGAACAAGGAAACATCGGCTTCAAGAGTGAAATCTTTATTAAAGCGGATGATGCCAACAGGAATAAAGAAGAGCGCACCTATAATTATACTTTTAACAGTTCCCAAACCAATTTCTTCATCCACAGCGCCTTTTGCATCTATCGTCAAGCGCAAAGGTGGTGGGTTGCGAGGCTCTACGGGATAATATACCTCTTTGAATGCCCCGTTTTCGACCAAAGTATCGCGAACAATTTCACCTAACTTTCCTCCGCCCCAAAATACACCTGAATCGTTGACTTTAAGAAATACCTGATCCGCAATTTTGTTTTCCCTTTTATTGTTATCGAAACCGGGCGGTGGTGTAACCTTCCAACCACAGCCCGATAACGAAAGGATTAAAATTGCGCAGAATAAACGGCGAAACAAAAACATCATTTTACATCGCTGTCCTTTACAGGTTCTTTCTTGACAGTCCAATCGGCACTGTTATATTTTGCAATATCATTGGGATCAACCACGGCTTTGCGTGATGTGCAACCGACCAATAAAAAAGCAAAGATCAAAACAATAGTAATATATTTCATGATAACCCCCTTATAGCTTTGAAGTCATAATAAAATCTTGGTTGTTTGAACCAAGGGATGGATGACGATTCATCAAAGACAGAATAGCTGTTACCATATCCTTGATTATTTTTTTTACAGCATCATCCGTCGCCAGTTGAAAGTTTGCCTCCCTAGACACCATTGCCGATTCTATGCCTTTTACAAAAAAGTCACGTTCCGCGAGCAATCCACTATTTGATGTCGCTGTCAATTTTAATTGGATATCTGTTTCTAGTGTAATCGTCGTAAAACCAATAACCGGTTCTACAAAGAATTTTACTAATGATCCTTGTATTTTAACTATGCTAGGTTTGCTTGTATCATCGCTTGACATAACTACAAAACCAGCAGACCGCAATTCCTGTGCAAGCAGTTCACTTAATTTTTGGGCGGGATCAGCAGTGCATATTGCATCGGCAGTGTCCATGTTGTATCCATTTTTCTGCATGCCACAGCGTTTATTGATTTGGCGAGCATCGGAAAATGGAATCTGAACTATTATTCCCCTTTTTTCTCCACCGGTAAGTTTTGTGGAGACATCGGCAGGAACCGGGTTGACTTTTAAATTATTAAACGCGCAACCGGTCATCATAAATGCGATAAGCACAACAAATAGAAATCTCATAACTCCCCCTTGAATTTAAAAAACACGAAAACTTACATGACATCATCTAAACTGAATCTCAAAATCTTATGCTATCCCCCGCTCATCCAAAAGGCACTAGCGAGACATAGCACAACGCTTCCTTCATCCCCTCGTCCTATCCCGCCTAGCCGAAAGGTTCACCCTTGAACCTGTCCGATTCAAGACCCACCCTCGGGCCCTGTCGTTTGAACCCTTGCCGGTGCATCGTTCATCTTTCGATGTGCAACGCCGATACTTGACAGGTCCGGCGTTCACCCTGAAAGATTCATCCATGATACCACAAATCCCGTGATTGATCCTGTCCACGTTCATCCATGATGTCATTGGAGTCCGCCGCTGATCCTTATCCATAGCCTGTTTATTTCGGCTACTCCGTGCGTCATGCGGCGGGGTTCGCGGTGGGTTCGCCAGGATTCGATGGCAAACCCTCATTCACTTCGCATGATATTTATAGGTTTCTAAATTTATCCGTTGCCCTTTGCCGACGATGTGTCGGGCGGGGTTGGCGGGTCGGGCGGCGTGGTAGTGCTGCCCTTGGGGTGTTTGGCAAAACGGTGACCGAGGTCGTTGAGGGCGTTTTCCAACACGCCAGTGGCAACATTGGCGGTCTTGGCATATTGGTAGACCAGCAGCGCGGCGGAATAGGCTTCGCTGCCAGCGGCGAAATAGGTGTCTTCCAGCTTGCCGAGCAGATTGGAGACGGCGGTGACGAGGGGGTAAAGGTCTTCGATTAAAGACACATCCGACTTCATTTCATCCAAATTGAAATTACGCGGCAGGATGTCGGGGTTCTGTTCGGCAACCGTAGCGGCTTTGACGACAAACGAGCGATTTTTTTCGCCAAACTTCAACATGGCTTGGCGTTCTTCGGGCTTGAGGTCGATCAGGAAGGGTAGGTTTGCATAGATGTTGCCGAGCGCAGTTTGAATTTCTGCGATTTGGGCTGGGTTGAGCGTGGCATTGACTCGGTTGAAAGGCATGGCGATTCCTTGTTACACAATCAGAAAATGCAGTCGTGACTGCTGCCTCCATCACCGCTTTTTAAAACCAGTGCCTAATCAATTGGTAATGAATTTGTCGCCATTGTGAATCACGGGGGGGCGGGGGGGTGTCAAGTGTTTATTTTGGATTTTTCCGTCCACCCTTCGACAGGCTCAGGACAGGCTTCGACAGGCTCAGGGCGAACGGAAAAATCGTTACGTTAATGGCTTTGAAGCTCCGGCTTGGGAACCCTTAAGTCTACAAGCTCCTGCTTGACTGTTTCTAGGGAAGCAGGAGCTTCAAGGCCGCATTCCCAAGCTGGAGCTTGGGAACGAGCAAAGCCGCCCGTGCTTGATGAGCAGGGTAACGATTACCGGGAGACTTCCACCATATGAGCGGTAATCTGAACGGCTAGCTAGATCGACTGTTTATTTCGATTGCCCTTTTTGTTTCAAATGAGTCTTGGCATTTTTTGCATGTTCGCCAGCTTCAGTGGCTTCGCCCTTTTTAGCATGACCTTTAGCTTTTCCAATTTCATCATAAGTAGCTTTTTCGTGTTCTGCTTTCGGGTTTTCTCCCGTTATTTGCTTTGGTGATTGTGGAAAAGGCTTGCTTTGGTTTAAATGCTGTTTGGCTTCGTCAAGATGACCGGCCGCGCCTTGTGCGTCGCCTTTCTTGCTGCTTTCTTGGGCTTTCTCAAGATGCTGCCCGGCTTCTTGGTCATGTTGTTCGGCATAAACCAACGTAGAGTTTCCGGCAATGGCAAATAGACCAATCAATAAGCCGTAAGCGAATGATGTTTTCATGGGTTTTCTCCTTAAGATTTAAACAGGGGTGTTTGGTAAAGCATATCCAATTTTTGCCTCTAAGTCCCGCACCATCTCACCGGCTGACAATGCGTAGGCGGCTTCCGTCTTCATGGGCTTGGTTGGCTGGTTCCCAAGCTCCGGCTTCACTGCCATTAAGTTAATGCAAAAGTTGTAGCCCGGATGTAGCCGCTTTGCGGCGTAATCCGGGATGGTCGTGGCTCGGAAACCCGTATTCCGCTTCGCTTCATACGGGCTACATTTCGTAACTTAATGGCAGTGAAGCTCCGGCTTGGGGACACTTAAGTCTTCAAGCTCCTGCTTGACTGTTTCTAGGGAAGCAGGAGCTTCAAGGCCGCATTCCCAAGCTGGAGCTTGGGAACGAGTGAATGTATCTTAATCAACTCTGCCATCTATACCTTTATTTGGTCGTCGGGTGTCGTTGAATTCCAGTAGGGAAAGCTGTTCCATGGGATTGATGGTGTAATGAAGTTAGGGGCATTATACGTGATGAATAAGCTTTATAAATGTAGGGCGGATACAGGTATGTGATCCGCCGAATGAGAAATTTCAACCGACAAAATACTGCGGAACCCGTCCATGGTTCCGCCTTACGGCCTTATCCACCACGAATTAGGCGAAAGTTCCCAGTGATATTAATGGTATCTCCGCCGGAACAAACTCATCCTTAATCATGGCTGAGACAATATAGCGCCGGTTGCGAAGGCAAGAGCGGCGGCGGCGGTAAAGATATTCGCATGAGCCGTCACCTTTTCTGATTGCGCCTGAGTCAGTGCGTTTTCGGCATTGGCCACATCGGTATAAGTCCCGACGCCATAACGGTAGGTATCCAGTGCCGCATCATAGGCCGTTTGGGACGCTTCGGTCAGCACTTTAGCCGCAGTATATTCGGCAAAGCCGGTTTGAAGCGAGTCGTAGGCATCGGTCACTTGCTGGGCGGCGGCAACTTTGGTTTGATCCAATGCCATTTCGGCAGCGGCTATTTCCGAACGGGCGCTTGCAACCCGCGTGTCACGCGCACCGCCGTCGAACAAGGGCCATTCCAGTTTCAACAGGATATTGGCGCCTGGTCGGTTGACGGAATAGAAAGGACTCCCATTAGTGCTGAACCCCCCTAGGTTTTCATAGGCTTGTGCCATCAAACTGACGGTCGGGTAATAGCTTGCATCGGCACTTTTCAGGGTTGCTTCGGCGGCTTTTATCTTTCCCAACGCGGCGATGATGTCGGGCCGGTTGGCCAAGGCATCTTGAAACAGTTGATCGATGCTGCCCGAAGGCTCGGTCGGCAAGGCGAGGTCCGAACTGTCCGCCACTTCGAGGGCAGTTTTTGGGGGAATGCCCATGCTGGCGATCAGCGCGGCATAGGCGGCATGTTCGGCACCTTTGGCCCGTTCCAAGTTGAATTGTGCCTTGGCGGTTTGCTGGTTGGCCTGGGCAAGCTCGACGACCGTTGCCAGTCCATTGGCCCTTCGCATTTCGCTGGCATCTTGGACGATTTTGGCTGTTTTCAAGGCTTGTTCCGCCACTAGCAGGCGGGCGCGTGCCGCGCCTAGGGCAAAATATTCCCGGCTGACCGCATAGATGATTTTTTGGTGAACGCCAGTGAAAGAGACATTGGCAACGAAAGAATTAGCCCGCGCTGCCGCCTCGATCCCTTCCCGCCGCCCAAAATCGAAGAGCAGCCATTTCGCTACGAGCGATGGAATCAGTTCGCGGGTGTCGGTGGTGAAATAGCCGTTCGGATTGAGGTACTTCGGAATCGCCAGCGGGGTTGTCTGAAAACCGCTAATGATTTCAGCCGAGATTTGGGGAAGATAGGTGCTTTCCACCAAGCCGACACCAAGGGCGGCTTGTCTTGCCCGCTCCCATGCCTCGCGAGTTCCAGGGTTATTGCGTTGGGCGAGATCGATCAAAGCGGCAAGATCATAGTGTCGGGCGCGATCAATGCCAACCACATTACCCTTAGTCGCCTCGCCCTTATCCCAGTGCGTTTCGGGAAACTCTGCCATCCCATAATCTGCCGCCTTAGCTGAAGGACTGAGCGAGGGAGATTCGGAATGGCCTGGATTTGATGTCGCCGATGGGACGGCTGTCGGTTGGGGTGGTTTTGCCGACCGGTGAGGAATAACCCAAGGCTGTTCTGGCGCACTGGGGGCCAGCGCCAGCCTATCCTTAACGCAGCCGGTGAGAGCCAGCACGGTCAACAACATCAGCGTTCGATAGCGCTTCAACATACGGTTACGCCCTAACAGAGGCATTTTCGATTTCCGCGTGCAGCAGAAGACGAGCTTCGTATGCTATGCGATGGGGGGATAAAGATGAATCGGCTGGATGCATCTCTAAGGAAGCGTCCAAACCCCTCAAAGGAGTTGAGGTCAATCCTGCCATTCCTTCCGCCGTCATCCTTGCCGCATAACTCGCAAACCACGCTGAAGCCGCCTCATCCTGCGCCGTTACCGCCTCGCTCCAGTCTTGCCCTGGTTGTACTTGATTGACCACCGTGAAAGTGGCGCCAACCAGACGGTCTAAAGAATCGAGAGACACCCCTTCGGTTTGACCATACCCTGCGTGAGCAGACAAGGTTCCCGATTCGAACGCGGCGATGCCGATAAAGCGACGGGCTTCCCCTAGCGCACGGGCGATGGCCAAGCGCGAACCTTCCCGTAGGCTCGACTTGTCTGCCAGAAGCTGTCCCAGCCCGCGCAGCACCGCCGCCACGGACAACCTAGCCCGGTCATTGGCACTAACGGGCCAAACTACACTGAATATTAAGGACATCAACAGATTCCCCAACAGTATGCCAGCTACGCGATCCCGCAACACGGTGAGTTCTGCCGCATTCGGATAATCGGCATAAGGCGTGTAGTCATGCAGGACACCCATGAAGAAGGCGAAGGCGATCTGCATCCCGGTGTAAGAAAGGCGGGCGCTGCTGGTCGCCACCCAAGCGCAAGGGACGGCGACGGCAAAGATCAGCAAGCAAAGCTGACCAATATCGTCCATCAAGGGAAATATAAACACGATGCAAACTGCGGCGACAAGCCCGCCAATCAGTGCGCCGACCATGCGCAGCGTCAGTTTGTGCAGGGTCTCGCCCAGACTCCCTAAAGCGACGAAGAAACAGGTCGTGACCGAGGTTCTGATGCCTTGCCAATCCGCTGCGCTATAGAAGACATAAGCAGCCATGATGGCAAGCGTGGTCTTGAGGGCAAACCGCAGATGGGCTGGATTGCTGAAAGCATCCTCAACAAACAGCGATTTAGCCTCAAGATCGCCCGGTGTGCCGGTGACAGTTCGGCGTTGGGAAATGCCTTTGCTCAAACGAGCCAAGGTATTTGCCATTGCGATGATGACGGGTCTGGTTTGGGGGGAAAGACCCTGCAAGATTTCGTCCGCAGGCATTGGGTCATCCCCCTCCTGATGCCCGTCGGATGCGAGCGCTGCGGCGCATTGTTCGCAAGCCTCGGCAAGGGGCACAAGTGCGTCGGTTGGCATGTCGGCAGGCAATAGCCGATACAGTGCCAACAATTCGATAAGCGTCTCAATGAGCCGGGTGTCCAACCCGGCCCCACCACGCAAATCCGAATTGAACAGGCCAGCCCGGTGGCGCAATTCGACTAACTTGACCGCCCCTGCCTGTTGCTTGGACAGTGGCCCAAACTGACCCCCGCGCAACGCCTTGGCGAGGTCTCCGAGCAAGCGAAGGGCCGTTCGCCGTGCCAAGGTTGCCGGATTTTCGCCAATGAGCAAGTTCACTAAGGCAGTGACGACGCTAGGAACCGCGACGACCACCCAAAGCCAAAGGATCAGCCGGGTCAGTGCCTCAAGGTTGGGAATGCCGTCAATGAGCGTTTGCGACAGCACTAAGACGAAACTTGCCAGAAAGGCGAGGGGACCCAGCTTAGTGGTACGCATCAGGAAAATGCCGACAAAGGAGCTTAAGGCCATCAAGCTCAGGCGAAGCGCAGGCTCTGCGGCATCGAGCATATAGAATAGCAGCGACAACGCAATTGCAATGGTTGTCGCCAAAACGCCGACCAAGCCAGTTAAGAGGGTGCTCGTGGACTCTTCCTGACTGCACACGAAAACGAGGTAGGCCATGTACGCTGGCAAGGGAATCTGGTACTTCATTGCGATCCAGACGACTACCGCACAGTTCCCGGCAATGCGCAACACAGCGGCAAGGCGACCGGGCCGTGGGGCCAACTCTTCGCGCAACAGAGCCATAAAGGAGGAAGGCATCGTCCCCACCAGCCTATTTGGCATCACCGGGCCGCACCAAGACCGAAGCCGTCGCCCCGATCCGCATTGCTGACGCGGGTGGGTTGTCGAGCCGGATACGCACCGGGAAGCGTTGAGCCACCACAACCCAACTTAACGTTCTGCCCACGGCTGGCAGTGAAGGCCCGCCGCTATCCATTGGCCGAACGCCCCAGCCTAGGCTATCCACATGACCTTTTATCGGACGGTTATGGTCGGACATCAACCAGACGGTGGCCGGGGCGCCAACGGTAATCTGTGGCAATTCAGTTTCGCGGAAATTACCGACGGCATACCACTCATCGGTTTTAATCAAGGTAAACATGGGGCGTCCAATGGCCGCGTAAGCACCTTCGCCACTATCTTGGCCCACCACTAAGCCGTCGAAGGGTGCGCGGATTTTGGTGTTGCGCAGATCACGCTCGGCTAAGGCGGCGGAAGCCTGGGTGCCGTTTAGTTGCGCCGCCAAGCTGTCCGTATCGCCTATCGCTTGCCGGGCTTGCCGGGCCTGTTGGGTGGAGGCGGTCAGCGCGGTTTCGGCGGTCCGTACATTGGTTCTGGCCTCATCGATTTGCTGGGATGTCACATAACCTTTTTCCAACAGTGGCTCTAGTCTTGCGATCGTCTCGCGGGCCAAGGCAAGCTGGGAGCGGGCGCGGCCAACTTGAGTCGCAACCGCATCGGCACCGGTGGATTGTGCATCGACTTGACGGGTGGTCAGGGCAATCTGTGCCTGCAACGCCGCCACTTGGGCGCGGGCTTGGCGCACCCGTAACTCGAAAGGTTCAGGCTCTATCTCCACTAAGAGGTCGCCCTTGGCGACCCGCTGATTGTCCCGGACATGCAAGCGGATGATACGGCCGCTGACATCTGGCGCGATGCCGACGGTATCGGCATACAGGAAGGCGTCATGGGTTCTTGGCTGCTGGTCGATGCGTTGGACCGTGTAGGCCCCAAGCCATACCGCCGCTGCGATGGCGGACAGCGCGACCAATCGACCCATCCAAGACCGATAGTGCTGTTTCGCGCCATCACTGAAAACGGCGGCGGCGAGCTGTGACAACCAAGTGCGGAGTTTTTCTGGGGTTTGCGGAAACATGTTTAACCCAGCCAGAGAAGCCAAGCGGCGAAGGCAAAAGCGGCGGTCATGGCAAGATAAACCAAAAATGGCGCGGGCAAGCTTTTATCGATACCCGTCGCCACCAATATTTTGCGGGCGATGAGTGTTATTACCAGACCTGTAACGATACAGAATATCCACGAGGGAAAATAAGAGCCGAGTATGTTTTGCGTTGGTGCCGGGTTGCATCCGGTCAAGATGCTTGGCACTAACAAGCTGGCAAAGCCATTCCGTTCAACGGATCGTTGCAGTCTATTGCGCATAGTTTTGCGGAGATTTTTTAATCTTTGCTCAAAACAAGTTTTCGTTGAAGATTAACCCCTTGCAGCATATCGAAGCGCATGTTTATACGTTTCCTTTATAAGGGGCAAATGTTGTTGGTTTTTTCAAGCTACAATTATATCATTTCCGACAGGTTGCTGCGACCTTCGATGCCAGTAATTTAGTTTTATTTAACTGATGTTACGCACGGGCATTGATAAAGGCATAAAATGCCGCTGTTGATCTGGCTTATTGGAAACGTGTCCCATGAAAAACCCTCTTTTAGATTTGTACAGCGACTACCTGATCAGTTCGTTCGCGCAGACCACCGCGACCGGCCTTTCCCGGCTGTTGGACAATGCGGTCAGCCATGACCAAATCACCCGGTTCCTGTCGGGGGCCGATTACACCTCGCGCGACCTGTGGGCACTGGTCAAGCCGGCCGTCCGCGCCGTCGAAGCGGATGACGGCGTGCTGATCTTCGACGACACCGCCGAGGAAAAGCCCCACAGCGATGAAAACGAGCGCCTGCGCCATCACATCGCGGTCGCCAAGAGGCTTGAGGTCGTAGATCGTGAGCATGGGATTCTCCAAGAGTGAGGAGTGCAAGATGCGCCTTGAATTTTTTTCGGGAGCGCAAGGCTTGCCTTGCATTATATGACACAGGTAAGCTTTGCACTCAATATCTAAGACGCCCAAGGCTCTGTTGAAAAATCCACCGATCCATATTTTTGCCGATGACCGCGAAAGGCAATCCCCGGTCATCGAATCGCTAAAACGCCACGAAGGCGTGAATGTCACGGTAAGCCGCCTTCAATTGGGCGACTATCTGCTCGACGGAAGGCTATTGTTTGAACGCAAAACCATGCTTGATTTCGCCAATTCGCTGAAAGACGGAAGATTGTTCGAACAAGGCATCCGGCTTGCCGCGTCGCCTTTGCACAAGGCGATAATCCTGGAAGGCAACGGAAACGACCTGATGAGCAGTGGAATACGGCGGGAGGCACTGCAAGGGGCGCTCATCACCCTCACCTTGTTTTTCGGCATCCCCATGCTCCGCTCCCTCGACGCGGAGGAAACCGCACGGCTGATGCTCTACGCAGACCGTCAGTTTGATTCACTAGCCAGCCAGACCCCGCCACGGCTGTTCAACGGCAAGCGCCCTAGGGGCAAGCGCAAAACCCAACTGCGGATACTCCAAGCGCTCCCCGGCGTAGGCCCAAACACCGCCCATAACCTGTTGGAGCAATTCGGCAACGTGGAAGCCGTCCTCGCCGCCGACGGGCAAGCACTGCTGAAGGTCGCGGGGGTAGGGATAGTGCGGGCCAAGGCCATTCGCTGGGCGGTGGGGGAACAGGTGGCGGATTATGCAGAGAATGAACTATCCATTTGAAAGACAAATGGGATATTCCATTCAATTCCCCGCCACCGTCAATTCCTCCATCATGATCGAGCCGGTCCGGGTATTCCCTCGCAGATCGACATCATTGCCTACCGTGACAATATTCATCAACATATCCTTAAGATTGCCGGCAATGGTGATTTCCTCAACCGGGTATTGAATCTCGCCATTTTCGACCCAGAAACCCCCAGCCCCCCGGGAATAATCGCCCGTGACAATATTCACGCCTTGGCCCATCAGCTCGTTCACCAAAAGGCCGGTTCCCATTTTCTTCAGCAAACTCGGCAAATCCAATTCACCAGGATCGAGGATGAGATTGTGGACACCGCCGGCATTGCCAGTGGTTTTCATACCCAGCTTGCGTGCGGAATAAGTGCTTAGGACATAAGATTCCAGAATGCCGTCCTTGACCAAGTCATGTGGATGGGTGGCGACACCTTCGCCATCGTAAGGCGCACTGCCCAACGCCTTGCGCAGATGGGGCTGCTCGTGGATATGGATGAATCCGGGGAAAACAGGTTTGCCCAACTGGTCAAGCAGGAAGGTTGATTTGCGGTACAGATTGCCGCCACGAATCGCCCCGATGAAATGCCCAATCAAACCCCCGGCCACTTCGGCGGCAAAGATGACCGGACAATGCCGGGTACTCAAGGATTGCCCGCCCAGCCTGCGGACCGTTCGCTCCGCAGCCTTGCGGCCGACTGACTCGGCGGGTTCCAAATCGGCGGCATCACGCGCCACCGTCCACCAGTCATCCCGCTGCATATTATCGCCGACCCCTCCAATCACCGAACAACTCATGCTGTGCCGGCTACTGGGATACCCGTGCAAGAACCCCAGGCTATTGCCGGCCACGCGCAGCCCTTGGTAGGTATTCAGGTTGGCACCCTCGGAATTGGAGATGTCGGGATGGTAGCCACGCGCCGCGTCTTCGCACCGTTTGGCCAGTTGTATGGCGCCATCGACCACCAAGTCCCAAGGATGGTAGAGGTCGAGGTCGGGAAATTCCGTGGCCAGCAACTCGGCATCGGGAAGCCCCGCGTACTCGTCCTCAGCCGCATATTTGGCGATCCGGCAAGCGGCGGCCACGGTTTCGCGCACCGCTTGGGCGCTCAGGTCGGAACTGCTGGCAGTGCCTTTGCTCTGCCCGAAGTAAACGGTCACCCCCAGGCCTTGGCTGCGATGATGCTCGATGGTTTCCACCTCGCCTAGGCGCACGTTGACGGAAAGCCCCCGGTCCACGCTCAACCCGGCCTCCGCCGCGCTGGCCCCCTGTTGTTTCGCCTCGGCGAGAATGTCGGCGACCAGACTCGTCAGTCGCTCCAATTGTTCGGTTTCACTTTGTGTCATGGCCGGTACGGTCACTGCTCACCTCTGTTGAATGCTTGGGATAATCAGTGAATTGTACCGGAATGGAGGGGTGACAGGCGGATTTTTCGATGAGAGCCGGCAATTCTCATTTTTGCAAAAACGCCGTCATTCCGATAGGGATGCCGGAATCCAGCGTCCAGATATAAGGGATGGCTGGTTCCCAAGCTCCTCCGGCTTGGGAACACTTAGGTGATATCCAACAAAGAACATCCCATCCGAAGGCCAAGCTGGTGCTTGGCGCTCCCAGAAGGAACGCCAAGCACCAGCTTGGCTAGGTGATTGTTCGTGATTTTCGTGGACAATTTATTTCAGCTTTGGTGGGTTCATTATTGGCAATCGCCTTAAGTCTTCAATATCCTGCTTGACTGTTTCTAGGGAAGCAGGAGCTTCCAAGGCCGCATTCCCAAGCTGGAGCTTGGGAACGAGCAAAAGCCCGGTCACACACCGCGCAGTGCGTGGGCGCATGGAGGATCGTCCCCGTCACCGGGAGCGTGGGCATGCGGCTGTGGCCGGGGGCGCCCGGCTCACTGCCATTAAGTTAACAAAACATCGTCGTTCCGGCATGGACCGCCGGAACCCAGGCTCCAGGGATGGCGCGGGCTTGGGGACGTCCCTGCAATCTGGATACCGGCGGTCCATGCCGGTATGACGGCTTAACTTAATGGCAGTGGGTCGCCCGGCTGGCGGCCCGGTTTCTTCTTTGGCCCGACGCCCGGTGGCTTGCCGTTTATTCCATCGTGCAGATGCCGAAAGGAATCCCGGTGGCGACTTTTGCCATCGGTGAGGCGGGTGCAACCAATGCAGCTTTACGACAAGGAGCAAGAAGCTATTTTTAATAATTAGTAGGAATTTTGACTATGGCGTTAATTATAACCGAAGGAAAAGACAAGCTTAGGCTAGATTTTGAGTTTTCTGATGATTGGATTGCTTATAAATATGACGAACCCAGCAAAGAAAACTTTATGGAAGCGGTCGAAGGTTATCTCCGCAGACGGGAAGGACTCCTTCGTGTCATGGACAGGACAGGGCATCCCTAACCCGCCGGCAAACCGGGAACCCGGTGGAAAGACGATCATGATGTTCAATTCCTCGCGCCCGGATTCGTCAGGGGCAAAGGCGATTTCCCAGGCCTGCCAGGGTGATTGCAGGCCAAGGGCCATGGCGAATAATGTTTCACTGTTCGTGCTAATAGGATCGCATTTACCCACTACAAATCACATAGAGCCATCACAGGGCCGTTGCAGAGATAAGCCAGTCGTGGATGTGCCGACAAATGAGGCGCATCATTCGCGAACGGTGCGGTTTGTTCATCACAGCATCCTTCCACGGCCCCCTAGCTTGCTTAAACTCACCCTCTTTACTGGATTTCGTAGTCAGGTGGCGGCAATTGCACCGTGCCTGCGGCTTCGACAGCCGCGACGCCGTCCACGTTTCTAAATTGCTCAAAGTTGTCGGTCGCAGCCATGCCGGAAATCATTCCGAGGCCTTCCATCGTGTTGGTGACCTTGAACCCCTTGCTCTGGAGTTCCGAGGCGAGTTGTTTGAGATGTGCCCGGCGGTCTTGGGCAACAGTAATTATTACTTCGATTTCCGGTTTTGCGAGTTCGCTCATGGGTGTCTCCTATAGTGCGATGCCCGCCGGCTTTAACACCTCTGCAATTGACAGATGCCTACCCGACGGGCGTATTTCGTATAACCTACGGTACACCCTTTATACCATAGGGTCAACCGGCAAAGATTAAGGGGCTTGCACCAGACCGCGGCCCACATCGACGTTCGGGAGCCCGAGTGTGCGTGCGTTGGAGATCACCCGTTGCCACAGCGCGCCGCCGCGGGCGCCGGACGCCTGCGCCCAGAGCGCCGCGATGCCCGCGACGTGCGGCGTCGCCATGCTCGTACCGCTGATGCTACGGTAACGCAACGGCATCAGCCACGACGAGTAGACCGCCACGCCGGGCGCCGCGATATCTACCGCCGTGCCGGCGGCAAGGACCGTGTCGCGGGCCGAGAAGTAGCCCATGCGCAGGTTCGCGTCGAGCGCGCCCACGGCCATGAAGGATTTGCTGTTGGCCGGGCGGCCGACGAAGCCGAAATCGCCCGCTGGGCGGTTAGCATTGTTGCCCGCAGCGGCGACGATTAGGCATCCGGCGTTCAAGGCCCGGTCGCCCGCAGTCTCATAGAACGTGGTGGTTGTTTTGACATTAGCCCCAAGCGACATCGAGATCACATGGCACTTGTTGGCGATGGCCCACTCGATCCCTGCCAGGATGCCGCCATCAGCGCCGCTGCCTTGATCAGACAAGACCTTGCCGATGAAGATGGATGCCTTGTGGGCAACGCCGTAACGCGGCCCGACGGCCGGCTTGAACGGGCCGCAGGCCGTACCTGTGCAGTGGGTGCCGTGACCGTGCCCGTCATTGGCGCTCAGCACGCCGGCAATGAAGGATTTCGACACGACCGGGCGGCCAGCGAAGTCTGGGTGGGCCAAGAACAGGCCGGTGTCGAGCACGGCTACCTTGATGCCTTGGCCAGTGAACCGGGATGTCGCGGCTTTGGTGGCTAGTAGGCCCCAGGTGTGGGTGGCGCTGTCAACGAATCCCGCCGCCTCGAAATCGGCGCCTTCCCCCGCCTCGCCGGGGCCGCTGGCGGCCGAAGCGTACAGACTTTGCGAGGCATCCCGGAAGCCGCGCAAGTAGTCCAAGGACAGGCCATTCAGCTCGCTCAGCGCATACATCAAGCCTTCCGGCTCGACGGCCAGGATCGCCGATTCCTCTCCGGCTTCCAACCCCAGCGACACCGCGGCGTCCGGGGCAATGTTGACCACGGCCATGCCGAGGTTCTCAAGTATCGCGCCGCCATCGCTGGGCAGCTGCTTCATGTCGATACCGGTTTCGGCGAATTCGGCGCTGCGCATGAGGTTGGCTTGGCTCAGGCCGGTGCTTTTCAGCAGCGCGGCTATGCCATGGGTGTGAGCACCCTCACGAAACGTGACGATAAAGCGACCCGTAGTTTCGGCTTCGCCGGGATTGTTGACTTCAGAGTTCATTGGAAATACCCTTTTAATTTTTTTGGAAGAGCAACCAGCCGGATCGATTCCGTGCCTGGCGGACAAATAGCCTGCGAAGCCGACATTCCGCACCCCTTTTCGCAATCACCTGATTTTTTTGAGACTAATTTTTTCGTGACCACTTTTTAGGAAAAATCTAATCTTGTATTATCAAAGCGTTATGCTAGTGGTGCGGAATGTCGGGCGGAGTGCGAAATGGCATTTTCGCGCATTCCGCCGAACGACTGCCCCGATCCATACGGCGCATTACGCTAAAATGCTAATGCGCCTTACCGCGTTAAGCCGGGGCGGAGGTCGCTTTCATTTTGAAAGCATCGTGTGCAGATCCTGCGACACATGGTAATAGGTATTTGGGAAGACGACATCCTGGAGCAGCGAAGAACCCAATACCCGGAATGAATGGACGTGATGATCTTTGGCTTTGGTCTCGGAAGTGACTGTCAGCATTCCAACCAGAATTGCTCCCGGCACATCCTCGGTAACAAATGGATTCTCGAAGTCAATGACGTTGAGCAAGTCCGCAGCATCACTTTTTTCTGCGTGAACAGCCTTTCCAGCCGGCAAGCCCTCAATCGACAAGCTCCCAATTGGAGTAAAATTCACCGACTTTACATGGCCAATCGGAATCTCTTCGAAACCTTCATAAGACGCAACTCGTAGGACATTCATTGGATATCTCTCGCTGTACATGTCTGGCGCTTCAACGACTTCAACCGCACTGCCCGGCCGTACCAGAACGTACGTTCCATCACCCCAAACCCTACCTCCGCCACACCACACAGTGCCGGTCCAACCACCAACAGGTTTGCGAACAGCCAGTGCGACGCGTCGAAGCAGGTTTACCCCTGCGGCCCCAGCTGCCACATTGCACCCGAACAGGGTTAACTGCGTTCCGGTGATCCCTGGAGAAGCAAGCGGCCTCCAGGTTGTCTCGTTGGACGCCGCTATATACTTTGCAACACCATCGATTATTTGCCCGGTGCCACAGACAATAATGCCCGGCGCGCCGTGACCGACAATGATGCTAAACGCCTCCGTTCGCGGAGGTACGCGAAGATTTGCAAAAGCCTGGGCAGTAGAAGAATGGCTGAACACTCTTAAATTCGAAGTTCCCCGATATACTCCGTAAACACAGCCAAGGAAACCATTGTCATTCCTGGTTGAATCGATGGTGGCCCGTCCTCGTGTAATCCCAGCAAGCGCGGCCCCATACTCTGAATGTTCTGCGGCACTCATTTCCCCGGCCGCATTGACATGGGCTTTCGTCGCTGTTTGCGTAACTGCCTCGGCCTCGTTGCAATTGCATGATGCTGGTTTTTGTAGATTATCTGGAGACGACGCAGATTCCAATCTATCAAGTCGCTGACGGAGATTATCTAATTCCTGATTGATGTTTTTGTCACTCATGTCAATTTCTCTTCACTTGTAAAAGGGTAAAAGGATAAGAATTTCAATGGCCGCAGGTCGCCCCATTGGGGGTTTAAGCCCTTGACGTTCAAGAAGTCACATTCGGCAGTCCGGCTTTCCTCGGTTTCAGGATCCGTAACTTTCTGTCGCCACCTTACGGTAGCTTCGGCTTTATCGTGTTAGAGCGGGAGAATACTTTGATGGCAAAAAAATGTAAATACGTATGATTACTTATACTATTTTACAAGGGCTTTATTTGGTGTTTTTAAATAACAACGCGGATCATTTCGAATTCCGACTTAGAGTTGTACGACAGTTTTCCTTCCTCAAAAAGGCTGAAAAACGATTGCCACGCCTTAATTCGCCCCTTTATAGGGCGTTTTTCGACATTAATGCGGCTTTCCCTTCCCTTTGGGCAAAGTTATCCCGCCAGCACATGGAGCCGCTTCAAATTGTAGGCGATGCAGACCAGCGTCCATTCCCCCGTCACGGCCTTCAATCCACGCAACAGGAACTGGCGGAAGCCCATCACCTGTTTGATGAT
>CAIODU010000009.1 GCA_903857165.1 uncultured Methylococcaceae bacterium | reverse complement strand
AGCCTAAGGACGGTAACTTGCCGCTTGCACAAGTGCTTGATTCAGGTAAGTTGCCAGCCCCTAGGTTCACATCCTTGTGACTGGATTCCGGCAGTCCATGCCGGAATGACGGGCCTCTTACACTTGTGTATAACGGCGAGAGCTCCAGCTTGGGAACGCGGTCCCTTGAAGCTCTGCTTCCCTAGCCACGGCAAGCTAGAGCTTGAAACGCAAAGGTTCCCAAGTAGGAACTTGGGAACCGGCCCGGCAGGGTGGGCAAACGGCTCTATCGTTTGCCCACGCGGAACCGGCTTGGACGGTGGGCATGATAAGGCCATGCCCACACTCCTTGGCTGAAGCCACATCATTCCGGCATTAATTTTCGGCTGCGCCCCAAAATCAAAGGCAAGGAAAGCCTCGCACAACGAAGAGCGATTTACGTTGCGCCTTTTACAGCGTTTTCATGTTTAAAATAATTCAAATAATAATGGACATCCAAACAAACCATTGATTAAATGAATATCCTCGCAAAATAACATGCCCAATCAAGTAACTCTCTGATGTTGAAAACGCCGTAATGACCAACCTCTCCTCCCTCGCCTTGCAGATTCTAACCACCGCCGATGTCGAAACCAAACTATGCCTCACGCACCAAGCATGGCGGCATTGCCAACGCAACGAATTGAGCCTGGAACCAGACGAATCCCCTCCCCTGCCCCCAGAATCCGCCCGATTTCCCGACCGGCCTATTCTCGTCGATCCCCGCGAACTGCCCAAGCGTAAACTGGGCAGCAAGGAAGGGAAAGTGGCCTTGCTTCATGCTGTGGCGCATATCGAATTCAGCGCGATACAATTGGCGTGGGACCACCTTTATCGGTTTCGGGAAATGCCAAAGCAATATTACCTAGATTGGCTAGGGGTGGCGGAAGAGGAAGCACAGCACTTTGAACTTCTGCGCGGAAGGTTGCGGGAGTTCGGCGCGGAGTATGGCGATTTGCCCGCCCATGCGGGACTGTGGGGCATCGCCACCGACACTGCTTACGATGTGTTGGCGCGAATGGCGCTGGTGCCCCGCTTCATGGAAGCGCGTGGCTTGGACGTGACACCGGGCATGATCGTCAAACTGCAAAACGTAGGCGATGCGGCCAGCGTCAAAATCCTGGAGCGTATCTTGACTGACGAGGTGGGTCATGTCGCCCTGGGTTCGCGTTGGTTCCAGTGGATTTGCGGGCAGCGCGGCTTGAACCCTGAGCAGGAATATTTCAAGCTGATCGACCGCCATATGAAAGGCCAGGCGCGGGGTCCGTTCAATTTGGAACTGCGCCGTCTAGCGGGTTTCAGCGAGGCGGAATTAATCCTGCTTGACAAGGCGCAAGGATTTGCTTGAATCTGGTAGAATAGTTTCATCAAAAATTCAGGGATACTAAGCTTTACCTTCCATGCCCAAAAAGTTGTATATCGAAACGTTCGGTTGCCAGATGAACGAATACGATTCCGCCAAAATGCGGGATGTGTTGCAAGCATCCCATGGCTACGAACTCACCAGCGACCCCAGCCAGGCCGATGTGTTGCTGCTCAATACCTGCTCAATCCGCGAGAAAGCCCAGGAAAAAGTCTTTTCCGCACTGGGCCGTTGGCGGCCATTGAAGGAAAAGCGCCCCGAGGTGATGATAGGCGTGGGCGGTTGCGTCGCCAGCCAAGAAGGGGAAGCCTTGCAAAAACGCGCACCCTTTGTGGACATGGTGTTTGGCCCGCAAACCCTGCATCGCTTACCGCAATTGCTGGATCAGGCCCGCGCCGAACGCAAGCCGGTCATGGACATTTCCTTCCCGGAAATTGAAAAATTCGACGCACTCCCCGAACCCCGCGCCGAGGGCGTGAAGGCTTTCGTCTCGGTGATGGAAGGGTGCAGCAAATACTGCACTTTCTGCGTCGTACCCTACACCAGAGGCGAGGAAGTCAGCCGCCCAGTGGACGATGTGGTGGCGGAAATTGCAACCCTCGCCCGTCAAGGCGTGCGTGAAGTCAATCTTCTCGGGCAGAATGTCAACGCCTACCGGGGCGGGACCAGTGACGGGGACATTGCCGACTTCGCCCTGCTACTCTATTATGTCGCCGCCATCGAAGGCATAGACCGCATCCGCTACACCACGTCGCATCCGGTGGAATTCTCCGACAGCCTGATTGAAGCCTACGCCGAGATACCCCAGTTAGTGGATCATCTCCACCTGCCGGTGCAAAGTGGGAGCAATCGGATACTTTCCCTGATGAAACGCGGACACACCCGTGAAGATTACATGGATAAAATCCGCCGCCTGCGTGAAGTGCGGCCCAATATCAGCCTGTCCTCGGATTTTATCATTGGCTTTCCCGGCGAGTCCGACGAGGATTTTGAGCAGACCATGAGCCTGATTGAAACCCTGGGGTTTGACCTTTCGTTCAGCTTCATCTACAGCGCCAGGCCCGGCACTCCGGCGGCAGACATGCCCGACGGTGTGGCCATCGAGCGCAAACGCGAACGCCTCTCCCGGCTCCAAAACCGCATCGCCGCGATGGCTGCCGGGATTTCGCGGAAGATGGTCGGCACTAGGCAACGGGTTCTGGTGGAGGGCGTATCGAAAAAAGATTACGCCCAGATGAGCGGTCGGACCGAAAACAACCGGGTGGTGAATTTCACCGGGCATCCCAAACTCGTGGGCCAATTCGTCGATGTGTCAATCACCGAGGCTTTGCCCAACTCCTTGCGTGGGAGATTGGCCGATGCGCCCGTCGACGGCGGCCTGTTTTCCCAAATACCCAAAGTCATGACCGCCTAACTTGTCCAGCCATCCCAACAACCTGCAATTCACCCTGGAGCCGGACGACAACGAAAGGCTCGCCAGCCTTTGTGGTCAGTTCGATGAGAATTTACGTCATATAGAGCGACGGCTAGGGGTGGAAATTGCCAATCGGGGCAACCACTTCCAGATTATTGGCTCGGCCAAGCCGGCGCAAGCGGCATCTCGCATCATCCATAATCTGTTTGATGCGGCGGTGGATGAGATCATCAGCCCGGAACGTGTGCATTTGACCTTGCAAGAATCGAATCTGGACGCTCTGCTGGCCCAGGCGGAATTGACCGAAGAAGATTCGACCCTGGTGCGCACCAAGCGCGGCATCATCCGTGCGCGTGGGTTCAATCAACAGAAATATCTTAAAAACATCCAGCAATTCGACATGAGCTTCGGCGTGGGCCCGGCCGGCACGGGCAAGACTTACCTCGCCGTCGCCTGTGCCGTGGCGGCGCTGGAACGGGAGGAAGTGCGCCGGTTGATCCTTGCGCGTCCCGCAGTCGAAGCCGGCGAAAAATTGGGCTTCCTGCCGGGCGACATGGCCCAGAAAGTCGATCCTTATTTGCGCCCCCTCTACGATGCGCTTTACGAAATGCTGGGTTTTGAACGGGTTGCCAAGCTGATGGAGCGCAACATCATCGAAGTGGCACCCTTGGCCTTCATGCGCGGACGGACGTTGAACGATTCATTCATCATCCTGGACGAAGCCCAGAACACCACCGTCGAACAAATCAAGATGTTCCTGACCCGTGTCGGCTTCGGTTCCAAGGCCGTCATCACCGGCGACATCACCCAAGTGGACTTGCCCCGCAACAAGGAGTCTGGCTTGCGCCAGGTGATCGAAGTATTGCGCGAGGTTGACGGAATCAGTTTCACCTTCTTCACGGCCCAGGATGTGGTGCGCCACCCTCTGGTGCAACGCATTGTTTCGGCCTACGAAACTTATGAGCGGACTCATGATTCACGTTGAACTGCAAAACGCTTGCGCCTCCCCTTCCCTGCCCTCCGAACAACAATTCTCCCATTGGGCAACTACCGCGACACGCCGGGAAAGTGCCGAAATTGTCATCCGCGTGGTGGATGAAGAAGAAAGTGCCGGGTTGAACCGGCATTATCGCGGGAAGACAGGGCCAACCAATGTACTCAGCTTTCCATTTGTAGACCCGCCCGGCATGAAGATGGAAATATTGGGTGATTTGTTGATCTGCGCCCCGGTTGTCGAGCGGGAGGCTAAGGAGCAAGGCAAAAGCTTGCAAGCCCACTGGGCGCACATGGTGGTGCATGGTGTCTTACATTTACAAGGTTACGATCACATTGATGAACAAGAGGCTGTCATAATGGAGTCCGAAGAAATCGCCATAATGAACGGATTGGGATTCCCCAACCCTTACGAAGAGGCGGATTCATGAGCGAGGAACATACCGGGGAGCATCGTAGTTGGTTGGAGCGGTTTGGGCTGTTTCTGACCGGCGAACCTGAAGACCGGGAGGATTTGTTGGTTTTCCTGCGTGACGCGCAGAAACGCCATGTCATCGACCCCGAAGCACTATCCATGATCGAAGGCGTCATGCAATTTTCGGAACTGCGTGTGCGCGACATCATGATTCCCCGCGTGCAAATGGTGGTTGTTCCCCAAGATTCTGAATTGGATACCATTTTCCCCCTAGTCATTGAGTCCGCCCATTCCCGCTACCCGGTCATCGGCGAGGACAGGACCGAGGTGGTGGGCATCTTGCTGGTGAAGGATTTATTAGGCCACAGCATGAAAAACCGCTCATTGCTGGTCAAGGACATCATGCGCCAAGCCCAGTTCGTGCCGGAAAGCAAACGCCTGAACGTGTTGCTACGCGAATTTCGCGCAACCCGCAGCCACATGGCCATCGTCGTTGACGAATACGGCGCGGCGGCAGGGTTGGTGACGATTGAGGATGTGCTGGAACAAATCGTCGGCGATATTGAGGACGAACACGATTTTGGGGAAGAAGAATACATATTCCGCAAAAGCGCCGAAGAATACACCCTCAAGGCATTGACGCCCATCGACGAATTCAATGAATATTTTAATTCCGATCTTAGCGACGAAGAGTTCGACACGGTGGGAGGGCTGATTGTCCACAAGCTTGGCCATCTGCCTAGCCGGGGCGAAAAGGTGGATTTCGGCCGTTACCGCTTCGTGGTATTGCATGCAGACAACCGGCGGGTACACTTGCTTAAACTGGTGATCCTTTCGGAACACGACACTGGCGAAGAATATGCGGGGGATTAGGAATTCCCTGGAAATACGGATAACATCCCTTGAAGGGATGTTATCCGTAGATTGCAGTATGGTGGATTTTGGGGTTGTTCAAATACCTACAATGAAAGGGGAATCTTGATGCCCCATGACAAATTGAATACCCAAGCGTTTAAAAGTGGTAACTCTATGCGCCGCCTGATTCCCTACTTACTGGCCTTGCTGGGCGGTTTGTTGCTGCCCTTTTCCTTTTCCCCCTTCGACTGGCCTTGGCTGGCCCCGGTTTGTCTTGTCTTGTTGTTTGGATCTTGGCTTAAAGCCACGCCTTTCCAAGCGTTCTTACGCGGCTACTTATTCGGCATGGCGCAATTCGGGGTGGGCATATCCTGGGTTTATTTCAGCATGCACGATTACGGCGGCGCCAGTGCGCTTGAAGCCGGAGGGTTGACTGCCTTGTTCGTGCTGATTTTGTCCTGTTATCCCGCATTGGCCGGCTGGCTGGCGGTGTACCTGTTTGGGGACTATGGCAAACACATCAAACTCCTAGTCGCGTTCCCTGCCTTCTGGATCATTTTCGAGTGGCTTAGGGGATGGTTCATCGCCGATTTTCCCTGGTTACAGGTCGGTTCCAGCCAAGTGGACACACCCTTGGGCCACGGCCTCGCACCCTTGCTTGGCGTCCATGGCGTAAGCCTGGCGGTCGCTTTGCTGGCCGGACTCAGCCTGTCCGTACTTGACCGCAACGACTGGCGGCGGCGCAGTGCGATGATGGGCATAGGCATTCTCATCGTCAGTTGCGCCTGGTTGGGCCGCATCCAATGGACGCAACCCGCTGGCCCACCCTTCAAAGTCGCCCTGCTACAAGGCAACGTCCCCCAAAACCAGAAATGGCAACCCGAATTCCAGCTCGCCACCCTGGAACTTTACGCAGGGATGACCCGCCAGCACTGGGATGCCCGGCTCGTCGTCTGGCCGGAAACCGCCATCCCCGCTTATTACCACCAAGTGAAGGACACTTGGCTAGTCGATCTTCGGAAGGAAGCCGCCCCACATAATACCGATTTGATCATCGGCATGCCTTGGTACGATTTGACTACCCAACGTTACTACAATGCCATGGTCAGCGTGGCCGAAAAACCGGGTACGTATTTAAAACGCCATTTGGTGCCTTTTGGCGAATACCTTCCGTTTAGGCATGTCTTTGGATGGGTGTTGAAAATTTTAGAAATACCCCTAGCCGACTTCGCATCTGGGGAAAAAGGCCAAGAACCGATACAAGCGGCGGGCTACCCGGTGGCTGCGTCCATTTGCTATGAAGATGTATTCGGACACGAAGCCCGTGATGCCCTCCCGCAGGCTGCCTACCTCGTCAATGTCACCAATGACGCTTGGTTCGGCGATTCCATGGCGCCCCGTCAACATGTGCAAATAGCCCGCATGAGGGCCATGGAAAGCGGGCGCTATCTGGTGCGCGCCACCAATACCGGCATCACCGCCGCCATTTCCCCCGATGGCAAGATCATCAGCCAAGCCCCGATGTTTGTACAAACCTCCATAACTGCAGAGATAACCCCAATGTCCGGCGCGACGCCTTATATCTTTTTTGGGGATTGGCTGGTGATCGGGGTTTTGGTGGGGGTGTTGGGGTTTGTTAAGATACAGCGGTTTCAATATCCAATAACTACTTGATAAATCTTGTGGAGTAACCCTATGAAATCAGATCCAAGGCAAATCATTGATGACGCTATGCAATTAGATTCGGCATCTCGGGCCTTAATTGCTGAAACCTTACTTGAAACTTTAGATTTTGAGGAAGAATTTACTATCTCGCAGGAATGGATGGATGAAATACACAGGCGCTGTGATGCAATGGACAACGGAACCACTGGACTTGTCGATAACGACACCGTAATACAGCAATTAAGAGGCAAATACACTTGATTGTATTGCTCTGGAATAAAGATGCCTTGCGGGAAGCTGATGAAACTGCCCCATTTTCCATATGCTGTGATATATCGAATAGAAAAAGAGACTCTTGAGATTATCGCTATCATGCATTTGCGGCAAGCCCCAGGATACTGGAAACACCGGGATTCAGTCTTCCCGTCATAAAATTGTGCAAAAAAGCGACTTCTTCTACGACTTGCCGCAACGGCTAATCGCCCAAATCCCGTTACCTGAACGCTCCGCCAGCCGGATGTTAGAACTGGACGGGGACACCGGATTGGTCAAGGATTTGATGTTTGCCGATTTCCCGAAGTTGTTGCAACCCGGCGACCTGTTGGTATTCAACGATACAAGAGTGATACCGGCGAGGCTTCATGGGCACAAGGCCACCGGCGGAAAGATCGAAATCTTGATCGAGCGTATGACGGACAAACGCCATGCCCATGCCCATATCCGCGCCAGCAAATCGCCGCCTCCGGGGACAGAACTGCTGATTGATGGAGGCCACCGACTGCTTGTAACAGGAAGGGAGGACGATCTGTTCCAAGTTGAATCATTGGACTTGGACCTCCCCGACCTACTCGATAAAGTCGGGCATATCCCCTTGCCGCCTTATATTGATCGGGCAGACGGTGTTGAAGACCGCGAGCGTTACCAGACGGTTTATGCCCGCAACGCCGGCGCAGTGGCAGCACCCACCGCCGGCTTGCATTTCGACGAGGCCATGCTGGCGCGACTGGAAGCGATGGGGGTGGAAAAGGTTTATCTGACCCTACATGTAGGCAGCGGGACTTTCCAGCCATTGCGCGTGGAAAATCTCGACGATCATCGAATGCATGCGGAATTTTGCGAGGTGGACGAACTTGCAGTGGAAAAAATCCATGCGGCGCGGGCCAAAGGCGGCCGGGTGGTGGCAGTGGGCACCACCGTCGTGAGAACACTGGAAAGCGCGTCACTATCCGGCGAATTGCGGGCATTCCGGGGGGAGACACGGCTATTCATCCGGCCCGGCTTCCGTTTTCAGTGCGTGGATGCCATGCTGACCAATTTTCATTTGCCGGAATCAACCCTATTGATCCTGGTATGCTCCTTCGCCGGCTACGCGCAAACCATGGCGGCCTACCGACATGCCGTCAAACAGGGCTACCGTTTCTTCAGCTATGGGGACGTGATGTCCGTCACGCGGAAAACGCCATGAACTATGGCTTACCGCTTTTCAATCGGCACATACTCGCGCGGGGGAACGCCGACATAGAGTTGGCGCGGACGGGCGATGCGCTGGACCGGCTCGTCCTTCATTTCCAGCCAATGAGCCGTCCAGCCGGCGGTCCGGGCAATGGCAAACATGACGGTGAACATTTCGACCGGTATCCCCAAAGCTTTGTAGATGATGCCTGAATAGAAATCCACGTTGGGGTATAGTTTGCGCTCGATGAAATACTCGTCTTTAAGCGCTATTTCCTCCAATTCAAGGGCCAAGTTGAATAGCGGGTCGGAAAAGTCCAATTTCTCCAATACCGCATAACAGGCCTTGCGGATGATGGTGGCTCGCGGGTCGAAATTCTTGTAGACACGGTGGCCGAACCCCATCAGTTTGAACGGGTCGTTCTTGTCTTTGGCACGGGCGATGTATTCTGGAATCCGGCTCGGATCGCCAATTTCAGTCAGCATTTTGATGACCGCCTCGTTGGCGCCGCCGTGGGCCGGGCCCCACAATGCCGCTATGCCGGCGGCAATGCAGGCGTAAGGGTTGGCACCTGTGCTGCTGGCCAGGCGCACCGTCGAGGTGCTGGCATTTTGCTCATGGTCGGCGTGCAGGATAAATAGCAGGTTAAGCACCTTGGCTGCGATGGGGTCAAGGGGGTAATTCTGCCCCGGCACCGAAAACATCATGTTGAGGAAGTTTTCGCAGTAACTGCGGTCGCCCCTGGGATAGACGAAGGGCATGCCAATGGAGTGCCGGTAACACGCTGCGGCGATGGTCGGCATTTTTGCCAACAGGCGAATGGCCGAGATACGCCGATGGTCGCGCCGGTTCATGTCGATTTGGCTATGGTAAAAAGCGGACAGCGACCCCACCACGCCAACCATCATCGCCATCGGATGGGCATCATAGTGGAACCCCGAAAAGAAATGCCTCAGCGCTTCGTGAATCATCGCCTCGCGGCTTACTTCTTGATTAAACCCGTCCAGTTCGTGCTTGGTCGGCAATTCGCCATTAATCAACAGATAGGCGGTTTCCAAAAAGGTGCCACGCTCGGCCAGTTGTTCGATTGGATACCCCCTATGCAGCAATATGCCGGCATCACCGTCAATATAGGTGATTTCACTTTTGCAACTGGCGGTGGAGACAAAACCGGGGTCGTAGCTAAAATACCCAAACTTGGAATTGAAAGCAGTGATATCGACCGTTGGCTGGCCCAATGTGCCTTCAAGAATGGGAAGTTCAGCGGTTAACCCGGTGCGTGACTGGGTGACCGTCAAGGTATCTTGTGACATGGGCTTATCCTCATTTTAGTTGCAAGTATGTTCGCTGGTGAATGAAATGGAATCCACTCTCGGTCAACTCCATAGCCTCATTTTCATCAACTCCCTTTTTAACACCAATTGCTTGGGCAGACGCTCTTGGAGCTTTTCGAAGAGTTCCGCATGTAAATTGAGTTCCTGCTGCCACCGCTCGGTATCCACTTTCATCAGCTCATTGAAATAATCCGGTGAGATGTCGGGCAGGCCATTCCAATCCATATCCTCGTAACGCGGCATCCAACCCAATGAAGTCTGGCGCGCACCGACACACCCGCGAACCCGATCCACGATCCATTTCAGCACACGCATGTTTTCGCCGAATCCCGGCCACATGAAATTGCCCTGCCCGTCAAGGCGGAACCAGTTCACGCAGAAAATATGCGGCGGGTGTTCGATGATGTGGCCCATCTGCAACCAGTGGTTGAAGTAATCGCCCATGTGATAGCCGCAGAAAGGCAACATGCCCATGGGGTCGCGGCGCACCTCGCCGATTTTGCCAAATGCCGCTGCCGTCATTTCTGAGCCTAGGGTGGCAGCCGCATAAACCCCGTAATTCCAGTTGAAGGATTCAAACACCAACGGCACCGTCGTCGCCCGCCTGCCGCCGAAGATGAACGCTGAGATCGGCACGCCCTGCGGGTCTTCCCAAGCCGGATCGATGGACGGGCATTGAGTGGCCGGCGCAGTGAAACGGGCATTCGCATGGGCGGCTTTGGCACCGGTTTCCTCGGCAATCTGCGGGGTCCATGCTTTGCCCTGCCAGTCAATCAAATGCTCAGGCGGTTGCTTGGTCATGCCTTCCCACCAGACATCGCCGTCCGGCGTCAGGCCGACATTGGTGAAAATGCAGTTGCCGTGCAGGCTCGCCATCGCGTTGGGGTTGGATTGGTCGGAAGTGCCCGGTGCCACGCCAAAAAATCCCGCCTCCGGGTTGATCGCGTAAAGGCGACCGTCCTTACCCGGTTTGATCCAGGCAATGTCGTCACCGATGGTGGTGATTTTCCAGCCCCTGAACGCATCGGGCGGAACCAGCATCGCCAGATTGGTCTTGCCACAAGCGCTAGGGAAAGCGGCGGCAATATAGGTCTTTTCGCCTTCCGGCGATTCAATGCCGAGGATGAGCATATGTTCGGCAAGCCAACCTTCCGCCCGTGCAATCGTGGAGGCGATGCGCAGGGCGAAACACTTTTTGCCCAACAGGGCATTGCCGCCATAGCCCGAACCGTAAGACCAAATTTCGCGGGTTTCGGGAAAATGGACGATATACTTTGTCGTTTTATTGCAGGGCCAAGGGATGTCCTGCTCCCCCGGCTCAAGGGGTTTGCCGACGGAATGGAGGCACGGCACGAAATCACCGTCAACGCCAAGCTGTTCTAAAACTTTGCTGCCCATGCGGGTCATGATGCGCATATTCACAGCCACATAGGGGGAATCGGTCAGTTCCACACCGATGTGGGCAATGGGCGAACCGATTGGACCCATGGAGAAGGGAACGACATACAAGGTCCGCCCGCGCATACTGCCTTTGAATAGTCCGGCCAGTGTTTCCTTCATTTTTTCAGGGTCTGCCCAATTGTTGGTCGGGCCTGCATCATCCTTGTCTTTGCTGCAAATATAGGTTTTGTCCTCGACGCGGGCCACATCCGATGGGTCGGACCGGCATAGGAAACTATTGGGGCGCTTTTCCGGGTTGAGCCGTATGAAGGTGCCGGAGGTCACCATCTCCTCACACAGCCGGTCATATTCCTCTTTCGAACCGTCACACCAATGGATTTGGTCTGGCTGGCAAAGAGCCGCTATCTCATCCACCCAGGCGATTAGGCCGGGATGGGACGTGGGAGGGTAAGAGTTGATTGCCGTCATGATTGACTACCTGTTATTTATGTTTTTGGATGCCGGTCTATTTTAGACTACCCAAGAAAAGTTTAGGCGATTGACTTCGATCATAGTGGTTGTGGTTGCATCCGAAAACATCTTTGTGCTTAACTCTGAGCATCAATCATGCCTAGGCAGATAAATGAATGCTTTCAATAATATAGGCTATAATACTGGCAAAATACGGGGTAATGCGGACACTCAGTGCGTTATTTTGGTGCAAGTTGCCCCGCATGAGTATATATAAAGAAACAGACCTGACAGGTTTTGGAAGCCTGTCAGGCCCGTTAGTGGCGGGTTTTTGCCGTTCGAGACGGGTCCATTCTTTGCAATGGATTACGGGGCGCGACTGATCTTGTAGATGGCATTATCAGTGACAGAGACGACGTAGAGGTTGCCGTCCGGCCCCTGCTCAATATCCGGTGTCGTGCCGAAACCCCTGCCAATTTGCAGGCTCTCGCTCTCAGTGCCATCGAATTTCTGCGCACGGAATAGGTTGTCGGCGACACGGTCGGCCAAGCGTGGGTCGGCACTGACATCCACATGCTGCCGGTCGGGTGTCATTTTTAAGCGATAAAGGCTGCCTCCATTCGCCCCAACCTGTGAGAAGGCACGCGACGATCCGATCCAGAGGGTGCCTTCATATTCCGCCCCCAGTGCAGTCCCGGTCACAAAGGTCGTTCCGGCGGGACCGATCTCATATCTCCAACTAAGGTCGGGGTCGACGTAGGTGGCACCCGTTAACATGACCATGCGCGATTGCGCCAAAGGGGATTTGTAAGCGGCCCTAGTCGGCGGATAGCGGACCTGTTGCAGTGCGTTGGTAAATTGCGTCGTCTCAATGGCCTTCCAGTCGGCTATCCGGCTGATTGGCCCGGCTAATTGGACCCAACCGCCGTTCATGCCGGGGACGACTTTGTTGAGTTCGCTATAGGCATCGTCGGCATTTTCTGTATCCCACAACGAACCCGTTGCAGGGTCGAAAGCCATGCCAAAACCATTGCGATGTCCGTAGGAGTAGATTTTCTGGATGTTTGCACCCACTTCGCCGCCTATCGCCGCGCCAGCCGCGAAAAACGGGTTGTCCGCAGGCGCGGTGCCATCGGTGTTGAGCCGTAAGATCACGCCGGATAGGTGGGCGTCATCCGGCGCGGGGCCACCGTAAGTGTCATCACTTTGAGGGGCAGTCAAAAATGGCCCATTGGCGAGATTCTGCATCCAGCCCCGACGGCCTTGGTCGCCCATGAACAAGTAGAGTTTGCCGTCCGGCCCAAACTTCAACACCCCGCCATTGTGGTTGCCCTGCGCGGCGGCATTGTTGGTACCGGGATGTCCTGTCACAGCCGTGTTGTCGGTTTGCAGTGACCTTAGCTTGATCAGATTCTCGGGCTGGACCAATGTGCTTCCGTTCCAAGTGAAACGGTCAACACGATTGCCCAGCAGAGGCACTTCGGTCAAAACTGTGGAGTCGGCCCCAGTGCTGCTCTCCGTCCAACGGACGTAAACCGAGGGATTGGTGGGGAAGTTCGGGTCAAGGACCAAGCTCAACAGACCCCGTTCAGAAGCTGAGTTCACGGCGAGGTCCAAAACTGGCGGGTCTTGGATCACACCGCCGATGAAACGCTTGACCTTGCCCGAGGCTTTTTCGAGTACCAAGAAGTCATTGGCGGATAAAAAGACAATCCCAATCGGTTGGGTGATGCCCGTGTTCAACACCGTGGTGACTTGGAGATTCGGGTCCAGCAGGGTGAGCGGGGTGGTGTCCGCCAGGGCGATACGCGGGAGGCCGGCTAGCGCACCGAGCATGACGAACATAGCCAAGGCAAAACGCCCAAAGAGACTAGGCAGCTTCATGTCAGTCCCCTCGAATTGAATGGCAGGTGGCTGCCGTGGGTGTTTTACAGAGTCAGCAAGGGAAGCCGGAACTTTGCCGCACTTTGCCGCAGTGGCGCGACGGCGAGCCCACAGTGCCAACAATCCCAGCCCGAAAAGAGACAGAGAACCTGGCTCGGGTATTTCAGTCAGATTCACATTATCGACGCCGAACTGGAACGATAAAATATTGTCGGTCTCGGCAAAACGCAGACGCAAAGTTTGCCCGTTTTTCCCTGCGAATAAGGAACTCAGGTCAAAATTAAAAGCGTTGTAACCCGAAACCAGTGTGTCCCCCGCTTTTGTCTGAAACAGATTCAACAACACATCGCCAGCCGCGACACTGAATGGGTCCGCCCCGACCGTGACAATATCCACCCTGGCCTGTTGGTTTAGCGTATTCGCCCCGGCTTGGCTGGTGAGGTCAAAGGCGAGGGAAGCCGGGTTCGGCGTGAAAAACCCCTCGGCCCGATTGCCGATGAACAGGTCAAAGTTTAGTTTTGCGCCGAGTATGCCGACGACGAAATCCTGATACAGCACATGGCTCCCCGGACCTTCGGCATCGGTCATCGCCGCTGAGGCACCTCCCGGCGGGGCAGGCGTGGGATCGAGATTGGTTGGGCTAGTGGTTCCGCTCTGTATTTGAAAGGTTCCCTCGCTGCCGAGTTGATCGACACGGGTCCACGAAGTAAAACCGGATTCAAAACCACCGTTCGCAATGAGTGAAGCAGCTTGTGTGGGCATGACTGCGGACAGGCATAAAAGCACCGCCGCTGTGGCCGACATTCCAGGTGGGGGCAAATATTTCATGACTTGAACTCCTCGTTGTCTGTTGATGGATGGAAAATGGAAGGGTTGTCCGGGCGGGCATGACAATCCATGGTTGGCTGGATGTGATCACATGCCTTTTCCACTAGATACCCTCAAAGGGGTGTATTCCCTGGCATTGGCAAAAGGTTCAAATCAAGTTAGGTTTTTTCGTGCAATATGAAGATATAGGCTAATATACTTGCAAAAGACGTGGTAATGCAGACACTCTGTACGTTATCTTGGTGCAAAATGCCCCGCAATGAGTATGCATAAAGAAACAGACCTGACAGGTTTTGGAAACTTTCCGGCGATGCACCGCAAGGCTACCAGCCTTGGGTTTTACGCGCTCGGCCTTTTCAGCGCCGGGAAAAATGTTACACTGAAACTTGGTCAATCGAACCATGCCATGAAACCCGAAAACCACAAGCAGTGGGCAAGACGAAGCACATGCAATTAGAACAATTAGAACGTTTCGAGAAACTGACGGCGGAAGACGCAGAAGCCGAACATTGGGCAGCCTTGATCGCCCTGCAACCGTGCTTAGACAATCCCTTTCTCGAACTCGGCATATTAGAATTTGAGCGGGGGCTGCCGAACCGGCTGGTTAGCTTCCTCGCCCCCGATGACAGCCTGTGCTATGTCGCCGTCACCGATGCGGGCTGCGTGGTGTTGGGGCGCTTGGGCGACGGCGGAAACGGCAAACTCCGCGCCAACCCTCCGCAACGCTTGGGCGATTTCGATGTCGGCCACAGCGAGGTGATGTCCATCGCCGTGACCGATCCGCAACGCTTTGCCGGGGACAGCCTGGATCTTTGGATCATGGCGCTACGCCATACCCGTGATTGGGAAGCGGAAGCGAGGCCGGTGCCAAGCCGGGAATACAGGCTTTACCATGGCATCGTGTCAGTCAGCCAGGAAGGGGAATTGTTGCTGCGCATCCCCCCGGATGACGGCGGCACGGCCACGCCTGATGTCTGGCTACCCAATAGCCCCGGCAAGAAAGTCCCGGCTTGGCTGAGTCGTTGGAACTTCTCGGTGGACATGGGCAACATCGTGGATGCCCCCTCCGACATCAAAGCCTGGCTGCCGTCCAATCCCTATGCCGCGTTGGATGCCATCGTCTGGGCCGACGGCTGGCTGGGTTATTCGATGGATAGGCGGCTGTATTTCTCCAATGGTCCGGAAAAAGGCTTTGATATCTCGCTGGAACTCCCTGGGCGGGCTTATTGTTTGACGCTACGCAAAATTCGCGATGGCGTTTGGTATGGATTTGCCGGCTGTGACGACCGCAGCTTGCAATTTTTTGAATTGGAGATAAAAGACACCCGCAAGTTTGGGGCTGAAGAAGCTTTTGGCTTGGCGATCACCGCCCGTGTCGTCGATGAATTTCAGTGGGAGGAACACCCCACCGCATTGAATCTGATTGAAAGAACGGACCTGCCCTTGGATGGCGGTTATGCAGTTTACGATCTGCTGGTGCTGGATCGTAGCGGCAAACTGGCGCATCTGCGCATCACACCTCAGAATTCCAACCGGCTTGCCGCCTGCTGGGACAATAACGCGGCACGCTTGGGCTTGCGCTCCGCCGAGGCCATCTTGGCCCAAGCCGAAACCTGGCTAGGCCAAGATACCCAAGCCCCGGAATGGAAGCGCTTGCCCTGCGTGACGCATGCGGCGTTGGAAGCCTGCCTGTCGGAAGCGGGCAAGGCAGCCGCCGGACAACGGGCGCGCTGGTTGGAATCCTTGCTCGGTTTGCTGAAAAAATTCCGCCGCGAGCGAAATTTCCCGCTAAGGTGATTTACAACAAAGAACATACCATCAAAAAACAGCCATTGGTTTAATGAGTATGTCCCATTTTGGCAATTCCGGATCGCGCTCCAAGCGCTTCTCAATTGCCCTCATGGCCGATTTTGTGAGCGAGATGCCTTT
>CAIODU010000008.1 GCA_903857165.1 uncultured Methylococcaceae bacterium | reverse complement strand
GTCGAATTCCTGAACGACTGGGAGGCGATCTTTGCCGTCCTCTCGAACCCGTCTTGGCCGTTGACCAACAACGAGGCCGAACGCGCCTTGCGGCATTGGGTGATCCTGCGGCAAATCAGCCACGGCACCCGCACGCCCCAAGGGTCGCGTCACTTCGCCTTGCTGGCCAGTGTCATCGACACCTGCCGTCGGCGCGGCCATTCCCCCTGGGAATACTTGCAAACCGCCATAACCCGTCGGCGCCAAGGATTGGCTCTCTTGCCATTGCCGGTGTAGGGGGGTGAGCGCTTACTTTTTGTCGGGCTACAAAAAGACGTTGCCCGACCCGGCTATAACATTTAATTCGTAACTGACCCCGATTATCCTATTTGAATTATTTTAACAATCGTGAATGCATTTTACCGTTCCACAGGTTACGCCGTGATACGTTGAGTTTATGTGTTCAATATAAACTCCGAACCAATTTTGTTTGCCTTTGAGTTGTAAAGACTCGCCTATTTCAAATTGAGGGCAGTCTAATAGCTGCTTGGATAAGGTGAGGTAATATACTTTTCCATTTGATGGCGTTTTGAGGTCAAGGTTATTTGCTTTGTATTTGGAGCCTGTCGTTTGAACACCTATAATTTCCATTTGATTCTGATAGGGGGTATTGGGTAGTGTGACAACCAACAATCCAAGTGTGTTTGCACTTAGCCATGCTTCGACAAAAATAAATATCACTATTCCCAGGCAAGCACCTAGCCAATTTTTCAAATCATAGCCAAGAGTTACAACCACGGTTTTTTTTTGTTGTGGGCTGGCAATGGTTAGGTAAAAAACAAAAACACCACTCCAAATTAAGAACACCATCAATACACGTTTCATTAGGGCTGATTCATGCAAGTAGGGCATTGCGCCCAAAAACTGGAACTCAATAATAGAGATAAACGAACCAAAAAACAGTATTGCTAACAATATGCCACAACTGTATTGCAATATGGTTCTAGTTTTCGTCACGAAATTTTTCACCAGCAATTGCCTCCCTCACTTCTGATGCCGCATATGAATCGTACACTCCATGTAAAGTAAAAGCACCAATAACCGCACCAACCACCCCACCTACCATTGCCCCGGCTGCTGTTCCGACAACGGGGATAACAGAACCTATACCTGCTCCAACTAAGGCACCTCCTTGTGCACCTGCCCAAGCACCTGCGCTTGTGGCTCCGGCATCACCGGCAAAATTAACACCTGCTGCTACAATAACTTTAAAACCTTCACCATTGTTGTCAGCACGTACTAAACGATCAGATTCTTCTGCAAAAGTAAGTACCCTTCCAAGCCACGGTATTTTTTGAAGTAGTCCCTTGTACTTGGTCGCATACTCAGCCATCGCTAAAGCACTTTTGGCGGTTTTTCCTTTAATAACGTTGGCGGCATCGCTCAACCTCCAGGATTTCATAATCGCCTTGATTCTTTCCATTTGAGCAGGAAAATTTTTGGCGTTAGTTGAGGCAATAGCATTAGCACCTTTAAACTTAATGATCCCTTCAATTAGGGCTTCAAGGGGGGAGGTGGCGGATTGCGCAAGTGATGCCCAATCGCTCAGCATCTTGGTGTCAATAGATGGCAAAGTCATTATTGCCCCAGCTAATGCCCCATAAACCGCCCCCGAAATTTCCGAAATACTCTCTAACACCAGCGATTCAAGATCGCTAATGGGCAAAACCTGCTGAGTCTCACCGCCAATAATGACATTCGGGCTACCGCTTTTAATGTGCGCACCGCATATTAGTTGATCTTTTAGTCGTCCTGCGGGCATTCCGTTAATAAACACGGTTTTACTGCCTTCGGCAACCAGCGGCATGGGCATGGGGAAATGATTGAACGGAAAACCACTGCACGCCGCCGCCATATCCAGTCCCGCACGTATCGCTGGCATTCCGTTAATCAATACATCAGGGCTACCACGCGCCAAAACACCGGTGGTTGGTTCGGGCAAATTGAATAGCTGGTTTAGGGCGTTGAACAGTAACCCGAATGAAAAGCCACCCGCGACTATCGAACCCGCCATAATTGCCACAGCCGCACCGCCAGTGGCAACGGTTGCGCCAATAATTGCCGACCCTACCACTGAACCGACTACAGCACCTGCTACTACTGCCAGTAATCCCATGCCATGGGCTATTTCGTCACCCATGCGAGCTGCCGCTAGTCCGCTCATAGTTTAAGTTAGCGCTTTATAATGGAAAATCAGGCGCGGATTCTTGCGCCACAGGAACCAGCTTAAGGCTACTCATGACGCGTCGCCAGTTGACATCGTGCTGATTAATATCAGCAGGGCCACAGGTCAGGGTGCAGATTAAAACCTTAGCCCCTAAATCATAGAATATCTGCCGTACATACAAAGCCGCCGCCCCATCGTGCCATGTATATTCAAACCAGCCACCTTGAGTTTCTTGAAAATTAAAAGACTCATCCTTTTTTAACTGAAAATCGGGCAATTGGTCTTGGCTTTGTTGAAGTTGGATGCGCAGATAATCCTTAAATAACTGGTTATTGCCACGTTTGTCTCGAGTTATTACAAAGCTGGCTTCGCCTACTTCGTGAGTCTTGGGGATTTTAAACATGGTTAAGCTTTGATCCTGCCACTCTGAGGGAGTCAAAAAACTAGCTTCTTGAATTCGGTAAGGTGTCATTGTGAAATATTGAGTTGATAAATTTGTATAAAAAAGCCTAACGAACCCGTTCAGCCGCCCGCGCGGAAGGAGCCAGAATGAACACGCCAAACGTCCTCGCGGGTCGGCTGGAACGGCGGGTTAGGCCGGTGGGCAGAGAGGAAATGCCGGGGACACATTGATTTTGCTCTCTTTTCCCATCCGGCGCAATACGCAGAGTACTGCTATTGCGCCCTACGGCCCTTCGGCAAACACGCCATCTATCGCAAAGCCCAAGCCAAGGCCGGGCGCGTCTCTTTGCGTTGCGCACGACGATTCAATGTCGGGCAACAAAAAGACGTTGCCCGACCTACCCGGCTGGGCTAGGGCACAGTCAATTTGTATTCCGTGTAATAGATTTGGTTCATGTCTAGAACGCCGTTCATATTGGTGTCCACCCCAAAGTACAAGGAATAGATCCCGCTCGGAATCCCCTTGGTATTGAAAAGTGGTACATTGGTCGAGTTGGACAGCGGGCCTTGGTAAGCCGGAGTGATATTGTTCAAGTCAGTGCCGATGTCCCTCCACTGGCGGGGATAGGTGTAGGAATACCAATGCCCGGAAGTTGGTTCGTAGGCGACAAACCACCAGTCCCCGTTCGCGCCCTGGTAGGAACCTGGATCCAGTGAGATGGCGATTTGGTTGCAATTCTGATAAATACTGGGTGCAGGTGCAGGGGAATAGTTTGGAATGGCAAGGAACCCATGCCGGTTGTTTTTTGAATCAATGTAATAACCCACAACCTGACCATTGGCGCTGATGCCCGCAGGAGAAGTTTGGGTGGCCCCTGGCACGGCCAGCGTGGTGTAATACCCCCCGGTGTAGACAAAACTGCGAGTCGTTCCACACGCATCGTTATACCACCCCACAACTTGGCCTTTGGCATTAATGCCTTGCGCAGAAGTGTAGGTAGCCCCGGGCATATTCAGCATGATGTAAACCCCGCCGCCATACCCAAAACTGAGCAGATTGTTGGATGCGCCCCAATAAGACCCTACGACTTGGCCGCTATCGTTGATGTCGATGGGATGCGTGGAACTCGCGCTTGGCGGGGCCAGATTGGTGTACCCCCCTCCGCTGTAGATAAAACCATACTCTACATTGACACCACTAGTATAAGGATTATAACTATATTCTCCCACGACTTGACCGCTGGAGCTGATGCCTTGGGCAGAAGTGTAGTCAGCCCCCGGCACATCCAGCGAAGTATAATTGCCCCCGCTGAAAATAAAGCCGTGCGTGACGCTGGAAGTATCTAGGTAAGTCCCCACAACTTGGCCGCTGGCACTGATGCCGTTGGCATAAGTGTAAGTAGACCCTGGCACAGTCAATGTGGTGTAATACCCCCCGCTAAAAATAAAGCTGCGCGTCGTACCCGAAGCATCCTGATAAGTCCCCACAATCTGACCGTTGGCGTTGACAGTTCGCGCAGAAGTGTAGATAGCCCCTGACGGATCTAACGTACTATAGTTACCCACATTGTAAATAAATCCATGCGTGATACCCGATGTATCAAGATACGATCCGACGACTTGGCTGACTTCATTAATACCCTTGGCATCAGTGTTTGAAGCTCCTGGCATGTCCAACGCGATATAGGTGTACGAGACTGCGGAAGCCTCTTGAGTAGTTAAAGCGATTAACAAACCACATATTGGACTGAGTGCTAATTTTGACATAATGCTTGCCCCACTAATGGCTTTACTTGCTTGGATGATAGGGATGCGTACAGCCAAAATCGGTAGGATCATACAAACAAGGATCGATGACTTGATCAAGTAATGATTGATCAAACTGGGCTAGGGGGGCATTCGGGTAGTAAGGGTTGGAACTGTTCGTATCGTTATATTTGGGGAGTTTCGTTTTATAACTCGCTCTTGGCGCAGAGAGTGGAAACCAAGAAAAATCTGAAACGACGGCTTTTTGTTTCTGGATGCTGTTTTTCGATACCGTTATAACCATTAAATCGGTGGCTACGGTCACATCTCCTGAATACCAGATGCGGATGTTATGAAGTGCAGGATAAACGGTATCGTCCTCAGCTTGGAAATGGGTTGCCACGGCAAGCCTTGGGGCTTTTCCAAGTTTGGCGGTTTCGTTGAGGATGTAGCCTAATGCTTTCTCAGGCGTATGGGAGTTTTCCTGAACCGTTCTGGCGGTTAGCAAACCCGAGCCAGTGGGATTTGGACTCCCTCCGTTTTTTATTGCCCAAACTTCGGGCGGGACAACCATCTCGCTGATCAGGACATCGACTCCCCTAGTGCCATTAGTTGCGTTGTTAATCAAAAAACGGTTTGGTTTGGTGTCGCCTGTGAAAATCATGGACAAATCATTCCATTCCAATTTGTAACTAACCGAGCCGTTGCGATCATGCACTGCCGGGAAAAACCAGATTTTCACAGTTTTACCATTTTTATCTTTACTTTGGTAAGCCAACCATTTTCCTGAGTCGGGCTTTGGAATTGAAGTGTTGGTACTCCAATATCTGGAAGTATCTCCAGTTAGCCAACTTAACTCTGTCGCAAAAATATCATAGCCATCCCCTTCCGCATCGTCCCATTGGGTTGGCACAAAACTCTGCGATTCGGTATGCCAACGATTCATTTCCCGAAAATGCTGGCAGAAATTCACGGTGCCATCGTCATAAGTTTGTTTCGTAACAGGGTCCGGTATGCCTGAAGGTGACGGACCCCAGATATAAAGTGGCGACTTGCCATCCTGTTGTGCCCCGAAACAATAGATATGGGTTAGGTCGCTGGTGTGATCCCCATGTAAATGGGTAAGAAATATCTTCCTCATCTTGGACATCGGTATCTGCATGGCACTGTAATTTACAGTGACCCCCGAACCGCAATCGAATACAAACGATTCACCGTTGCCAAGCTCCACAAACACACTGCTGCACACTTGTGTGCGTCTTTGGACTACCGAGGTTCCCATGAAGGATATCCGCATTTCATTAGACCCAAGCGGAGTTCCAATTGTAAACGGTTTCAATGATTCGAATAAGCTATCTTCCTGTGAAGGATCATGTTGCTGAGTTACGCACTCGCTTCCGTTTGCCGTATTGCCTACGACAGCCAAGCTTCCCAATGCCACTCCAGAGAGTTTTAATATATCACGCCTGCTGACTTTTTCGTTCATTATAGTTACCTCTGAATAGGGCAATTTGAATTATATTTGGTTTGATTTTAGCACATCCAACAAAATTGTCACAGTGTCGAATCGCCTGAATTAAATCATGAAGGTTCTCACGGTCCATTGGAACCATTTTCATTCCGTTGACCAAGGGCGTGACGGGGTTTGTAACCCCGTCGCTGATGTTTTGTGCGAAGCCACGGCATCCCGGCGCGGCATCAACGCGGTAAGACGCAATAGCGGTACTCCGCCCCTCCCGCATTGGAAGCTGCGGTTATGGCCCTTCCTGCCACCTAGACCGTAGGGCGGCAACCCTTTGCCGCCAGTCATCAATGACCCGGTGGAACGCTTGGCAGCCCTGCAAGGAGCATAATCTTCACGATGACTTTGTTTTTAGCAAATGCCCCTTGACCAAGGCATAAATCGCCGGAATCACGATCAATGTCAGCAACGTGGACGAGACCATCCCGCCGACCATCGGCGCGGCGATGCGGCGCATGACCTCCGAACCCGTGCCATGGCTCCACATGATGGGCAATAATCCAGCCATGATGGCGGCCACGGTCATCATCTTCGGGCGCAAGCGCTCCGCCGCGCCGGTCATCAGCGCGGAATAAAGATCGACTTGGGTAAATGCCCGCCCTTCCAAACGGCAGCGTTCCACTTGATCTTTATAGGCATAATCCAGATAAATCAGCATCACCACGCCGGTTTCTGCGACCACCCCGGCCAGCGCAATGAATCCGACCCCGACGGCAATGCTGACGTTGTAATCCAACAGCCAAAGCAGCCAAATGCCCCCGACCAGGGCGAAAGGCACGGACAGCATGACAATCAGCGATTCGGTCAGGCGGCCGAAGTTGAGATACAGCAGGATGAAAATGATGGACATCGTCAAGGGGGCGACCCATTCCAAGCGTTGTATCGCCCGTTCCATGTATTCAAACTGCCCGCTCCAAGTGATGAAATAACCGGGGGGTATTTTCACCTCCCGGCTCACCGCCTGTTTCGCATCTGCCACGAAGCCTGCAATGTCACGTCCGCGCATATCGACGAAGATATAGGCCGACAACAGGGCGTTTTCCGTGCGTATCCCTGGCGGGCCTTTACTCAAGGAGATGCGGGCCAGTTGACCGAGCGGAACCATCGCCCCGCCCATGGTGGGCACCAGCACATGTGCGCCAATCGCTTGCGGATCGTCACGGAGTTCGCGGGGATAGCGCACGATGACACCGAAGCGTTCGCGGCCCTCGACCATGGTGGTCACGGTTTCCCCGCCTATCGCAGTGGAAATGAGGTCTTGCAAATCGCCTACGGCCAAGCCGTAACGGGCGAGCGCATCATAGTCAGGATCGATATTCAGATAATAGCCTCCGGTGATGCGCTCGGCATAGGCGCTGGTCGTGCCGGGGACGGTTTTGACGGCTTGCTCGATTTGCTGCGCCAACCGCTCCATTTCCGTCAGGTCCTTGCCGAACAGCTTGATGCCAATCGGAGTGCGTATCCCCGTCGCCAGCATATCGATGCGGTTTTTGATCGGCATGGTCCACGCATTGCTGACGCCGGGGATTTGCAGGGCCAAGTCCATTTCGGCGATCAGCTTGTCGATAGTCATCCCCGGTCGCCACGCCGATTCCGGTTTAAGGTTGACGATGGTTTCCGACATTTCCAAGGGGGCCGGGTCGGTCGCGGTCAGGGCGCGTCCAGCTTTCCCGAACACCGATTCCACCTCGGGAAATTGTTTGATGATGCGGTCTTGGGTTTGCAGCAACTCGGCGGCTTTAGTCACCGATAATCCCGGCAGTGTCAACGGCATGAATAACAAAGTGCCTTCGTTGAGGGTGGGCATGAATTCACCGCCCAGCCGGGATGCGGGATACCACGTCAATCCAAATGCCAGCACTGCCAGTGCCAAGGTAAGCTTCTTCCAGCGCATGACCCAGGCAATGATGGGCCGATAGAACCACAGCAACAGCCGGTTAATGGGATTTTGCCGCTCTGCAAGGATTTTTCCGCGCACAAACAGCAGCATCAGCACCGGAACGAGCGTCAGCGATAACACCGCCGAACCCGCCATGGCAAAAGTTTTGGTATAGGCCAGTGGCTGGAACAGCCTGCCCTCCTGCGCCTCCAAGGTGAACACCGGCAGGAACGAGACGGTGATGATCAGCAGGCTGAAGAACAAGGGCGGGCCAACCTCGCGGCAGGCGTTCAGCAGAATATCGAAACGCGGGAGTTTCCCGGCATCCCGTTCCAAATGTTTATGGGCGTTTTCGATCATCACGATGGCGGCATCCACCATCGCGCCGATGGGGATGGCGATGCCGCCCAAGCTCATGATGTTGGAATTCATCCCCAAGATATTCATGATGATGAATGCAATCAACACCCCCACCGGCAACATGATGATCGCCACCAAGGCGCTGCGCAGGTGCAGCAAGAAAATGACACAGATCGCGGCGACCACGGCACTTTCCTCCAGCAGGGTGCGGCGCAAGTTGGCTATGGCACGATGGATCAACTCGGAACGGTCATACACGGCCTGTATCTGAACCCCGGATGGCAAGCCGGAGGTGATTTCCGCCAGCCTGGACTTGATGTTCTGGATGACATCCAGCGCATTTTGCCCGTAACGGGCAATGGCAATACCCGACACGGCCTCGCCTTCGCCGTTTAATTCAGTGATGCCCCGGCGCTCGTCAGGCACCAGTTCGACCCGTGCCACATCGCGCACCAAGACCGGTATGCCCTTCTCGGCTTTCAACACCAAGCGCTCCAAATCGGATTTGCCGCGCAAATAGCCGCGGCCACGCACCATGTATTCGGTTTCCGCCAGTTCGATCACGCGTCCGCCGACATCGCGGTTGCCATTGCGCAGGGCTTCCGTCAGGGTTTTTAGGGACACGCCATAGGCTTGCATCTTGTGCGGGTCGATGGTCACTTGGTACTGCTGGACAAACCCGCCGATGCTGGCAACCTCGGCCACGCCCTGGGCCTTGGTCAATTGGTAGCGGACAAACCAGTCTTGCAGGGTGCGCAGTTCGGCCAGTGAGAAATCACGCCCGAGTATCGCGTATTGGTATACCCAGCCGACACCTGTGGCATCGGGGCCCAATTGCGGGGTCACGCCACGTGGCAATCGGCCCGATGCAAAATTAAGATACTCCAACACTCGGGAACGCGCCCAGTAAATGTCCGTGCCATCTTCGAAAATCACATAGACGAAGGACGCACCGAAGAAGGAAAAACCGCGCACCACCTTGGAACGCGGCACACTCAACATCGCCGTCGTCAGGGGGTAAGGTGATTTCTGAGAAAGAGCATCCCATGAAGAATCTGATCCGTAGAAAAAAAATAGAGTCCACGAAAGACACGAAAAGCACGAACAAAAGCAAGATTCGTTCGTGCCTTTCGTGTTTTTCGTGGACGATTCTTTTGGTG
>CAIODU010000007.1 GCA_903857165.1 uncultured Methylococcaceae bacterium | reverse complement strand
GCCGGAATCCAGTCACAGGGAGGTGAATCTGCGGGTTGATGTGTATCTTGAATCAAACACTGACATAACGGCGAGTTACCGTCCATGGCACTGGATTCCTGCATCCCTGCTGGAATGACGGCATTTTCGGTTTGGCGGGATCTGTGTATAACGACGAGATCTGGTGCTTGGGGTTCCCAAACCGTCTGCATCCCCACGCCAGACCGTCATTTCCATTAGTTAAGCCGTTCGTGGTGAGCTTGTCGAATCATGCTCCACTCGATTCTTTGCGCATTACCCGCTTATACCACCCCGCATGATGCTTCGCCGCCCAAGCTCGCGTGACCGTGCCGCGTATCATCGCGCCCAAGGTTCCGCGCACCCAGAATGCGGCGTAGATATGGACGATGATGCCGGCAATAATCACAAAGGCGCAGACGGCATGAAGCAGCACGGCAACGCGCACGAGGTCGATATGAAAAAAACCGGCAAACCAAGGCCGCCAGATGACGATGCCGGTCAGCAACAAAGTTGGGAGGGTGGCGATCATCGTCCAAAACAGCATTTTCTGGCCAGCGTTGTAGCGATCCATTTCCGGCAAGCGGTCTTCGCGGTTCTTGACCACATCCATGATATGTTTTAGCCAAACGATGTCGTTTTGGCTCAGTAGGTTGTGATGCCAAAATTTCAATGCCAGCAGCGAAAACGAGACGGACATCACCACGCCGATGAAGGGGTGCAGGATGCGCGTCCACACCGGCCCGCCGAAAAACTGGGTGAACCAGAACATCGAAGGATGGAACAAGGCCAGCCCGGAGAAGGTCAGCAGCAAAAACGTGAGGGCGGTGATCCAATGGTTCAATCGTTCCAAGGGTTCATAGCGTGTAATCAAACGGGAAGAATAATGGGTGTTCATGGTTTTTCCTGATTAGCAAGTGATTCCAGCCAAAGCCAAAACACCGTCGTTCCGGCATGGAGCGCCGGAACCTAGGCTCCAGGGATGGCAGGGCTTCGATGCATCCATGCAATCTGGATTCCGGCGGTCCATGCCGGAATGACGGAATTTCTGCAACATCTTTCCAACCCTATGATTTTCACTTCTCCTCTTCCTCGGTTTCATTGGGCCCGATGGTGACATAATGGAAGAAGCCGGCCAGCGCGGTGAAAAATAGCGCGGCGGTGGCGAGTGGTTTGAAAATGCCCTTCCATACACCGACCACGGGGCTGATGACCGGGTCTTTCGGCAAGTCATTGTAAAGCTGCGGTTGATCGGCGTGGTGCAATACATACATGACATGGGTTCCGCCCACGCCCGGCGGGTCGTACAACCCGGCATTCTTAAAGCCTCGCTCCTGCAAATCGACGATGCGCCCGTTGGCTTGTTCGATCATGTCTTCCTTGCTGCCGAACACCAAGGCTTGGGTCGGGCAGGCTTTGATGCAAGCCGGTTCCAGCCCGACGGCTACCCGGTCGGAGCAAAGAGTGCATTTGTAGACTTTGCTGTCCTTTTGCGACAAACGCGGAATGTTGAACGGGCAACCGGCGATGCAGTAACCGCAGCCGATGCAATTTTCCTCTTGGAAATCGACGATGCCGTTGGAGTATTGGATGATCGCCCCCGGCGACGGGCAGGCTTTCAAGCAACCGGGATCGGCGCAGTGCATACAGCCGTCTTTGCGGATCAGCCACTCCAAGTGGCCGTTGGCCTCGGTTTCGGCAAAACGCATCAGCGTCCAACTGTTGGCGGTCAGGTCATGCGGGTTGGTGTAGGAACCCACATTCACGCCGACCTCTTCGCGCAAGTCATTCCATTCCTGGCAAGCCGCTTGGCAAGCCTTGCAGCCGATGCACTTGGTCACGTCAATGAGCTTGGCGACAGTCGGCATCTGCCGCTGTTGCGGGCTAGGGGTCGTCGTCGCGGAGCGGCGGGTAATGTCTAGGGATTGTAGGGCCATGG
>CAIODU010000006.1 GCA_903857165.1 uncultured Methylococcaceae bacterium | reverse complement strand
CTGATGTTACGCATGGACGCGAAAGAGGGATGACGGGAGCGTCAAAGCTTGCTTTGACAAGAGAGCGGGAAATGCGAAGCTTGCTTCGCCTGTCAAAGCAAGCTTTGACGCTCCAATCCTAGGCCGTTGCGTAACATCAGCTGCTTGAGTTCGTCGCGGCTGAAGATGACCAGACGCTTGATGCCGGGGTAGCGTTCCAGTACGGTTTTAACGAAGGCTTTGCCGAAGGAGCCGATGCCGCCCGTGATGAGTAGGGATTTATTGTTGAGCATTAAGCTTGGCAAGTGATGGCTGTAAAATTAAACCTAAGCATAATTACGGTTAAGCTTTTCAAATATACTATCCGCCAAGACCAGTCAAACCCATGGGTAACCTCGAAAAACCCTGCAGTTCGACAGGCTCAGTGCAAATGGAGTAAATATATTCAATCGGTTACGCTCATAGATACTAGCAGGCTATCACCCCACGCCGTTATCAGCAGTATTACGGCGGCGGTTTTTGCTTAACCCGATCATAACCAAGCCTAATCCGATCAGGGATAGGCTGGAGGGTTCTGGAATCGACGACCAGTAGGCTACATAGGCGGCATCTGACACCAGCGCGGAAATTTGAGCGATGGAAAATCCGAAGCCTAGAATGGGAGTGTTGTCGGTAGGATCGGCGGGACGGAGAAGTGCCAAATCATTGGCGTAACCATACACTCCCACATCATTCACTAGGAAAACCGTATTGTTGCCCACTGTGTAATCAATGGTCAGCTTGATCCATTCGTCATACTTGAAAGGGGTGGTCAAATCGACCCAACAATTATTCGCGGAAAAATTACAATCATAAGACTGTGTGCCGTCAGCAAGTGGCCCCGTTGGGTCCCACACCCTAAGTTCTCCGGACCCGCTTTGATTGCTAAAACCAATGGCCGGATAATACACAAAGGTGTAGCCAGGAATTGGCATGACCCCCGTCATCTGGGTGGAAACGATTCCACTGGTAGATGTCGACCATGTCTGGGGAATGTATAGCCAAGCCGTCAATTGCGAATCGACACCGCCCGTGACAGGAATTTGGCCACCATAAGTGCCGAGGGCGGGGTTCAACAATGTATTTATGCCCAGCACATCGGCACGGCCTTGGTAGCCGCCAGACACAGTGTTCACACTGAGCTGTGGGTTGTTGCCGCCTGGGGCTGTCCACCCTCCGTTCGGCGCATTCGTGAAAGGCGGCATGATCTCGGTGGCTTGCGCCGGAATCAAAACCAACTGCGTAGCAGCAAACAGCACTGCCATCAGAGGACGTTTAATTGGACACATGATCATTTATTTTCGCCCTCATTGAATAATTAAAATTAAAGCAAAGCAATCCATACTTTAAAATCACATCCGATTGTCTCATAAAATTTGTATTATGTGAAATGGTGTGACGAAATAAACAGGGGCTCTTTGCGATTTAGCATGGCAAGCGGCTCTGGGAAAATGGCAATTAACTTTTCCAGCCCTAGAATCTGGGTTCCGGCGGCCCATGCCGGGACGTCGGAAAAACCCTTACTCCAACAGCGTTGTCCGGCGGGGTTCCCCGTCTGTTCATCATCCCGCTTGCTGTTCTGTGCTTATTTCCTGTTCCATTTGTCATGGACAATTCTGATCAGCTTCATGGTCTTCCAAGCATAATGCATCGACGTAAAGTATATGATAAATGCGATGACAAAAGCGTAAAACATAATATATTCAGGCATTCCAATATACCATCCACCAAGACCGAACAGACCCATGGCAAGTGAAATAGAAAGAATTAGCATAAGCGTCTGAGGATAACTAAAACCGGCACGTAATAAGATATGATGAATATGTTCACAGTCAGCAGAAAAAGGGCTTCTTCCTTTTAACATTCTCCTTGACATAAGGCTCAACGTATCCAACACAGGCACACCTACAATCCACACTGCAGCAATAGGCGAGAGGCCCGCCGAAACATGATGATTAGTAATATAAATCGCAATCCACGCTAGAAAAAGTCCAAGCATGGTGCTTCCAGCGTCACCTAAAAAAACTGCCGCCTTTTTTCTCCATGGAAAACGCATATTGAAAGCGATAAAAGCCAAGACGGCGCTTACTAGGATAAAAATTAAAGTGACGCAAGAGTCAATCCCGGTTATACCTGCCGCAACGCCAAAAAGCACCAGTGCTATAAACACTACACCACCCGCCAATCCGTCGATACCATCAATCATGTTAATTGCATTGACGATGCCTACTACACAAAACACAGTGAAAGGAATAGAAAGCCAATTTAGATTGACATTACCAAAACCAATAATATCTCCCAAATCGCTTAGATAAACCTGACCCGGAAGAACTATCATCAAGGCTGCAAAAATCTGCGCAAACAGTCGGCTGCGGGTACTTAAATCATACAGATCATCCAGTAGCCCTATGGTTAGTACAAAAAAAAGTGAGGCAAATAAAATAGGGAACTGGTCAAATAGATTACCCTGCAAGATGACAGCTATGCAAACGGCGAGAAAAACTGCCAATCCACCCGTTAGGGGTATTTCACCTAAGTGATTTTTACGTCCATCCGGAATATCAATCAACCCGATTACCATTGCAGGCTTGTAAGAAACCTTGATAAAAATAACCGTCAGGAAAAAAGCCAATAAAATGATAATCATATTACCTTTATGTAAAATCCAGATGTGAAAGCCGCGTGAGACGATGACTTACCGCCTAACACTACGGAGCGTCAAAGCTTGCTTTGACTTGAGATTGGAAAGGCAAAGCTTGCTTTGCCTGTCAAAGCAAGCTTTGACGCTCCAGCCCCAGGTCAATGCGTGACTTCAAATATACCAATTAACCTGGCTGATGCGGTTCAACGGGTGGAAATAAAACTTCACCGCGCGGAAATATTTTTTAAGAAAGCCGCAAGCGGGGCCGCGGAAGACCGGCAAATTGACCGGACGAATGCCGGTGACCGTCGCTGCACGACCTTATCCCGGATTAAATCGATTTTTCATTCAACAGCATTGCGGAGGACCGGCACTCCCTGGGCGAGATACCGAAACGCCGGTGGAAGGCGGTGGTAAAACCGGCGTGGCTAATGTAGCCCACGCTTTTGGCTATGAACCGGATAGGGAGTCGGGTGGTTCTGAGAAGCAGGGTGGCGCGTAACAGGCGCTGCTCCCTCAGCCAATCGAAGACGCTCATGCAATAGAATTTTTGGAACTCATGGTTGAGGCTGGAACGGTTGGTGGCGGCGATCCGCGCCAATTCGTCCAGGCTGGGATTGCAGGCAAGGTTTTCAAGCAGGTAATTACTGACCATGACAACCGACCTGGCAAGCTCAGTGGCGGCTGTGTTCGGGATCGCCTGCCCGGCAGGTTCATAGGCTTCCAGACGCTGTTGTAGACATTGGCACAGATGGTGTTGGTCGAGATGCAGCATGACTCTTGCCATCACTTCACGGGGCTCAAAAGGTTTGGTGATGTAATCCACCCCACCCAGTTTGAAGGCCCGAAGTTTTTGCTCGGTTTCGATAAGCGCGGAAAGGAAGATTATCGGAATATTCCGTGTGGCAGGTTCGGATTTAAGCTGTGCGCAAACGGCAAAGCCGTCCATTCCGGGCATCATAATATCGAGCAGGATCAGATCGGGCTGTCCTTCCCTCGCAATAATCAGTGCGTCCACCCCGTTTTGCGCCGTCATCAGATAAAACCCATAATCGACTAGGGTTTCATGAATGATCTCAATGTTAAGAATCTCATCATCAACAATAAGAATGCGCCCGGGTTCGGTTTTATCCACGCTTGAATATCCGGTAGTTAAACAGGTTCGGTTGTAGAAATATTTTCCATAAACGATAACACTATTTTCTATCCAGACAAGTCTTTTCCCATTTATCCCTGAGTTTCACCCGATCGCAAACAATCCCAAGCATGTCCAAATTTTTTATCATCTCAAGAATTTGACCGGATTGAGGTTGGACGGTAAGCGCCATAGTGTCAATGAGCTTCGCCTTTAATTCAGGGCTTAGCCTGTTCCAGGATGCCAGCCCAATTTCTGCCGCGATAAGTTGCACAGATGGCTCCCAAGTGCCTAGCGTCATGGACCTATCCAAAGCCTGGGCGACTTCCCCGTCCATTCCAGATGACCGATATTTGATTAACGCCAACTGCGCCCAAGAATAGGGCCAACTTGGACGCAAGCGAACCGCATGCCTGCTGGCGCCCAAAGCTTGCGTTTGTAGGTCAACTGACATGGCCGGGTTCAACGAGCCATCAGCCGACTTTGAAAACAACAATTCCCCCAAGCTCCCGTAATAGACGGCCTGATGTGGCCCCATTGCCAACGCCTTAACCAAAGCCTTGCGGGCGATCTCCCATTCGTCATTAGGAATATGGCGCTTTGAGTCCCACGAATCCATATAGGCATTTGCCTGATAATAATATATCTCAGCCAATAGCCATTTTCCACTAATAACCATAAGCAGCGACACAGATAACATCGCGCTGATTGCAATGGCTTTTTTAGGCATGGTAATAAATTACATTCCCTGTTATTGCGTGACAAAATAAACAATTCCCAGGCCAAGTATCACGCCAATGACAAAAAACCATAATCGCTTGCGGAAATAATTAGTCGAACGGAGATTCATAAACCGACTACGCCTTTTCCTTCGCTTCCTGCGGGATGTCACTTTACTGTTGTCGCTCATATCCAACCCGCCCTCATGGATTATGGATGGGAAATTATTTGAAGCGGGGTTTCCCTAACCAAGCGCCAAGATTCCACAACACCAACAATCGCTGCGGCCGCAGCCCTGCCAGGTTCAAGTGCGGGTGGTCGGGATTTTGTATTATGCGCATCGGAAGCCAAAACCGTCACCCAACCATTCTCTAGCATTTGTTCTGCGCGCTTTTTGGCCAACCCACCGAAATCCCCCGCCACCGATCCGGCGGTGACTTGCAAATGACATCCCATTTCGACAAAGGGAAGAATCCTATCGAGATCGCGAATGACGGACTTATTCCTTTCCGGGTGTGCAATCATCGGGCTTATGCCGCGATCCATCAACCAGCCCATCAGCTTCTCACTGCCTGGGGGCAAATGGCTGTGAGGAAATTCAACCAGAAGCACATTTTTCTGATCCATGACGCCTAGAAACGGCAATTGGCCGCAGGAGACCAGTTGAATGATTTCATACCCTACGCGCACTTCGGCAGCCATGCCCAATCCCAGCGGAATGCATTGTGTTGCGAGTTCTGCCTTGAATTGCAAATAAGCCGCAGTGATTGAGTCAAGCGTATTGTCGTATCTTCCATGATGGATGTGGGGTGTCAACACGGCCCATGTAATGCCGTTGACAACCGCCAGCCTTGCCATTGCCAAAGCTTCATCGATTGTCGCCGGGCCGTCGTCGATGCCGGGTAACAAGTGACAGTGCAAGTCTATCATTGGTTAAGCCTTTTCCTTATGCCCATAGCCCTGTTTATAATAATATCCAGCGTAATAATCGCCATATCGGCCGGCTTTTTCCATGTCGAGTTGATTTAATACAACCCCGCAAATTGCTGCATGGGATTTGCGCAAACGCTTAACGGAATCCCTTGCCGCGCGGATTGGGGTCGTCTCGGCTTTTACGACATAAATCATGGTTTTGACTAACTTTGAAATCACTAACGCATCGCTGACCGCTTGCACGGGAGGCGAGTCGATCAGGATAAAATCATATATGGCTTCATATTCCTTTACAAAATCGGCGAATCTTTGCGAGGAAAGCATTTGCAATGGATCGGGGAGATTTGCCCCGGCGGTGATGACATCAATCTTTCCGTCTTCATACTTCTGAATGCATTGGGCTGGTTCTGAAGTTTGCGCGAGCAGGTTGGACAATCCGTGCGCTCTCGAATTGAAACCCAGTGTCTTCCCGATGCTGGGTCGGCGCATATCCGCGTCAATCAATAATACCTTGCCCATTTGAGCCAGGGCGAACGCCAAAGTCAGAATAATGGTGCTTTTGCCTTCGCCCGTTAGCGATG
>CAIODU010000005.1 GCA_903857165.1 uncultured Methylococcaceae bacterium | reverse complement strand
TTGGCGCGCGCAATCACTTCCTGCGGGTCGGAAATCTCAGCCGGTGTGATCTTGTTCAGGACATCGGCGGCAGCGTAGCCTAGCATGCGCTCGGCGCCGACGTTGAATATTTGAATGACGCCCTTCTCGTCAGTGGCGATACTCGAAAAATTGGCACTGTTGAAAATAGCGATCTGCAAGGCACCGGTTTTAAGCAATACATCCTGATGCCGAACCTCGGCGACGTACACTGAAGTGTCAGGGGAGTGGTTGGAAACAATAGCGGGGGAGGATGTTTTATTGGGCATGATCGGCTTCTGTCGTGGAGTGGGGTAAAAACTTGAATTGCCGCACAAGGCGGCCTGAAATGGGGCTAAGGCTGTACAATTTCACGCAGCCTCCATCGGCTGCTTTTGGGCATAAACCGTGAGGCATAATTCCAAATCGCCGATTAATTCATAAAGCGGGCATTTACCAGACAATCGCTCGCTTTCCCGCAGTATCATCTCGACACCGAAACCCCTGCGATCCATCAAGTGGCTTTTCCCCAAGGCAGGGTCGTCAACCGGGTAGTAGCGGGCAAACAGGCTTGCCAATACTTCATTGCGGGGTACGGAAAGCCGCGTCATGGATTCCAGCGAAAGGGTGTTCGGCAAAGTTCCGGGGGAATGAATCTCCAATCGGTTGTCGAACATGAATAAGCGGATGCGTTGACCATGCAGGGAATAATCCCGATGCGCCACTGCGTTGACAATCGCCTCGAAAATCGCATTGAGATGATATTGGGGATAATCGACCCGGCCAAGGTGCTTGCGGGCGGCGGTGCGCATGTTGCGGCGGACGAAATGGTAGGCGTCGAAAATCTGGCGATCCAACGGCCCGCCAATTTCCATGGCATCGATTTGCTTATCGGGGTCGTTGTTTTCCCCCGAGTGCGCCACGGCGATGATTTCGGCATTGCGCAGCCAGCGGGTGGGGTCGAGCGTACCCAGCAGCACCCCGGCGACAGTCGGCACCGCCCCTTCCAGACGAAGCAGGTGCAAGCGGGTCAATTGGGCAATCGGGTCGCCCGGGTCCGGTTTGACGAAACGCCGCAGCAGCAGCGCGTCCAGATCGTTGAAACTGCAATCCGGAACCTCCTGTTCCTCAAAGCGCATGATCCGCGCTTGACTGCGTTGCTGGAACAGTCGCGCCAAGGAGTCGGGCGGAAGCTTGCGCTTGGCGTGACCCACACGGCGGAAGTAGCCGTTGGCGCTTTCGTGTACCCACAGACTGCGAGGCACTTCCGCCACAATCACCGGGCGCGGCTGGCCGCTGGCATCGGGCAATTCGGCATGGCGGGTCACTATGTCCAGCGGTGGCTTGATGCGGTCGGTGCAGATGGCAGTCAACCACGCCTCCACCCGATCCAAATGTTCCAGCGGAATGCCCGTGACCAAGCGGCTTTTGTCATCCACGCCAAGAATCAGCATGCCGCCACTGGCATTGCCCAACGCCGCCAGTTCGTCCGACAGTCCATCGGGATGCGGTTCGATGCTTTTCCCCTCTTCTCGAATTATGACCTGTTTCAGTTCCAGAGTGGAATCTTCGCCCAGACGGATTCGGTGGATTAGCCTGTCAATGTTCATTCATCAAGGCTCTAAAATGGTACTGCGCGGTGCCTGGCTGTCGTCGGTTTCCGGGTAATCCAAGGTGAAGTGCAAACCCCGGCTCTCCTTGCGCTGTTGCGCCGAGCGGATGATGAGTTCGGCCACGGTAGCCAAGTTGCGCAATTCGAGCAAGTCGCTGGTGACCCGGAAATGACCGTAATAATCTGCGATTTCCTGCTTCAGCAATTCCACCCGGCGCATCGCCCGTTGCAGGCGCTTGTCGGTGCGGACAATGCCGACGTAATCCCACATGAAACGGCGAATCTCGTCCCAGTTGTGGGAAACCACCACTTCTTCGTCCGAGTCGCTGACCTTCGATTCGTCCCACTCCGGCAATTCAGGCGGGGAAGGTGCTTTGGGTAAAACCCGGCCAATGTCCTCGGCGGCTTGCCGGGCGTAGACCAGGCATTCGAGCAGCGAGTTGCTGGCCAGGCGGTTGGCCCCGTGCAACCCGGTGCAAGCCACCTCGCCGATGGCGTAAAGCCCCGGAATATCGGTGCGGGCGTCGTTATCAGTCAATACTCCGCCGCAGGTGTAATGGGCGGCCGGCACCACGGGTATGGGCTGACGGGTCATGTCTATTCCGAATTCCAAGCAGCGTGCGTGGATGGTCGGGAAATGGGCGGTGATAAAATCAACCCCCTTGTGGCTAATGTCCAGATAGACACAGTCAATGCCTAAGCGTTTGATTTCATGGTCGATGGCGCGGGCGACGATGTCGCGCGGGGCCAGCTCCCCGCGCCGGTCGAATTTGCCCATGAAGGCCGTGCCGTCGGGCAGCAGCAGTTTCCCGCCTTCGCCACGAACCGCTTCGCTAATTAAGAAGGAACGGGCATGGGGGTGGTAGAGGCAGGTGGGATGGAACTGGATGAACTCCATATTGGCGACCCGCGCCCCTGCCCGCCAAGCCAAGGCCATGCCGTCGCCCGTGGAAACGTCCGGGTTGCTGGTGTACAGGTAAGCCTTGCTGGCCCCGCCCGTTGCCAGCACGACGATGCGTGCGCGCATCGTTTTGACTTTATGTGTTAGATTGTCAAGCACATAGGCACCGAACACTTGCTGTTCCCGGTGCCCCAGCTTCTTCGCTGTAATCAAATCAATCGCATTATGGTATTCGAACAGTTCGATGTTAGGGTGTTGCCTGGCATGTTTTTCCAGCGAGGTTTCGACGGCCTTGCCGGTCGCGTCGGCGGCATGGACCACGCGCCGGTGGGAATGGCCCCCTTCGCGGGTCAGATGCAAGTGCGAACTGCCGTCTTCCCAAGTTTCCTCGGTGAACGGGACGTCTCGTTCCAGCAACCAGTCGATGCAGTCCTTGCCCTGCGACACGACCAGACGGACGGCTTCGGGATCGCACAATCCGGCACCGGCAATCAAGGTGTCATGGATATGCGATTCGATGGAGTCCTGCGCCTCATGCACGGCGGAAATCCCGCCTTGGGCGTACAGGGTGCTGCCTTCGCCCAAGGACACCTTGGAAATCACGGCTACGCGGGTGTGTTCGGCCAGGCGCAATGCCAAGCTGAGGCCTGCTGCGCCGCTGCCGATAATCAAAACGTCATGGATGGGTGATGTTGATGTCATGGTTTTTTCATGTATTTTCTCTATGCATCCTACAAGAAAATCATCCAAGATTGAACGTTCGGCACGAAAAGAAGATAATATGTAGCGAAATATATTGCTGCCGCCTAAGCACCCCACAACAATCTTGAGCATTGATGCCAGTTTCACACAATATGCCGTTTATCCGCCCTTCGTTGTTTCGACAAGTGATTTGTCGTGCATTCCGCATTTTGGGTAGCTAGGACTGTCGTGACTGTCATGGTTGAAGTGATTGACGAGGAATTGGTCAGGCGGGTGCAGAAGGGCGATAAGAAGGCTTTCGATTTGCTTGTCCTGAAATACCAGAACAGGATAATCCAACTCATCAACCGCTATGTTCGCGACCCGCACGAGGCACAGGACATCGCCCAAGAGACTTTCATCAAAGCCTACCGGGCAATGGCAAGTTTTCGCGGTGATAGTGCTTTTTACACATGGATCTACCGGATTGCAATCAACACCGCAAAAAATCATCTCGCCGCCCGGTCGCGTCGTCCCACCGACGATGAGATTGAAGTGGAAGTTGCGGAACAATTTGAGGGTGACAACAGTCTCAAAGACCAGGAGACGCCTGAAGGCATCCTCCTAAGCGAGGAATTGGGCCGAACCATACAATTGGCGCTTGACGAATTGCCCGGGGAGCTGCGAACGGCAATAACTTTGAGAGAAATGGACGGCCTGAGCTACGATGAGATAGCGGAAGTGATGGCGTGTCCCGTAGGGACAGTCCGGTCGCGCATATTTCGTGCGCGTGAGGCCATAGACAAAAAAATTAAAACTTTGAACGGGTGAAGGTGAACGTTATGACGGACCAAGATAAGGAATTGAGAATGCGGATTTCCATGTTGATGGACTCCGACTTGGACGGGCGGGACAATCCCCGCCTAATTGATGCAATTGAATCAAACCCTGAGTTGTCGTCGACTTGGGCGAGGTATTGCTTGATGGGTGATCTGATGCGTTCGTCGGGGACAGGCATTTTGGCTGGAAGGGACTTTGCCACGAGGGTAAGCGGGGTGATCGCGCAAGAACCCACGATATTGTCCCCTAAGGCTTTGCGACCGGCGATCAATACGCGGCCTGGCATTGTGACTTTTGGCCTTGCGGCTTCATTGGCTGTGGTGGCCGTCCTAGTCGGTAAGTCAGTCAACGACCATGCCGGTGTCTTTCAGACAGCTTCCAACGGCCAGACAGGCGTGAGCCAAATGGCGGCGAAACCATCGGATCAAGCCGACAACTTGGCCGACAGCCAATTCAATGACTATCTTGTCATGCACAACGAAACGGCGTACATGGCGGGTTCGGCAGCGATGCTTCCGTATGTCAGGGTCGTTGGCTCAAGGCCGAATCGCTAGTCTTGATGGTCGATTTGCGCATGAATGTAACGGTCTTGCGACTATTTCCCTTTGTCTTTTTTGCGTTAATACTGGTCGCTTTTGCCAGGGAAAGTTTGGCATCCGATACTGAAAGCGAAGCAAAAACTTGGTTGAACGACGCACGGCAAGCGGCTGCAAAGCTGAATTACCATGGCATAGTCAGCTACATGAAGGACAAGCAAATTGAGAGTTTGCATGTGTTTCACGGAGTCAGTGACGGCGTGGAACAAGAACGTTTGTTATCCGTGAACACGCCGATGAGGGAGGTGATACGCACTGCGGACAAAGTCACTTGCTATTACCCAGATTCAAAGTCGATTTCAATTGACATCAAACCGTCCAGGCAATCCCTGTTGTTGGATTTGCCTGACGATCTCGCCGAGCTGTCCAAACACTACACGTTTTCGTTGGGTGAGATTGAGCATGTCGCCCGTAGGCCATCCCGCGTGGTTTCAATCCAGCCCAAGGATGGCCTGCGTTATGGGCGCAAACTATGGATAGACGTAGAGAGCAAATTGCCGTTGAAATTTGAATGGATTGACGGACAGCAGGTGGTTGAACAATTTATTTTCAATTCCTTGTCTTTGGATAAATCCATTCCCCCGGAAGATTTGGCACCCTCGACCCAAGTGGACAGCACTTGGAAGACCAAGCGGCACGAGACACTCCCTGCGGAGTCCTTGATCTGGACGCTAGATGGCGTACCGGATGGGTTCCACATGATTTCTTACACCCGCCTGAAGCGCGGGGCCAACAATCGGGCCATTGACCATATTCTCCTTAGTGATGGCATTTCTTCCATTTCCATTTATATTGATCAGCTGATGAGCGAGATTTTTACGGCTCAACCGCGTAAGATTGGAGCGATCAATTCCTACACCCGAAAGCTGGACAAATATTTGGTGACTGTCATGGGCGAAGCCCCGGAAAAAACCGTACAAAGCATTGGTGACGGTATCCATCTTCAGGAATCATCAGGGAAATGATTGAAGAAGAAGTCTACGTGGAAGAAGTGGGGGATGGCGTGGTTTGGGTGGTGAAAAACCGCCCGTCCGCATGTTCAGCGTGTTCCGAAGCCTGCCCGAGTGCGCTTGCCAGCGATTTTTCCGGCGGAACCAGGTTTCGGCTACAGCTTGATTCAAACCTTGCACTGCATCCCGGAGATAAAGTTTTGTTAGGAATTTCTGATGATTGCCTAGCCCGTGTTTCATTCGGAATTTATCTATTGCCGTTGTTATTTTTTTTCTTAGGGGCGCTTGCCGGCGAATACCTATTCAGCTCTGATTTGGCAGGCATCCTAGGAGGCATGTCGGGCTTAACCCTGTGTTTTGCAGGTTTCAGATCCCTCAGGCCATTTGACCGGGAAAACTGCCAAGCCGTGATTCTCCACAAAATCAATTAATCCTTTCCCTATACCCTCCACCTTACGTCAACCGATGACTTGGGAGTTCGTCATGTTTAAAAAAATGCAAACCCACATGCTTTTATTCGTGGTAGGCTTGATTGCCATGCCTTGTCTAACGGGGGCAGTTGAATTGCCCGATTTCACCACGCTGGTTGAAAAAAACAATACAGCGGTGGTCAATATCAGTACTACGCAAAAAGTGTCCGCTGCCGAAAGGCCGCAATTACCCGAGGGTTTGGATATTCCAGAGGGTACGCCCTTGGATGAATTTTTCAAACACTATTTCGGTGAGGGCGGGCCGGGCAGTCAAGGCGGGCCAGGCGGTCAAGGCGATGGAGGGCAGCCGAACGAGGTGAAGTCTTTAGGCTCCGGTTTCATCATTTCCTCAGATGGCTATGTCCTTACCAACCAACATGTGGTAAAAGATGCCGATGAAATTGTGGTGCGCTTGCAAGATAGGCGGGAACTGGTTGCCAAGGTGGTTGGTTCAGACAAGCGCAGCGACATTGCCCTGTTGAAAATCGAAGCAACCAACCTGCCCGTTTTGAATATCGGTTCTTCCGAAAATATGAAGGTCGGTTCTTGGGTGTTGGCTATTGGTTCCCCCTTTGGCTTCGATCACTCGGTGACTGCGGGCATCGTTAGCGCGAAGGGCAGAAGTTTGCCCAGCGACAATTACGTCCCCTTTATCCAAACCGACGTGGCCATCAATCCCGGAAATTCTGGAGGCCCTTTGTTCAACATGGAGGGCCAAGTGGTTGGCGTAAACTCGCAGATTTACAGCCGAACCGGTGGTTCGATGGGGATTTCATTCGCCATTCCCATTGAAGTTGCCATGAAGGTGGTGGAACAGTTGAAGACCAGCGGGCATGTGACTCGTGGATGGCTGGGGGTGCAGATTCAGGATGTCACGCGTGAGCTGGCCGAATCTTTTGGCATGAAAAAGCCCCAGGGTGCCTTGATTTCCAAGGTTTTGCCAAAAAGTCCGGCGGAAGCCGCGGGCCTACAGATCGGCGACATCATCACCGACTATAACAAGCAGGAAATAGTCTCATCCTCTACATTGCCCCCCATGGTGGGTAACACCAAGATTGGCGACAACGCCACGTTGACAGTGATACGCCAAGGCCAGACCAAGGAGATTCAGGTCAAGATTGGCAACTTGCCGGATGAAGACGAAGTCATTGCCGCCGCTCCGGATGCGGCTGGCAAAGAGGTTGATCGGTTGGGCCTTAATGTATCCGGTATTACGGCTGAACAGCGTGAACAACTGGAAATAAAGCAGAATGGCGTTTTGGTTCAAGACATCAAGCCGGGCCCGGCCATGGAGGCGGGGATTCACCGGGGTGACGTGATACTGCGCATTCAAGACCAAGTAATCAAGGATGTGAAACAATTCAATGATGTAGTAAAAGGGCTGCCCAAGGGCAAGGCAATTGCCATACTGGTGCAGCGCAGGGGCGGATC
>CAIODU010000004.1 GCA_903857165.1 uncultured Methylococcaceae bacterium | reverse complement strand
TCCTTGCCTGGGCCCACGCCGCGCCCGGCGCGGATTTCCATGGTGATGGCGCGGCTGACCACGTCACGCGACGCCAAGTCCTTGGCATGGGGGGCATAACGCTCCATGAAGCGTTCGCCTTCGGAATTGGTCAAGTAACCGCCCTCCCCACGCACGCCTTCGGTAATCAGGCAACCCGCGCCATAAATGCCGGTGGGATGGAATTGGACGAATTCCATGTCTTGTAGCGGCAGGCCGGCCCGAAGCACCATGGCATTGCCGTCGCCTGTGCAAGTGTGGGCTGACGTGCAGGAAAAATAACAACGCCCGTAACCGCCAGTGGCTAACAATGTCGCATGGGCGCGGAACAAGTGCAGGGTGCCGTCTTCCAAGCGCCAGGCCAAGACACCCAAGCATTGGCCTTCTTCCATGATGAGATCGAGCGCGATGTATTCGATGAAGAACTCGGCGCGATGCTTAAGCGATTGCTGATAGAGGGTATGCAGGATGGCGTGGCCGGTTTGGTCCGCCGCCGCGCAGGTGCGCTGGGCGGTGCCCTCGCCAAAATGTGTGGTCATGCCGCCGAAGGGCCGCTGATAAATCTTGCCGTTCGGTGTGCGTGAAAAGGGTACGCCGTAATGCTCCAACTCGATCACCGAGGGAATCGCCTCGCGGCACATGTATTCGATGGCATCTTGATCGCCCAGCCAGTCCGAACCCTTCACGGTGTCGTACATATGCCAGCGCCAGTCGTCCTCGCCCATATTGCCCAAGGCCGCACTGATGCCGCCTTGCGCCGCCACGGTATGGCTGCGGGTGGGAAAGACTTTGGTCACGCAGGCCGTTTTGAGCCCCCGCTGCGCCAGCCCCAGTGTGGCTCGCAAACCGGCACCGCCGGCACCCACGACCACTGCGTCGTAGGTGTGATTGATGATTTCGTATGATTTAGCCATGTCCGCCTATGAAAACGATGCGCAGTACCGAGAAAGCGGTGCTAATCGCTAAAAAAGCCGTCACCAGCCTGACCCCGAGCATGCCGAGAATCTTCATCCAATCATTATGGATATAATCTTCTATGACGACTTGCAGGCCCAGCATGGCGTGGAAGAGGGAAAGCAGGATGAAACAAAGCAGCAAAATAGTGTTCCACGGCAAGCTCATCCAATTGACCGCCTCGGCATAAGTCACCTCCGGCAATATCGACAAATGAGCCACCAGCCACAGTGACAGAGGCATAAGGGCGACGGAGGAAACCCGCTGCCCCCACCAATCATGCGAGCCTTGTCGCGCCGAACCCAGGCCTCGCGCCCTCGCCAATGGGGTTTGATAATTCATCAGATTTACAACTCAGATTTAAAATTTGGATGGGATTAGAAAAAACACCAAACTGACCAGCAGCAAGGATGCAAAAATTTCATAAGCGGCAAAACGGTTTAATGTTTCACGTTCAAAGCCATGCCCGGTGTCCCAGATCAGATGCCTTAAGCCATGGCACAAATGGAAGAGCAAGGAATAAATCCAAGCCCACAGAAACAACTGGCCCACCAGTGATTGTAAAAAAGCATGCACTAAAGCGAACGACCCAGGCCCTTGGGCCAGCGCCAGTAAAAAGACGACCAACAAGATCATGCCCAAGCTGAGAAATACACCTGTGGCACGGTGGGTGATGGACACCCAGGCAGTCAAAGGCAGACGGTAAACCTGCAAATGCGGTGAAAGCGGACGTTCGTTCATTGGACACACACAAAATTGAGGGTTCGGCCAAGGGGCACGGGTGATTCGCCCAGGCCCCGTGGCTTGCCCCGTATTGGAAATTACCGACAATTTATACCCCTACTTGCCCCCCACCTCAAGCATTTCCACGAAAAGGACTATTTACCCGAGGATGTGTCGAAGCCTTTCCTGATTAGGAAGATGTTTCAGCCAGCGATAAAAATGTCGTCATTCCGGCATGGAGCGCCGGAATCCAGTGCCATGGACGGTGACATGTCGGTTGCGTAAGTGTTTGAAAAAGGCTTGATGGCGACCCCTAGATTCACATCCTTGTGACTGGATTCCGGCAGTCCATGCCGGAATGACGGGCCTCTTACCCTTGTGTATAACGGCGAGAGCTCCTGCTTGGGCACGGGGCCAGCGGAACCCCAAACCACATGCCCAAGCGGGTGCTTGGGGTTCCCAAACCGTCTGCCTCCCCACGCTGGAGCTTGCCTTGCCCCTGCCTGCCTGCGACAGGCAGTCAAAGCAAGCTTTGACACTCCAGCCTTCAGTCGATGCGTAACATCAGTGTTCAGTTTATCCAAGGCTTTATTTTCTCCAATACCTCATCCCGGGTGAATATCCCGAGTTCGGTGTGAATCCGTTTTCCTTGGGGATCGAAAACCACCGAAATAGGGAGGACCCCGGCTTTGTCACCTAGCTTTTCGGTCAACTGCCGGCCTCCTATGCCACCGTCCAACACGGGATAATTGAGCGGTTTGCCTTTAAGGGATGCCCTCGCTGCATCGGCCTCGTCGTCGGTTAAAATGCCAATGAATTGCAAGCCCTTAGGCCCAAGTTCGTTTTGCAATTTGACGAATTCCGGCATTTCCTCCAAACAAGGCGGGCACCATGTCGCCCAGAAATTGACGATTAATATTTTCCCTTTCCACTCAT
>CAIODU010000003.1 GCA_903857165.1 uncultured Methylococcaceae bacterium | reverse complement strand
TCCAGTCACAAGGATGTGAATCTAGGGGTCGTCATCAAGCCTTTTTCAAACACTTACGCAACCGACAAGTTACCGTCCGTGGCACTGGATTCCGGCATCCATGCCGGAATGACGGCATTGGAGCCATAATGAGAATTGCTGTTTCCCGGCCGTTGATCGTGCCTGGGTTTGGCCGGGCATGCATCCAGCCACAGTGGCGGCATCTGCCTGCCTTGCCGCAATGAAACTATGTTGCCCGACTTTGTCTCAGGCAATCTCTAGGCCGGTTCCTAAGGAATGCCCGGCTGTGCATTGTACCCCATCCCGCCTGAAATCGACGGGGGTTTTTTGATGTCGCGCCGTTTTCGAAGCCTTTTTCCAAGATGCCCATTGCAAACGTGGGAGCCGCGCCCTCGCGGCGATGGAACAGGCGGGGAATGCGGGCTTGAGTCCAATCGCCGCGAGGGCGCGGCTCCCACGGATTTGGCTTAAGTTATTGGCTTTAGGCCTTGGCCAGCCAGGCGTTAATGCCTTCCAGACTCTCACGGGACAGGCTACCGGCCCATAGGCGCAAAGCCGTCAGCGAACGGATGTAGACGTAGCGGGCGCGGGCATGTTCAAAACGCGCCTTTAGCAAGTTTTTCTTCGACTCCAATAACGCCACGATAGTGGCCACCCCGAGTTCATAACTGCGTTGCTGCGCATCACGCGCCTTTTCGCGGGCCTCCACTTCCCGGCGGGTGGATTCGATACGGGACCGACTGGCCTTGGCATCCAGATAGGCCGTGCGGGCCTCCCGTTCGATTTCGCGGAATTTCCCGGCCCTCTTCTCCCCGGCGATTTGATAGCGGGCGATGGCGTCCCTCACCGTGGCCTCCGTCCCGCCGCCGGAGTAGATCGGGACGGTCAGTTGGAGGCCGACCGTGCCGACCGTGTAGCGCGGCAGTTGGCGGTTGTCAAATCCGCCATTGTCGGCGTAGGTTTCCGTAAGCTGCAATGCAACTTGCGGCAAATGTTCCGCCCGCGCACTGGCAATGATCTTCTCGGCGGCATTGATCGCATATTGCAGCGCGATCAGTGTGGGGTTTTTTTGGGTGGATTCCACCACCCATTCGTCTATTTTCCCCGGCACGTCGGGCAGGACTTCCTTGACCAGGGGGGCAATCGCCGCCACCGGGACGCCCGCCAATTCCCGCAGTTTCTCCAGCCCCACCAGCCTGGCGTTCTCGATTTCGATTTCATGGGTCAGCAAGGTTTGATAGTAGGCTTCGATCTCCAATTGATCCGTGACCGGGGCCAGTTGCAATTCATGCATCCGCTGGATGCGCTTTATGTCGCCTTCGGTCAGCGCCTTTTCACCTCCAATGGCGCTCATTTCATCGGTCGCTTCCAGAACCAGAAAGTAACGCTCGACCAGATCGGCGGCCACCGCCATATGGGTCGCCTGCAATTCCAGTTCGGTCTGCTGAATCGTCAACCCCGCCCCCTGCAGGCGAAGATAACTGGGCAAATCGAACAAGGCTTGGCGTGCCTGAACCAAGCCTCGAGTGCCTTCGTAGCTGACGGTATCCACAGTCTGTCTCGCCGCGGCGGTGGCGGGCACCACTTGCGCCAAGTTGCTCCAAGACAGATTGCCGATGGCCGATATCTGGGGCAACAGCTTGCTCATGGCTTGATCCTTTTGCGCCTTGGCTTGGTCAACCATGTATTCCTTTCCCTTGAGGGTCGGGTTGGTGGCCAGGGCTTGATCGTACAATTCGAGCAGGTTGGCCGCCGTGGCGCTGGCCGCGCAGACAGTGACCATTGAGGCAAGCAGGATTTTGGCAATGTTGCGCATGGGGACTCAATCTTCTATGAAAGACCGGGCAAAGGTATCCGTCAACGGACGCGAGAGGTACTGGAGGAGGGTGCGCGCACCGGTATTGATCAATACCTCGGCCGGCATTCCAGGCACCAGTTCCAAGTGCTGTTTGGCAAGGTCGCGCAGCCCCCCGGGGGTCACCTCCACCCGTGCCAGGTAATAGGAGGGCTTCTCCGGTTTGGTTTCATCGACCAGTTTGTCGGCGGACAAGCCAATGAGCTTCCCCTCCATTTTCGGTGTCTCCCGGGTTTTGAACGCGCTAAAACGAACTTCGGCGGTTTGGCCAATCTTGACGCGGTCTATGTCGATGGGGGAAACCTGCGCCTCAATGATCAGATTTTGATTTTGCGGAACGATGTCGAGGATTCGACCACCGGGGGGGATGACTGCGCCCAGGGTATGCACCACCAGACCGAGCACCATCCCGGAATCCGGGGCCTTGACGACGGTGCGCCCGACGGTGGATTCCAGCGATTGAATCTTTTCGCGCACCTCGGACAAATTGGACTCAACCTCGCTCATTTCCTTTGCCACTTCCCGCTGCAGTTCCTTTCTCAGTTGCAGTATCTTGAGTTCGGTTTCACTGATTTCGAGTTCGGTCGCCGCGATGTTTGACAGCAGTTCGCCTTGCTGTCCTTCGCTTTGCGCCAAATTCCTCTCCAAGTCCCGGACTTTCTGTTTTTCGGTAAAGCCCTCATTAAGCAGGTTTTGGAAATCCTCCAATTCGCCACGGTAGGAATTCACCAGACGGTCCTGGCTTTGTTTTTGGGCGCGAAGGCCAGTGGCTTTGGCCCGCAACTGCTCGATTTGCCGCCGGTAGACCGAAATCTCGCCTTCCTGCGCCTGTCTGCGTGCGGTGAAGGTTTGATTCTGCAAATGAATGGCTTCCCGCACCCGTGGATCGTTTTGGTGTTCCAACAGGTCAGCCGGATACTGAACCTTGGCCAAGTCATCCCGTTGCGCAATCAACCGCGCCTCTTGCGAGGAAAGAATGAAATACTGGCCGCGCAAGACTTCAAGTTGGGCGCGCGGCTGGGTGTCGTCGAGGGTGACCAAGACCTGGTCTTTGACCACGGATTCGCCGTCGCGGACCTGGATGGTTTTGATGATCCCTCCCTCCAGGTGCTGGACGGTTTTGCGATAGCCCTCGACCATGATGGTGCCGGGGGCCAGCGCCGCGCTATCCAAGGGTGCCAATGCGGCCCAACCGCCGAAGACGCCGAAAGCGAGCGCCACGAACAGCAGGCCCAGCCGGCGGATGGGCCGGTCATCGCCGCTGGCATGGCGTGTCACGGGGTGGGCGGGTTGCATAAGGGTAAGATTATTGGCTAATATCGGAAAGGAGTGCCAGTCGCCACGGTTTGGCCCTTGGTTGGCGGAGGCGATTTCTGCGGCGACTTGGCCAGCAGTGCGAGGGCTTCATCCCTTGGGCCATAAAACGCCACCTGACCGTTGACCAGCATGGCTATCTTGTCCACCTGGCTGAGAATATTGGATCGATGGGTGATGATAATGACGGTTGCCCCTTTTTTCTTGAGATTCACCAGTGTGTCAATGAGGGCCGCCTCGCCCGCCTGGTCAAGGTTTGAGTTGGGCTCATCCAAGACAATGACACGGGGATCGCCATACATCGCCCTGGCAATGCCAACGCGTTGCCTCTGGCCTACAGACAATAACTGGCCATTGCCGACTAAGCGGGTCTCATAGCCCTCCGGCAAATGCAGGATCATTTCGTGAATGCCCGCCGTCTGCGCCGCCGCCACGACTTTTTCCGGGTCGATCATACCGAAACGGGCAATGTTTTCACTGATTGTGCCATCCATAAGCTCCACATCCTGCGGCAGGTAACCGATGTAGGCGCTTAGTTGCGACCGGTCCCAGTGATGAATCTCGGCACCGTCCAGGCGCACGGCACCCGACGAGGGAAGGTAAATGCCGAGTATAGCCCTCGCCAGGGTGGATTTGCCGGCTGCGCTGGGACCGATGAGGGCAACTTGCATTCCCGGATTAACGAGGAGGTTGATTCCCTTGAGGATGGGATGTTTAGTGCCCACTGGGGTAATAAAGACATTGTCCAACCGAATCTCGCCCTTCGGGGCGGGCAACGGCATGGGCGGTTCCCGTGCGGGAACTTGATCAAGCAAACTGTTGAGTCGGTTGAACGATTGCCTTGCACCTTGGAAGCCGCGCCAACTGGCAATCATCAAGTCCAAGGGGGCGAGGGCGCGGCCCAGCAAAATGGAGCCGGAAATCACCAAGCCAGGCGTAATCTGCTTGTGGATCGCCAGATAGGCCCCAAGCCCTAGCACGAGGGATTGGATGGTCATGCGGAAGGTTTTGGACAAGGCGTTGATCAAGCCGCCCTTGGCGCTGGCCCGTGCCTGCAAGGCGATGATATTAAGTTGCTTTTGCTGCCAGCGGCGGCGCATGTGCGGAAGCATGCCCATGACCTCAATGGCTTCGACGTTGCGCAAATTGCTCTGGGTCAACTGATTCGCCTCGTTGGACTCCTTGTTGGCCTGCTGGAGGTCGCCGCGCGTGGCCATCTCGTTCCAGATGGCAAGGCCGATTAGCACACAGGCGGAAACCACGGCGGTCATGCCGAACCAAAAGTGAAACAGGAACAGGATGGCAAGGTAAATGGGCAGCCACGGCGCATCGAAGAATGCAAAAAGCCCGTTGCCGGTTAGAAATTGGCGCAGTTGCAGCAGATCGCTCAATGGCTGCGCCGTGGCAGTTTTGCCCCCGCTTGCCAGGGCCAAGGTGAAAATGGAGTTGAACACGCGCTCGCCGAGCAGTTGATCCAACCGCGTGCTGGTGGTGATGAGAATCTGCGAACGGATCCATTCCAACCCGCCCATCACCAGGAACAGGAACACCACAATCAAGGTGAGCATCAACAGCGTCGATTCACTGCTGCTGGAAAGCACGCGGTCGTAAACGGCCAACATATAGATGGAAGGGACCAGCAGCAGCAAATTAACGAATAGACTGAAGAACCCGGCAAAGAAAAATGACGACTTGCACGATTTCAGTGCCTTGCCCAACTCGGACTCGCCTAGAGGGGGCAAAGATATTTTTTTCATCCGTCATCGTGCCTATCTAGTGATTTTTGTAAATGATCATTGAAAAACCGGCATAGCCACTTCTATCCAAGTCAGCCTTTGTGGGGCTATTCAGTTGATCAATTTCTGATTAATTCCTTCGACAGGCTTAGGACGAATGGTAAGTTGTTGATTCAGCTTGTGTCGAGCTTGTCGATCCGAGAACGGAATCGACTTATTAGTAGCTTCCTTAAGGTATGGCGGTAGCATAGCGGATTTTAGGGGGTGTTGGTAGTTATAAATAGTATTTTCCATTGAAATGCCTGTCAACAATGTAAACAATCACCTCCCTATCGCCAATTTCGATTGATTGATCCACAATGATCCCAATATTCTGAACCTTTTCGTCCCCCATGCAACTGAGTGACCACAGCCTACGGCAGATCGACGAAGCCTACCTGGAACGGTTGGGAGACGGGGCGTTGCGCTCGTTGTCATCCAAGCTGCTGCTGGATCTGAAAGAAGCCCGGGAACGGTTGAACCAAACCAGCCGGAACAGTTCGTTGCCGCCGAGCCGGGAAGCGCCGTGGAATAAAGCCCGAGCGTCGGATGCCGGGACGGAACAGGACGAGACCTCGGAAGAAAGCGTTGCCGGGATGCCCCTGCGGAGACGGCCCGTGATGCCGAAGCCGAACCTGCCCCGGCGGTGGATGCCCGACCGATGGCCCGGAAACGGTCTTACGGTCTTGGTAGGTCAAAATTAGCCGGTAATGGCCTTTAGGACGAGAATCTTCAAGTCCACAATACCATTATAACACATTGTTTTATAATGCTAATAGTCGTTTTCGTTCAGGCACTATTTATGCGCCAACGCCCCTCCGGCAAGGAAAACGCTGTAATTACTCTCAACGCTCGGAGCTATTAATTCATGCCTAACTTTGCCATCTGTTCAATTCCAGAACCGATTACCCTCATCAACAAGGTAAGTCTATCACTTGATGAGTTGCCTTTGCCACTATTGGAAGCCGCCAGGCTGCTCCAGCAAGGGCGGGAAAACGATGCTATCACTACAATTAAGGATGCCAGACCCGCCACACCTGAACTACCTTGGGGCTGGATTATTTCAGTAACCGCATTTTGTAGGCTGGGTGATTTTAAAACGGCTTCTGAAGTAGCTAAACGCGGCTTAAAAATTATTGGCAATAATACTTATTTGTTGGATTGCATGGGTGTTGCCAGCTTTGTGCTAAAAGACTTTGTTAACGCAGAAAACAGTTTTCTTCAAGCCATACAAACCGATGCTCACAACATCAATGCCATAGTCAATCTTGCCAATGTTTTTATTTCACAAAATCTACCTGATAAAGCCTTTGAAACCTTGCAGCAAGGGCTTAAACAAAATCCGTTCAGCCCGGAAATTAAGCCGCTTTACACCTCTTTACACCCGAACTGGGTACAACCATTGCGTGGCGGCAAGCTACGGCTACGGATGCTCTGTTCTACAGATGAAGATTTTCTGGCGCGCTGTTTTTCAAACCGGGAATTTATGAATAACTATCACCGTTTTGCGGCAATCAATCAAACTAGGCAGCATATACAAGACACGCTCAAGCAAAATACTCGTTACAGCATACTAAGACAAAAAAAACTCCATTGGCTTATCGAAGAAACAACCCATCCTGTTCATGAACAGAGCAACTACCAGCCGATAGGGCTTGCCTCTCTTGTCGATATACAACTGAACTATCAACGTGCTGAAATGTTAATAGGCTTTCCAGACCCAGTCCATAGGGGACAAGGCATTCCACTGACAGCGATTTTATTGATTCTGGATTTTGCTTTTAACCATATTGGTTTTAACAAGCTCATCAGCATTGTCTATGGCGACAATCAGTATTCAGAGCGTTCCACGCTAGCATTAGGTTCTACCCAAGAGGGTTTTCGCCCCGATCATTTGCGTGATTTGCAAACAGGCGAATTCTTAAGTATTTATGAAAATGGCTTATTACAAAGAGATTTTCGAACTAATGCCAGACTTTCGCGTCTATCAGCGCGTTTATTGGGTTTTGATATTACCTGTTCAAAAAGCGGATAGGAAATTCAACCAATGGGCATGGAGACAATGCCAGGGTTCATGGCTTTTGCTCTTTATTTTATTCCATTCGGTGCAGTATGCGTCGGGGGCCAGCCGCTATTGCGCACTAGCCCACGACTATATCCGTCATTGGTTTGAATGCCTATGCAGAGAAGCGGATAGGTATTGGACGCTACATCCAACCATCCATCACCACGACCTGACTGCCAATCAGGGTAACCGCTTCCTGGGTTTGAGCAAGCCCAACCCCCAACCAACCTCGATCAACACCATTGTTTAAGCTGTCTAGCGCATCGTGAAGTTGAGTCGCATCGGCAGCGTGATGAAAGGTATTTTGATACAAAGCCTGCACATAGTCGGTATCATTGAGGCTAGCGAGTCCCGAATTGGCTACAAACCAATCCAGAATCTCTTGTACGGGTGGCGTATCCTGTGCCAACAAATCAACACCGGTATGCCATTGTTCAGCAGTCGCATTTTTATCAAAGAAAGTATGTACCAGACGACCTAAAATGCCTTCTGTTTGATTGTGAGCAAACACTACCGTTTCACCGCTATCGAAAGCTATCATCTCGACATTTTTCAAGGTTGACATGCTGCCGTCAGTCAGTTGGGTTTGCTCAATGCCATTGCCGTTAGTTGCCAAATGGACATCGGCGCGTTTGCCCGTTTCATGCAGGACATCAAAGCCTTTCGCACCATCGACATGTAAAGCCACTCCCCCGGGTAAATAACCCTGATCATCGCCATTGCCACCGACTAGGTCACGTTCAGCCAAGGCGCGAATGATGGATGGATTGCTGTCAACGCCTTGGAGCAGCTCGCTCACCGTTTTGCCTTGCAAGCCAGAGGCTTCGGGCAGGGTTAAAAACAGTTTGGCGATGTCGTCGGCACTGGAATGGCTAAGGTTTTCTTGCACCCATGCGCCTTCACCCGCCGACATATCGCGGTGTAGCCAAGTTGAAATCAGATGTTCAGCCACTGCTTCACCTTCGCTGTAGGCGATAAATTTACTGTGACCGTTATCAAAGTTGATGCGTTCCACATCAACCAGCGCGTCACGTTCGCCCGTGGCAGAGGTCAGGATAACGCTACCGTCTTTGACTTCGTAAGTGTAATCCGTAGCACTGCCCGCTTGATGGGCTATATCAAACCCCAAGCCACCGTTCAGCTTGTCATTGCCCGTACCGCCCGTGAGAACATCATTGCCAATACCACCAAATACAGTGTCATTGCCTGCGTCACCAAACAGTTGATCATTACCGCCGAGGCTGCCCACGGTGTCATCACCGCCACCGCCGTGCAGCTGGTCATCATCAGCCCCTAGGATAAAGATTTGCACACTGGCATCGCCATAAACAATATTAACCCCCGCACCGCCCAGAAGATGAGCCGCGCCGACAATCACCGCAAAATCAACATTATCCAACTGAATAATCGTACCCGATGGCAACTGACTGACATCCACAACCAGAGCCACATTATTGCCAGAGCTTGCGCCGTCAATCACAATGGGCGCATTCGGCACTTGATTATTGCTGACCGTAGGCGTTACCGTCTGCACGATAACGCTAATGCCAGCAGGCAGGTTACTAGTGTAGGTTTGCACATTGGCGTTCAAATCAGCCGCTGTCGTCGGTTCGAATGATTGATTAATCCGAGCCGTCAGGTCGCTTAACGCAGCCGCTGGTGTTTGTCCCGTTTGCAGACCATTCGAACTGATGCCAACACCTGTAGGCAGGTTAACGCTAAGCTCGGCATTGCCACCCGTATTGCCAATTAAAGGTACATCGGGAGTTATGCCGGTTGGCGCTGAGGCGTTAGCGGGAATGGAGGTCGTAGCCGTGCCATCGTCGTGGGTGATAGTTGTCACCGGCACGCCGTTAATAACGGCGGCAACATTGACCGTCACCACCCCTGTATTGCTATCCATATTGCCATCGGATGCCAAATAACTGAAGCTGGCGGCGCCGCTAAAACCAGTCGCTGGCGTAAAAGTCACCGTGCCGTCAGTGTTCAACACAACGCTTCCACCCGTGCCGCTGGTGACTTTGGCAATGCTCAACGTCGTATTGCCGTCAACATCGCTGTCATTGCCCAGTAACTGGCTGGCAGTATAGACAATCGGCGTACCTTGAATGGCGGCTAAGGTGTCGTTTACGGCTACGGGGGCTTCATTGACATTAGTCACTCCCACCGTCACCGCTTTTTCGGCGGTCAAACCGGCCTTGTCGGTGGCGACTACGCTAAAGTCGTAGCTGGCTTTGGCCTCAAAATTGGCGGAGGCTTTTAGTGTCACCTCGCCTGTCGTAGCGTCGATATTCAGCATCGCCCCGTCACCTGTTGCCGCTTTCAGGCTATAGCTGCGGGAGTCGCCTGCATCGACATCGGTGGCAACCGCCGTGTAAATCACTGTTGCTATCGCGGCGTTTTCTGCCACCGAACCGGTGCCGGGGGAGGTGAAGACGGGGTAATTATCGTCATTGGTAATGGTGGCCGTGGTGCTGATGCTAGTGGCGAAATTATTAAATATTGCGCCAGAGGCGGAGGACAGCGTGACGCCAAAACTCTCATTGCTTTCGTAAAGGGTGTCGCCCTTCACCGCAATGTCGAAGCTCTTGCTGGTTTCGCCGGGTGCGAAGGTGAGGACACCGTTGGCGGCCACATAGTCGGAGCCTGCGGTTGCGCTGCCCGTGCCACTTTTGCTGCCCGTGCCACTTTTGCTGTCATAGGTCGCATAGTTGACGGTGACCGCCGAGCTTGCCGCCGCCGAGAGCGTTGCCGTCATGGTGAGGTTGCTGGTTCCCGAATTGCCCTCGGCGATGCTCGGATTTGATGGTGACAGGCTGATGATGGGCACTGGATCGTCATTGATAATGGTGGCCGTGGTACTGATGCTGCTGGCATTGCCGGCAAACACCGCGCCGGATGCGGAGGACAGCGTGATGCCAAAAATCTCATTGCTTTCGTAAACGGTGTCGCCCTTCACCGCAATGTCGAAGCTCTTGCTGGTTTCGCCGGGTGCGAAAGTGAGGACACCGTTGGCAGACACATAGTCGGAACCTGCGGTTGCCTTGCTGTCATAGGTCGCATAGTTGACGGTGACCGCCGAGCTTGCCGCCGCCGAAAGCGTTGCCGTCATGGTGAGGTTGCTGGTTCCTGCGTTGCCCTCGGTGATGCTCGGATATGACGGTGACAGGCTGATGATGGGCAGTGGAGCATCGTCATTGGTAATGGTGGCTGTAGTGCTGATGCTGCTGGCATTCCCGGCAAACACCGCGCCAGAGGCAGAGGACAGCTCGATGCCAAAACTCTCATTGCTTTCGTAAAGGGTGTCGCCCTTCACCGCAATGTCGAAGCTCTTGCTGGTTTCGCCGGGTGCGAAGGTGAGGACACCATTGGCAGACACATAGTCGGAACCTGCGGTTGCCTTGCTGTCATAGGTCGCATAGCTGTCATAGGTCGCATAGTTGACGGTGACCGCCGAGCTTGCCGCCGCCGACAGCGTTGCCGTCATGGTGAGGTTGCTGGTTCCTGCATTGCCCTCGGTGATGCTCGGATATGACGGTGACAGGCTGATGATGGGCAGTAAATTGACATCATCGTCAATAATGGTGGCCCATGTGCCGACGCTGCTTAAATTGCCGTGAAACACCGCGCCAGGGGAAGAGGACAGCGTGATGCCAATAGTCTCATTGCCTTCGTAAAGGGTGTCGCCATTCACCGCAATGTCGAAGGTCTTGCTGGTTTCGCCGGGGGCAAAGGTGAGGACACCGTTGGCAGGCACATAGTCGGAACCTGCTGTTGCCCTATAGCCCACTTCGCTGTCATTGGTCGCATAGTTGACGGTGACCGCCGAGCTTGCCGCCGCCGACAGGGTTGCCGTCATGGTGAGGTTGCTGGTTCCCGCATTGCCCTCGGTGATGCTCGGAAATGACGGTGACAGGCTGATGATGGGCAGTAAACTGACATCGGCGTCCATAATGTTTGACGGTGACAGGCTGATGGTAGTGCTCATAATGCGGGTGGCCTCGGTTGTTTGGAGAGAATTTCACAGGACTATTGAGTGGGTTCCTGCGGTTTAAGCCATCCGTTTCGGACCGACGGCGAGTTAAAGTACACTCTATCCGGGGTCATGCTGTCAAGCGATAAACAGCAATTCTCATTTTGGCTCCGAAACTGCGAAAGTATTCGCCTTCCGACTCCCTTGACGGATTCATGGCGACCATGGAAATCGTGAACGAACAATTGCTCAACAGTTGGCTAAATGGGGAGCAGAGCCATGCCAATGGCGATCTGGGTGTCACCTTGGATGCGCATAGCTTCCTAATTGACACTGCCAGCACAGACGCCGCCCCATCGGCATCTGTAGCCTTGGATGCACCCGTCGGCGCCGAAGCGGTCGGCCACGCATCCCAAGGTGCCGACGCTTTCGCCCCTGACTTTCAAGCTCCAGCTTGCCGACTTTCGGGGAACTGGAGTTTCCACATCCGCATTCCAAAACTGGGGCATGGGAACGGGCAAACCCTGCAGATGATCGCTGCGTAACATCGGCAATCAAGCCGCCGGGCTCAGCTCACTATTGGCAAATTGAACTGTTGCCCATAAATTGATTTGCACCGGAGCCTCAGCACTGCGATGCGACATTCTCGCTGATCGATTTGGTGGCGGGGCAAGGTGCGCAGACGGAGCAAATCCCTTCGCGAATGGCATATCGGGTCAGTTCGGCTATGCCCGTGATCTCCAATTTCTCCATGACATTCTTGCGGTGGGTGGCGACGGTTTTTTCGCTGATGTGCAAGCGCTCGCCGATTTGGCGGGTGTTGTGGCCTTCGGCGAACAACTGCACGATTTCCCGTTCCCGTGTCGTTAAATTCATATGGGCCGGCATGTCGGCATTGGCATCGACTGACCGGCAATGTTGGGCGACTGACTTGGCCAAGTCTGGGCTGAGATAGATTTGGTTGTCCATCGCGGTACGCACCGCCAATATCAATTCATGAAACGCGCACCCCTTGACCAAATAGCCTGAAACGCCCAGATCCAAAACGGCGCGGATAAGCCTGGGTTCGCCATGGACCGAAAGGCAAATCATCTTGGGTTTGATTGTCCGGGCCAGAATCCGTTGTATGGCCTCATACCCGTTCAACCCCGGCATGGTGATGTCGGTCACCGCCACATCGGGTCTAAGCCGGCGGACTAAATTGACCAGTTCAAGGCCATCGCCCGCTTGACCTACGACTTGAATGTCCGGTTCACGTTCCAGCAAAGAAACGAGCCCTTGCCGGACGATGAGATGGTCGTCTGCAATTACGACGCGTATGACCATGAATTCCTCTGTCTTAAAATGCTTACTTTTGTTAAAGGGGAGGCAAAACCCGTCCCTATAAAACTTAGGGGCGGAAAAGCCTCTACGATGTAAATGGAAATTGGGGTGGCAATACTGGAATGAATGCACGTCCCAAGCGTCGGTTATACCCCCAACAGGCCCCAACTTACAATGTTTGAAATGTAACGCAATGTAACAAATAAAACAAATCAGTACGTTAGCGAGCATGGCTGGTCAAAGATTACACCTTGACGTTCAAACCTGCACTGTGTAGGGATTGGGTCAATACTGTTGAATTAAGGAGTAGGTCGGCATCCCCATGCCGACAATGAACTTGTTCTTCCCTCGGCGGCAAAGGGTTGCCGCCCTACGGATTCTGTTGCATAGGCTTAATTCAACAGTATTGAGGGATTGGGTGGGGCTTCATGGCCAAACAGTTTCACCTGTCCGACAGGGGTAGGCTGATCGAAATCCGCGTACCCGCGCCGGGTGAAGAGTCGATCTCGATGCGGCCACCCAAAGACAGAATTTGGGCGCGTGCGCTGACCAATCCATAAGCTCTTTCATGTCTGACAGTGGACAAGGCGCTTACATCAAACCCCACGCCGTCATCAGTGATATGAATCAGCAGAATGTCCCCCTGGCGATTCACCGAAACAAAGACATGGCGTGCCTGCGCATGCTTGCGGATATTGAAAAGCAGTTCTCGCACCACCCTAAAAACCACCGCGAGAACCGGTTCTGGCAAAGGCAGCGGTTCATTGCCGCCTTCCACGAACAGGTTTAGCGCGTAAGTCTGCCCTAGGCTCTCAATGGCGGCCTTGAGTCCTAACAGATTCAACAGCGGGTTGCTTAGATCGAATGTGGTGGCACGAGTGGCCAGCGTCGCCTGATCCAGCAGTGTGCGCGTTTCCGCAATCAGTCCAAGGGCGTTCGCGGTCTGGCAAGATTCTTTCAACTCGTCCAGTTTAATGCTTAGCATTGTGTGCAATTGGCCGACCACGTCATGCAAGCCTCTTGCGATCCGCTCGCGTTCGCGAGACTCAGCCACTGAGATCTCATAGGCCAGCCTGTTGAAGTAGGCTTGGTTTTCAGGTTGGCTCTGCTGGGCCAGGCTCCCGGACAAGCGCATGTTGACCAGGCAGCAACGGATTTTCCCGCCGCCACCCCAGATTGCAGTGGCACTGGCGCTCATGGGTTTTCTGTCGCCATTTTGGTGGAGTACTTCAATGTCGCGGTTGCGCAACTCAAGGCAACTGGCCAGTGCGTCCCAAACTTCGCCGACGGGGTTGTCAGGGGCCAGTTCAAGCAGCGAACAGCCTAACAAGCGATTTGGTTCGTACCCCAAAATGCTGTGCAACGCCCGGTTGCAGGCGATTATCCTGCCACTCCGAGGCTTGACACAAATGGAAACGTCTAAACTTTGCTCGAATACAGCACGGAAGAAATCATTCCGCCTTTTTTTTTCATGTGACCGTTTAAATTTGATGATCTGCGAGGAAACAATCCCCGAATGAGGGTTTCCAAACCGGCAGAGGCTCCAAACGGCGACCGTTCCGGGTGTAGCCCATCCGGGGCTATCTCCGAGCCGTTCAAGACGGTAAAGCCGAGTTCCCGGAACCAATCGGGACGGGAAAAGTTTCGCCGTGGCAGCCCTGACAATCAGGCTAACATGAAGACCTTAAATGGATTTTTCGCGCAATTGCCACTCAACCCCCGTATCCTTAGTCTGTGCGCCAATGCAAATAGGCAAAGTCTACCCGAAAAGCCCGATTGTTGCCGGGATTCGGAGTTTTCCCCAGCAATTCCGATTATGGCTCCATTGCCGTCATTCCGGCATGGATGCCGGAATCCAGAGCCATGGACGGTAACGTGTCGGTTGCGTAAGTGTTTGAAAAAGGCTTGGTGGCGAACCCTAGTTTCACATCCCTGTGACTGGATTCCGGCATCCTAAGCCGGAATGACGGATTGTTTATCGGCACTTCGGCTCATAATGAGAATTGCTGCTTCCTGCCCTTGTTCGCCAACCCTGCGGCCTACGCCACTTGAATAAAAAATGACCAATCCCGAAATTCCACACGAACCGGAAGACGACGACCACGACTGGCCTCGCACCATCGCCGAGGCAGTTGACCGCCTTTTACTGACTCTCAGCCAAGCCGTTAAAGAGGAAATCGCAGCCATGCCCGAGGATGATTTGCTGGACATGCATTTTGGCTTGTGCCTTTGGATCAGGAATAGGCGTATACTTCCGCGAAAACGCATGTCTTAAAGGGGAATCCATTATGCGGCTTGCGGTACTGCTGTTTATCCTAGTGTTGGTAATGTTTGCCGCTCCTATCTGGTATTTCTGGGACTGGCTTGCGGTATTTGTTGTGGGCCAGACCAACCTTATGGAAGGCTTCCTGAAAGCTTTTGGAATTATTGGGGGGTTGTGTGCTGCCGGGGTTGCCCTGTGGAAGGGGTTATCTTACATACTAACGCCGACTGTCGTGGGCAATGGGCCAATCCCCCCCGTTTCGGATGCCGAAGCCGCCTACCGCGCTTGGCTGGTCAAACGCTGCGAGAAGATTTCCCTGAGCGGCTTGGACATCGACGCGGACGACGCACGTTCGCGGGGCGCGAAAACCCTGGGCTTGGAACAGGTCTATGTGGACATGGACACCGAGACCACAGCAGCAGAGTCAGGCATTAATGATGCCCTTGCCGCCGGTTTGCCCTTGAAGCATTTACCAAGGTCGGACCAGTCGAGACAGGACAAAACCCGCCCCGTGGCCGCTTGGGAAGCGGGTGTGCTTTTCTCCCGTCTGGTGTTGCTGGGTGTGCCGGGTTCGGGCAAGACCACATTCGTCAACCGCCTTTGCATAGCCATGGCGCGTCGGGATTGGGGGGCTTTCTCCGGTTTGCCTCAAAATCTGCGGCAGCTTCCGCCTGTGCTGGTCGTGCTTAGGGATTTCGCCCACTGGCTGGCGGTGTCTAAAAACACAACGGTTCAAGGCTTGCGGGAAGCATCCGCCAGTGCCAGTGGTGCCGATCCCGCTGAGGTTGAAGCGAATCGCCGCAAGCTGGCGGAACGGCAGGGTGCTGATGTGCTTCGTGCCTATTTGGATGATGAACTCGACAAGGCCGGTCTCGGCGATTGCAAACGCTACCTCTTTTCTGTCTTGGACGTAGGGTCTCAGGTTTTTTTTGACGGTCTCGACGAAACACCACCTGAACAGCGGCCTTTGGTCCTAGGTTGCATACAGGGTTTCGCCACGGCCTACCCCCGTTGCCGGTTGCTGGTAACCTGCCGTGTGGCATCCTACCAGCGGCAGGAATGGCGTTTGCCGGACGACGATTTTCCCGAATTCACCCTTGCGGAGTTCAGTGACGGGAAGATTGAACTGTTCATAAACGCCTGGTACGGCGAGTTGGCCCGCTCCCATGACGACCCGCCAGAAACCACCCGCCGCTCTGTCGCCAAGCTTCAAGAGGCACTGCATCGGAAGGACTTGGCCCGTCTCAAGCGCAACCCCCTGCTGCTTACAGTGATCGCCCTGGTCCACACCCATAAGCGCGAACTGCCAGACCACCGGGCGCAGCTTTACAAGGAGTGCGTGGAAATCTTGCTTTGGGAATGGGAGAAGCGGAAGCCCGGTGCAGGGGAACCGGTGCTTGCCCGGTTGATGCGGGAAGCCGGTCTATCCCGCGCCCATCTGCTGCGGGTTTTGAAGGAACTTGCCTTTAAGGTCCATGAAGAAGTCGGCGCAGCGACCGAACATGCCGCCGACATTGGCGAGGCTGACCTAGTGGGCGCTTTCGCGCTCCTCCGTGGCCCCCATACCAACAGCGCAGCTTACAAGTGGGCCAAGGATGCCGTGGATGCCTTGGGCGAGCGGTCTGGCTTATTGGTGGAACGCCGTCCTGGCGTGTTCGCCTTTCCACACCGCACTTTTCAAGAATATTTGGCCGGCCTGCAACTGACCGAGGGCAACTTCGTCAGCAAAGCAGCGGAACTGGCGGGTGTCGGCGATTACTGGCGGGAGGTGATTCTCTTGGCGGTGGGCCATCTGGTGCATAACGAGGCGAAGGACGAACTCCCCGCATTTCTGGCGGACAAGCTATGCCCTGATGACGAACCAGCGGATGACACCGCTTGGCGCAAAATTCATTTGGCTGCTGATGTGCTACTGGAAATGGGCTTGGCGAACGTGGAACGTGCGGTCGGCGGCAAAAGCCGGGTTGACCGGGTGCGAGGTAAACTCGTCGCCCTGCTCGAACGGGGCCATTTGAACCCCATCGAGAGGGCGGCGGCTGGCGATACCCTTGGAACTTTGGGCGACCCCCGTTTCGACCCCGGCTTGTATCACCTGCCATGCCTTTACCGGGGCGAGGCCGATCCGCTGTTTGGCTTCGTGGAAATCGCCCCCGGCCCTTTTTGGATGGGAAGCGAAAAGGGCGATAAAGATGCCCGTGATGACGAGTTCGGCAACAAGAACCCGCTAACGATTCCATATCCTTATTGGATTGCCCGCTACCCCGTCACCGTGGCGCAATTCGGCGCGTTCATCGAGGATGGGGGCTATGCTGATGCGGCTTTTTGGAAGAACGATGCCGCTTGGCGCTGGCTGAAATCCGAAACCCGCACGGGGCCGGCCGATTGGGACGGTCAGCGGCTACACCCGAACCGGCCTGTGTCTTCCGTGACTTGGTACGAATCCATGGCCTACTGCGCTTGGTTGGAAACAAAGCTGCAAGCCATGGGGCGAATGCCTCAAGGGCATGTCATCCGTCTGCCGAGTGAAGCCGAATGGGAAAAGGCGGCGCGTTGGCGTTCTGGGGAGGCACCATCGCCGCTTCGCTACCCCTGGGGCAATGAAGACTGGTCGCCGGATCGTGCCAACATCGATGAGAGTGGCATCAGCCATCCAACGCCAGTGGGGATGTACCCCGAAGGTGCCACGTCTTCGGGGCTTCATGACATGGCGGGCAACGTCTTTGAATGGACGGTGACGGGCTGGGGGGCTTATCCTTACGATTCTAAGCGCAATGGGGAACAAGGGAATGGCCTCGTGGTGCGCGGCGGCTCCTGTTCCATCAATTCCTTCAGGGCGCGTTGTGCTTGCCGCGACTGGGGCAATCCCGGTTACGGCTGGGACCTCATCGGTTTTCGTGTTGTGTTGTCCCTGGCGAATGCTGGCTTCTGATTCCTGATTTCTGTGGCGTTTTGAATTCTGATACTGAACAACGGGCTATTTTTGGGGATGAAGCATGGCGCGTTGTTCGATGGGCTTTTTCCGCAACTGACCTCGTTCCAGAACCTCTATCTGGCATACAGCAAGGCATCCCGTGGCAAGCGCGGGCAACCGGCTGTTGCCGCCTTCGAATACCGGCTGGAAAGCCAATGGGATTGGCCGATGTGATCCTGGACGGTGGGGCGGGCATACTCGATGGCGAGTACGATCAAGTCTATTTTCCGGCAGCAATTCTCATTATGAGCCAAAGTGCTGATGGACGACTCGTCATTCCGGCTTAGGATGCCGGAATCCAGTCACAAGGATGTGAATCCAGGGGTCGCCATCAAGCCTTTTTCAAACACTTACGCAACCGACATGTCACCGTCCATGGCACTGGATTCCGGCATCCATGCCGGAATGACGGAAATGGGGCCATCCGGCCGGAATAAGCCCGCCCACGATCCGGAAGTGGGCGAACGGGTGTCGGAGTTTCAGTTTGCCCATGTCGGCTAGGGCCGGCAAAAGTCAGTCAAAAACGACGACTGGCGTACCGTTTTTGACGGTGTCGTAAAACCATTTTGAGGATGCCACGGAAATTCGGACGCAACCGTGGGAGGCGTTGTAGGCCGGAACTGACGGTGCGCCATGAATGGCAAACCCGCCATTGAAGTAAAGCGGGTTGTAAAGCTTCCCGAGATCGCTTTCACGCCAACCGGGGATTCGGTATTGAATGCGAAACCGACCGCGTGGGGTTTGGGCAACGCCGCATATTTGTTTCCCGGCTTTTTTCGACACTTCGCAATACTTGCGGTTCGTGCCTGTGGACACGGCGATGGCGCGGTTGAGCCCTTTCCCATCAAAAAACAGTAGGATCTGACGAGGAATATCTATCTCGATGCGTGGCAAACCCAACCCCGGATGCCGGCCTTCGGGATAGGTTGCCTTGTGCAAGGCTTTCTGTGTTTCCAGCGTGTAAGTGCCGGTGCGTTTCAGTTTGGCGTACTTCTGGAACGCCACGACACCCTGCCAAGTCTGTTGGTCGTAACGGCCATCGACTGCGCCCACATCGTAACGAAGTTGCGTAAGCCGTTTTTCCAGAGCCAACACAGCCTCGCCCCGTGAGCCAACTTGGAGAATCTTGGTTTCGGAAAACGGGCCGGGGGCGGGCAACGGCGGTAGAGGGACTTCTTGCGTGGCTGGCGTGGCTGGCGGAGGGGTGGTGGCACCCTCGGGAACTTCCTTCTTTTCCGGTGGGGGCGAAGTCGTCACAACGGGCGCGGTTTTTTCGACCGTTGGCTGGATGGACGGCACACAGGAAACACCGGCAATCATTGCCGTGGCGACGGTCATCAGCTTCACCCATCGCCAATGGTATGTCCACTTTGGGCTAGGGTTTCTGGTCAGGCAATCAGACTTTCTCACACAACACCTTGACGGATTAAAGAGGCAAAAAGGATGTTAACGAAAAACACCGCGTAAACGAGCCATTATATTACAAGCCAGCCAGCGTCTTTCCGTGACTCATCATTAAACCGATGCGATGAGGCTTCCAAGCTCACCACGAACGGCTTAACTTAACGGCTGATGTTACGCACCAAACTGCTCACGTTCGGCGCAGCGCCCATGTCGGCAAAGGGTTGCCGACCTACTGGGAACCCCAAGCACCAGATCTCGCCGTTATACACAAGTGTAAGAGGCCCGTCATTCCGGCATGGACTGCCGGAATCCAGTCACAAGGATGTGAACCTAGGGGCTGGCAACTTACCTGAATCAAGCACTTGTGCAAGCGGCAAGTTACCGTCCTTAGGCT
>CAIODU010000002.1 GCA_903857165.1 uncultured Methylococcaceae bacterium | reverse complement strand
GAGCGCGGCCAGGTTGCGGTCGCGGGTTTTCCAGATGTAGCCCCACAGGATTGATGCGGTGACGATTTCCAGCACGATCTCGATGTACAGGAAGTTCATCCAGTAGGTCTCGAACTCCGGCGCGAACGAGTCAAGGCCGGCAGACCAGCCATAGACGCCCTCGTACCAGCGCACCCATGCGTAGAACACGGTGTAGATCGTGAAGGCGAAAGCGAGCCACTTTATGTCTAAAAGTGGTTTTTCCTTCACACTTACAGTGCTAGTTGTTATTGCAGCCATTTGTATACCTCAGTAGTTTTGGTTACTTCTAGGATGTGGCTTGGTGCGATTTCGGCTTAACATCGCATCAGCCACGGTTCTATGACTGGGGGGTGAAAAAAAAATTCCTGCATTCGCGCAAGAAACAAAAAATATTTTACAAAGGCTTTCAGTCGGGAATCGGTTGGTTAGCCTCACACACCAAATAGGGCATTGCCTGTAAACGGCTCAATCCTTTACTAATCAATCGCTTCGGTTTAAACTGTTGGCTTTTTGCGATAGGATGGCCTAATGTTTGAACTGCATCCCCAATTGCAACAAGACTGCCTGGAAATAGGACGCTTCCGACTCAGCCGTCTGCTGTTGATGAATGAAAGCCGCTTCCCCTGGTTCATTTTGGTGCCGGAAAGGGAATGGGTGACCGAAATTTACCAATTGAGCGAGGCAGACCAGTCTGTGTTGGTCAAAGAATCCTCCACATTGGCGCGTGGTCTGGCGGAAGCTTTTTCGGGCGAGAAGCTGAACATTGCCGCGATAGGCAATGTGGTGCCGCAACTGCATCTCCACCATGTCGTGCGCTATCGCAACGACTTGGCTTGGCCCGCCCCAGTGTGGGGAAAATTCACTCCAATGCCTTACGACAAAGACGGTTTGGCGGAGGTGGTCGCCCGCTTGCAAGCCTTCCTTCCAGATGCGTTTTTATGGAGTTTGGCATGAATGGCCAGTGTTCATGCCGAAAAACCGAACCTAAGTTTCTTCAATCCATTTTCGCTTGACATAATGGCAGTGTATTTTTATCAAGATTTAACCTCCATCGGGATTGGCCCATGAACTGCCGGCCCGGTTGTGGGGCTTGTTGCATTGCCTTGTCCATCTCCACACCCATTCCAGGGATGCCTGACGGTAAACCGAGCGGCGTGCGCTGCGTGCAATTGACCGATGATCTGCGTTGCGCCATTTTCACCGATCCCAGACGGCCAGCCTGTTGTGCAGGGCTTAAGCCTTCCGTGGAGATGTGCGGGGACAGCCAAGCTGAAGCGTTGGCGTATTTGAGATGGTTGGAAAGGGCTACAAAGCCGGGGTTTGAGTTTGGCAAAACCTACTCGGCCCATGCGTCCAATGTCCCTGCTGTTTCGTTCGTTGGGCATTGTTTTACTTGGGCAACCGAAGGCGGAATGTAGTCTACGGTATGCGCTGGCCAAAGGCCAATATCGTGGAAACACGCCGCAATCAAAACACCAAGGTTCCCTCATAGGGCGGAAGATGGGTATTCCCTCCGTCCTTGTTTGCATTGCAGGTTTTTTGGGCGGTTTTGGAACCCGCCCCGTGTGGCCTTTTAAATGGAACCAATCACCGCCTACGCACTACCTGCCAAGGTCGCCCGACATACCCCACGGGCACACTCCAAATATGCACCAAGCGACTGAACGGAAATATCATGAACAAGGTGATGCCGAAGAATAAGTGCAGCTTGAAAATAAAACCCACATTGGACACCAACTCCGCCGCGCCAGGGCGGAAGGTGACGATGCGTTGCGCCCATTCGGCCAGAAGCAACATGTTGCCCCCGTCCAGATGGTAGAGTGAGACGGGCAGGGTTAACAGTCCCAAAGCCAGTTGCACGGCAATGAGCAGTAAAATGGCAATGTCCATCTGGCTGCTGGTGGCGCGAATGCGCGGGTCGGTCAAGCGGCGCTTTAGCAGGATATACAAACCCCAGGCGCAAATGCCGCCGAAAATTCCACCCGCGATCACTGCCAGCACTTGCTTGGCGGAGGTCGATAGCCCCAAGGCATGGTAAAGCCAAGGCGGCATCAACAGCCCGACTAAATGACCGACGAATAGCAACAAAATGCCGACATGAAACAGGTTGCTACCCAACCGCAAGTCTTTGGTGCGCAGCAATTGGCTGGAGCCTGAACGCCAAGTGAATTGGCCGCGCTCGTAACGGATCAAGCTACCGACTAAAAACACGGTGATGGCAATATAGGGGTAATAACCAAAAAGTAAGTTATCGAGATAATTCATGTGATCCTCCAATTAGGATTGCATAGTGGAAATGCGCGGGTTGTAGCGCAAGGGCTGGTCCGCCGCCTGGGTTTGGCAAGCCTTGGGATTGCCCAAAAAACTGACCGCTTCTTCCTCCCAGATTTCATCCATCCGCAACAAAGTCTCATCCGGGCCTTCGGTGGCAGCTTGTTCGCGCAATGCCTTGGGGTTTTGGGTGTCCCCGGCCAACACAGCAAGGGAATCGAAGAGGACGGCATAGGCGCTTTCCCGTTCCGCCAACCTCGCACCCAATAGGTTCAGCACCGGCAAGGCGCCATGTAACAAGTCCAAGGCTTCCTCTTTGGGTCGTTGCGACAGATATTCCAAAAACAGCGGGATGTAGTCCGGCAATTCTTTTGCGGCGAGTTCAAACCCATGCTCCCGGTAGACGCGCAGCAAATCCACCATCGCCTGGCCCCGGTCACGGGATTCGCCGTGGATATGTTCAAATATCAACAAGGACAGGTTCCTGCCACGGTCAAAGCACTCCACATAGCCCTGCTGCCACTCGATCAAGTCCTTAGGCTTATGGGTGTCGATGAATGACAGCAATCCGGCTTTTTGTTGGCTAGGCAAATTGGCATACGCCTTCACCTCGTCGGCGATTTCGTACAAAGCGTCTAACAATTCCGCTTGCGGATAGCTCAGCAAGGCTGAAACCACTTTCAATATCCGCATGGCCTAACCCGCTTTGCGTGGCGAGAATTTAACTGGCTCGCCGCCGTGTTGGGTCAGCTTTTTACCGCCGAATAAATCCACAGGATTACTGCCACCGCCACAGCCTGAACCAAAGCTGAAACCACAACCGCCACGCTCGCCATAAGCATCGAAAGTCGCGCTGGCGTATTCGCGGTGACTGGTGGGAATCACGAAGCGATCCTCATAATTCGCCAGTGCCATGTAACGGTACATTTCTTCCACTTGTCCCTGACTCAATCCGACTTGATCCAAAACGGCGGTATTGGCGATGCCGTCCACGGTTTTGCCGCGCATGTAGGCCCGCATCGCCAACAGCCGCTGCAAGGCCAGCACAACGGGTTCTTCCTTACCGGCGGTGAGCAGGTTGGCGAGGTAGCGCACCGGGATGCGTAAGGCGTTCACGTCGGGTATTGCCCCGTCCAGTCCGATTAAATCGCTGTTCGCAGCCGCTTGGATTGGCGACAGCGGCGGCACATACCAAACCATCGGCAAGGTGCGGAATTCGGGATGCAGCGGGAAGGCCACTTTCCAATCCATCGCCATTTTGTAAACCGGCGAGGCTTGCGCGGCTTCCAGCCAAGCCTCGGGGATGCCTTCTTTGCGCGCCTCGGCCAAGACTTTCTCATCGAAGGGATCGAGGAAAATGTCCAACTGCGCCTGATACAAGTCTTGTTCGGACCCAGCACTGGCAGCCGCTTCTATGCGGTCGGCATCGTACAGCAACACGCCCAAATAACGGATGCGCCCTACGCAGGTTTCCGAACAGACTGTTGGTTCGCCGGCTTCGATGCGAGGATAGCAGAAGATGCACTTTTCCGATTTGCCGGTTTGCCAGTTGTAGTAAATCTTCTTATACGGGCAGGCCGACACGCACATCCGCCAGCCTCGGCATTTGTCCTGGTCGATCAGCACGATGCCGTCTTCCTCGCGCTTGTAAATCGCCCCCGACGGACAGGCGGCAACACAGGTGGGGTTTAGGCAATGCTCGCAAAGCCTAGGCAGATACATCATGAAGGTGTTTTCAAACTCGCCGTAAATCGCCTTTTCCACCGCCTCGAAATTCACATCCTTGGAACGGGACTCAAATTCGGTGCCGAGTATTTCCTCCCAGTTTGGCCCGCCCTTGATTTTCTCCATGCGCTCGCCGGTAATCACCGAACGCGGCCTTGCCGTCGGCGCGGCTTTGGATTCCGGGGCATTCTGCAAATGGGCATAATCGAAATCATACGGCTCGTAATAATCGTCAATCTCCGGCATATTGGGATTGGCGAAGATATTATGCAGGGTTTTAACCTTGCCGCCTTGAACAGGTTCCAACTTGCCGTTGGGCTTCAGTTTCCAACCCCCCTTCCATTTCTTCTGGTTTTCCCATTCAGTGGGGAAACCTAAGCCGGGTTTGGTTTCCACATTATTAAACCAAGCGTATTCCACCCCTTCGCGGGCAGTCCAAACGTTTTTGCAGGTGACCGAACAAGTATGGCAGCCAATGCACTTGTCCAGATTCAACACCATGCCGATTTGTGCGCGGATTTTCATAAACTTTTTCTCAAACTAGGGTGAAAGGAGGATGGCACTGGCCGGAGTCATCCGGTGGAATAAATCGTAAGTATCCAAGCCGAATGATTCTGCTTGACAAGGTCACTATGCACCACGCCGAGGTGTTATTGGGGCACATCTAAAGAATCCCCATACATTTCGATGCCCAGTTGGTCACCCACTCTGCGTGCGCGGGCGTCAATCATTGGTGAAATGGCAATCAAACGGTTAGCCTGCTGTTGATGCCGCTTTTCATAAAACCGTACCTTGCGTTCAAATATGTACATGTCGGCTTTGCCAAAGGAGGATTTCAACTCGCAAATAATTAACAACCCATTTTTGATGATGACATCCAACTCAACTTGGTCAGGGCGACCAAATACTTCCCCGACATCATCGTATTCGTTGACGTTTATAACCTGGACACCGAAGCTCTTCTCTAGTATCGCCGCCAAGGCATCACGAAATGCTTTTTCCGACTGAATCCCCCAGCGCGAACCCAAAGCACCAATATTGCGATCCACCTTGCTGGCTTGCGCCATAATCTCTTGGTGCAGTGCATCAAACCGCTGGTTGGTTTCTTCCCATTTCTGGTTTTGCTCCACTCTGCTTTCCTTCCATTGTCGGTTGTTTTCCTCCCACTTGCGGGTTTGCTCTTCCCGATCTTGCTGCGATTGTCGGTTGCTTTCCTCCCACTTGCGGTTGTCATCCTCCCACTTGCGGGTTTGTTCTTCCCGATCCCTCCTTAATTCACCAAGCATCTGGTAAAAACGGTCATCGGTTTCCACGCGCCGGGGGAAATCTTGGCTAACCAACTCCAGTATGAAAGTGCGCAGGGACGCGTCCTCGCGCAGCAGGGTGGGCAATTCACGCCGGATATTTTCTTTCAGCGATTCAGTATTCATTTGTAAGAAATAACTTTTACTGTATGCCCATAACCGATAATTTTGGGTGCTAAAACATCCAGTGCCTTTTTCCCTGATTGATCCTCGATCAATATTTCAAAGTGCATGGATTTATCTCGCATCCAGATAATCGCTATACCAAAGGCCACCTAAGGGTAATTTTTGGTCAACTAAGTTTTTGACAAGGGGATCATCACTGGCGCGAGTTATAGTTGAAAATCCATCATTACCTTTTGATAATATCCAGACTTCTTCCGGGGATAACGCATCGACTAAATAGGGTTGATGGGTGGTGATGAATACTTGAGAGCCACCTTTTGTGCCGGTTGCATGTTGCCGAAATTCTTGTACCAAACTTTCTAATAACTTGTGGTAAAGCCCGTTTTCGGGTTCCTCTATACAAATAAAAGGTGGTGGTGTTGGGTCTTCCAATAGTAGCAGATAGGCAAAAACTTTAAGGGTGCCATCCGACATTTGTTGAGCATAAAAAGGATCATGAAACCCTTTGTCATTGAATCGAAGTAATAACCTTCCATCAGGAGTTTTTTCGGTGTCAATCTTGTCGATGCCTGGAATTTTTCCAGCGATCCTGTTTAGGATGGATTGAAATATTTTCGGATGTTCCCGCTCCATAAACTGAACGACATTGCCTAGGTTGTCGCCATGAATATTTAAGTGCTTTTGCGGACCCGCCAATGGAAGGCTTCTGGCTGCGTCAGGAGTAAAATAACTGAGATACCAGCCATCTATGAAACGCCGGAAAGCCGAGATTCTTGGATGTTGCTTGAGTGATCCTAGTGTGGCTATGCCGAGTTTACGCATATCTTCCAGTTCAGAATTGGGTGTTTCTGACTTTACACGGTTGAAAAATTGATCCAATTGAATACCGGCATTAATTTCCCCTTCCCCCGCTATATCTATCCAAACATTGCCTCGCTCATTTCTAACCAACAAGACTGTAAAACTATTCGCAGATACCTCCCCCTCTATTAAAACTTCTTTTTTTACAGTTGGACGCCCGGATGAATCCAAACCAATGACAAGACTATAGTCAATGGCACGAGCATTGTCATCTTCTTTGTAGCGAACTAAAAACTGTATACTTCCCTTCTCTCCTTTTGAGCGTAGGCGTTCAAAACCTCCTCTCCCACGAGCATCACATGCCTCTTCAACCCCAAGCTTAAGACAATCAGCAAGGAAGCCAAACGCATCGAAAAGAGAGCTTTTTCCCGAGCCATTCTTACCGATCACAGCCGTTATCGGTGTCAATGGTTCTGTTTCCGGCAAGGTCGATAACGTTCCTATAGTTATATCTCTAAGTGCCCGAAAGTTTTTTATCCGAAAACCTTCAATTTTTGCCATACCTTTATCCCTTTGCTGTTAAAAGACGATTGCCCTATCATATAACCATGATGCAAATCCATTGTAGAGCATTCATGATGTCGGTTCCTCCAACCAATCCACCTTATCCATCTTGCGCACAATCACAAACTCATCCCGGTTGGAACCCACCGTGCCGTAATAATTGAAACCATAACTTTGTTGGGCATAGCCGCCAATCATGTGGGTGGGTTTCAAGGTGGCCCGTGTCACGGAATTGTGGATGCCACCGCGCTGGCCGGTGGTTTCCGAGCCTGGCATGTTCACGATTTTCTCTTGGGCGTGGTACATCATCGTCATGCCTTCGGGTACGCGCTGACTGACCACGGCGCGGGCGACCAGTGCGCCGTTGACGTTATAGGCTTCCACCCAGTCGTTGTCGATGATGCCTGCCCGCTTCGCGTCTATCTCGCTGAGCCAGACAATCGGCCCGCCCCGCGATAGCGTGAGCATCAGCAGATTGTCGGTGTAGGTGCTGTGTATGCCCCATTTCTGGTGCGGGGTGATGAAGTTCAGCACGACCTCCGTATTGCCGTTGGGTTTCTTGCCCAACACTGGAGCAATCGAACGGGTGTCCACCGGCGGTTTGTAAACGCACAGGTTTTCACCGAAGGCACGCATCCACGGATGGTCTTGGTAAAACTGCTGGCGACCGGTCAAGGTACGCCACGGGATGCGCTCGTGGACATTGGTGTAGCCAGCCGTATAGCTGACATGCTCGGATTCCAAACCGCTCCAAGTCGGCGAGGAGATGATCTTGCGCGGCTGCGCTTGAATATCGCGGAAGCGGATTTTGTCGTCTTCCCGGGGTTTGGCTAGATGGGTGTGGTCCAAGCCGGTGTTCTTGCCCAAGGCTTCCCAAGCTTTCACCGCAACTTGACCATTGGTCTCCGGGGCCAGCATCAACACCACCTCGGCGGCATCAATGTCCGATTCGATGCGCGGCAACCCAAAGCTGATGCCCTCACAGGTGACAGTGCGGTTCAGTTCGGCCAGTTGCTTGACCTCGGCCTCGGTGTTCCAAGAAATACCTTTGCCGCCGTTGCCAATTTTGGTCATCAACGGCCCTAGCGAGGTGAACATTTTGTAGACATTGGGATAATCCCGCTCGACGACGGCGAGTGCTGGCATCGTCTTGCCCGGTATCGGCTCGCATTCGCCTTTGTTCCAATCTTTCACGTCCAAGGCTTGGGCCAGTTCGCCCGGTGTGTCATGCAGCGTCGGCACGGTGACAATGTCTTTTTCCAGCCCCAAATGCCCAGGCACCAATTCGGAGAATTTACGCGCCAAGCCCTTGTAAATATCCCAATCCGAACGGGATTCCCAAGCCGGATCCACGGCGCGAGACAACGGGTGGATGAAGGGGTGCATGTCCGAGGTGTTGAGGTCGTTCTTTTCATACCACGTCGCCGTGGGCAGCACGATGTCCGAATACAAACAAGTGGTGGACATGCGGAAATCCAGCGTCACCAGCAAGTCCAGCTTGCCCTCCGGCGCGGTTTCATGCCACACGACCTCCTCTGGCTTGATGCCGCCTTCCGCGCCTAAATCTTTGCCTTGAAGTCCGTGGTTAGTTCCGAGCAAGTATTTCAGGAAATATTCATGGCCTTTGCCGGACGAACCCAATAAATTGGAACGCCAGACGAATAGATTGCGCGGAAAGTTTTGTGGGTTATCCGGGTCTTCGCAGGCGAATTTCAATGCGCCGGACTTTAATTGTTCGACGACATATTCAGCCGGGTTCTTGCCCGCAAGCTCGGCTTGCTTTGCCACTTGCAAGGGATTGGCCGAGAGTTGCGGCGCAGACGGCAACCAGCCCATACGCTCGGCGCGTACATTGAAATCTATCAAACTGCCTGACCAGTCGTTGGGGTTGGCCAGCGGCGAGAGGATTTCATTGACACTTAGCTTTTCATAACGCCATTGGCTGGTGTGGCTGTAGAAGAACGAGGTGCTGTTCATCTGCCGGGGCGGGCGCTTCCAATCCAGCGCGAATGCCAAGGGTAGCCAACCGGTTTGCGGACGCAGCTTTTCCTGGCCGACATAATGCGACCAGCCGCCGCCAGACTGGCCGACGCAACCGCACAGCATCAGCATATTGATGATGCCCCGGTAGTTCATGTCCATGTGATACCAGTGGTTCAGCCCCGCACCGAGGATGACCATGGACCGCCCTTGGGTCTTCTCGGCATTCTTGGCGAAGGCACGGGCCACCGCGATGACTTGTTGGCGGCTGACCCCGGTGATTTTCTCCTGCCAAGCCGGGGTGTAAGGCACATCTTCATCAAAAGAGCTTGCGACATTGCCGCCACCTAGGCCGCGATCAATGCCGTAATTGGCAACCAGCAAGTCAAACACCGTCGCCGCCAAGATTTCCGAACCATCGGCCAAGGTGATCTTTTTGACGGGTACGTTGCGGCGTTGAATCACATCATGGGTGGAACAGGTGAAATGGGGATGCTCGGCCCCGCCAAAGTAGGGGAAACCCACCGCCGCCACGTCATCCCGGCTGTCGATCAAACTCAGCCGCAAATGCACCGGGTTTCCGTCTGCGGCTTGTTGTTGGATATTCCATTGCCCGGTTTCGCCCCAACGGAAACCGATGGAACCCTTAGGCACGACAATATTGCCGCTGGTTTCATCAAAGGCCACGGTTTTCCAATCGGGATTATTGGCTTGGTTTAAGTTTCCGCTAAAATCGCTGGCTCTAAGAAATCTATCTTGGACATAAACGCCATCTTGTTCTTTCAACAAAACCAAGTTTGGTAAATCCGTATTTTCCCGCACATACCGGGTAAAATATTCACTTTTAGCGACTCCTTCCCCCTCTGAGGGGGAAGGTTGGGATGGGGGTAGGTGGAACTCTTTTAGAATCACATGGCCCATCGCCATCGCCAAAGCCGCATCGGTGCCTTGCTTGGGATGCAGCCAGACATCGGCAAATTTACTAGCCTCGGAATAATCCGGGCAAACCACGACGATTTTCGTGCCTTTATACCGCGCCTCCGTCATGAAATGGGCATCCGGGGTGCGTGTCTGCGGCACATTGGAACCCCACATCATGATGAAACCAGAGTTGTACCAATCGGCGGATTCCGGCACATCGGTTTGCTCACCCCAAGTTTGTGGCGAGGCGGGCGGCAAATCGCAATACCAATCATAAAAGCTCATGCATACCCCGCCGATCAGCGAGAGATAGCGCGAGCCTGCGGCATAGGACACCATCGACATGGCGGGAATTGGCGAAAAGCCGATAATCCTATCCGGGCCGTATTGCTTGGCGGTGTAAATATTGGAAGCGGCAATGATCTCATTGGCTTCCTCCCATTCCGCCCGGATAAAACCGCCCAAGCCGCGCTTGGATTTATACGCTTTGGCTTTTTCGGGATTCTCGACGATGGATTCCCAAGCTTCGACTGGCCCTAAAGTTTTCCGGGCTTCTCGCCAGAGTTTCACCAACGGCCCGCGTATCATCGGGTATTTAAGCCGGTTGGCGCTATACAAATACCAAGAGTAACTGGCTCCACGCGAACAGCCGCGTGGTTCGTGGTCCGGCAAGTCGGGCCGGGTGCGCGGATAATCGGTTTGCTGGGTTTCCCAAGTCACTAGGCCGTTTTTGACATAGATTTTCCAACTGCACGAACCGGTGCAATTCACCCCGTGGGTGGAGCGGACAATCTTGTCGTGCTGCCAGCGTTGGCGGTAGCCGTCCTCCCATGTCCGGCTTTCATCAGTCAATATACCGTGACCTTCGGAAAAGGTTTCGGTGGATTTTTTGAAAAACATCAAGCGGTCTAAAAAATGGCTCATGGGGATTTCTTTTTTATAATCGTTAAACTGGTTCCCATGCTCCAGCGTGGGAACCCCTTTTAACCGCTCCAGCGGTTAGCAAAACGGCACGACTGCACCGGTTGGCATTCCCACGCTGGAGCGTGGGAACGAGAGAAGCGGCGCGACTAGGATTACTGCGCGTAGCGCTTACGGAACTCCTCCGATGCTTTCTTGCGGGCATCCTTTTCCTCCGGGGTCATTTTGCCGATGAACCAACGGTGGTTTTCAGAGTTCAGCACTTGATCCAGTTCAAGCTGTACTTTCTTGGCGCCATCCACCTTGGCCGGATCGTTGGATTTCAGCCCTTTTTCGATTACCTCGCGCAACTGCGGTACGAACTCCATATAGAAGCGGTGGGCCACTTCGTAATTACCATGCCATTGGGTGTAATCCGGTCCCATCATCGATGCGCCATGACGGGCGCGGCGGCCTTCGTGATGCCACAGGAAGTAATAGGTAAACTCCAGTTGATCGTCAAACTCTATGTCATTGGTGATGAGTCCGGCGGCGCGGGTCATCTTGTAGAGCTTGGTGGCGGGGATGCCGAACTTATCATTGTACAAGCCCACCGATTTGTCGAATTGCTCGTACCAGTTGCCAACCCACTGATCGGCATGGCAGGCCAGACAGACTTGCTTCATATCGTCGCGGCGTTCTTCCCACGGTTTGACCTTCTTGCCGGCGGCAATCGCTGCCGCGTCGATTTTTTCCGAAATGGCCGGTCGCAAGGTCCACGAAATGCGCGAACCGACATCATGAGTCAGCGGCAAGCTGCTGGTCGCGCTCATATGGCAAGTGGAGCAGGTCGGGCCTTGTTCGTAGTCTTTGCCCGGTATCCAGTCCTTCTTCTCCATCAATGGCTCGAAGCGGGTGCGATTGGCGGCAAAGGCGATGCCATGCTTGGATTCGTTGTAGATTTCGATCTGCGGATGATCCGGCCCCATGTGGCAGCGACCGCAGTTTTCCGGCATCCTCGCTTGGGCGCGGCTGAAGTTGTGCCGGAAGTGGCAAGCCGAGCAAGAGCCTTTGGAACCATCGGGGTTCAAACGGCCCACGCCAGTGTTCGGCCAGGTCGTCGGGTCGAGCTTGCCGCCCGGCAACACCTTGACTTCCGAACCGTGGCATTGCCAGCAACCGCTGACGGCGGCGGGCGAGTCGTGCCGCATATTGCCTTCCACCACTTCCGCCAGCACATTGTCCAAGCTACCCAAAATTTTGGCGGCTTCGGCATGGTGGCTGGCTTGAAATTCCTTGGATTCCTTTTCATGGCAACGTGAACAGTCTTTGGGAGAGACTATCGTGGCAATGAAGAAGCCGTTATGCTCAAAACCATCGACATCGCCCTTGTCTGCCTGATGACATTCGTAGCAACCCACACCCTTATTGGAATGGCTGCTGAGTTTCCATTGATTGACAATGCCGCCAGTAAGCGCCTTATGGCAATTTAGGCAGGTTTGGCTTTGTGTGCTGCTGCCCGTATTGCTTGTGGCGGTGTTGACGGCGGCGGGGGTCGCCTTGTCGGCAGGGGGTTTCGCACTCACTGGGTTTGTCAGACCCAGTAGGATGACCGTAAATAGAATGAGTAGTTGTTTCATAATATGTCCTCAGGTTAAAATTAAATTAAGCATGTATCTTGTGTTTTATGGAATCAAATTATCCAAGCCATCATTCAACCATAACGACGAATGATTTCTTCATGGCTAATCACCTCATCGGGATTAAACGACTGCATACGTTGTTGGGCAACTGATAAATAATCCAAATCATCGAGATATTCCAAAACAGCCTCTTCAATGCAAGCATCCATGGATTTTCCGAATTTGCTTGCCGCTTGAGTTAGATGGGTTTCAATGGGTTTTGGAAAATCAATGGTAATCATAAGATGAGGGTTCGCGCTGGGGTTTTTGCTCTTAACGTTGCGTCGTTGCGCCGTTGCGTGAGGCAAAAAAGCTTCACAAGGGACATCCAAACCAGACGGCAAGGCGCACCAAAAGAAGGTTTCACGCAACGGCGCAACGACGCAACGTAAAAGCGGTTCTTTGGCTTGGCGAACTAGGAATTCTTTCATGGCCTCGTTAGCGTAATGCAGGAACTCATGGACTCCAACCATCCCGGTCCCGCTAACGCTCCGTCCGCGCCGAATCATTATCATGGCGAACACGCGCAAGCGTGGTTAACAAACGTTCAGCATTGGCTTGAGTGAACTGGGTTCGGATGGTCATGGGGTGTTATCATTCAGTAATGCAATAACTGCATCTAACACTCTGTCAAATGTATCTTTCTGTAATATACCAACAGAGTTTATAAGCAAACGGTGATGTGCTGTGAACAATTTTCCGGGTCTAGCGTAACTAATTTTTTGCAAACTGCCTTCAAGAAAATCTGTTTTTTTAATCTCAACTGATCGCGCATCACCATAAGGGTTGCTAGTAAGTTGGCACAATACCCAGTCCCCTCGGTCTGCATTGGCTAGAACCACTGCTGGGCGTAGTTTGGAGTTGGACAAATCAGAGAAAGGAAATTTAAGTAAGACTACCGTTCCGGTTGTAGATGGGACCATGCCTCATCCTCCTCGGGTCGATTCCAATCTTCTGCCAATGCCACCTCGCTCAATAGCGCAGTTTCATGAGCAATAAATATCGGTACGTCTTCCAAAATAGTCACTAAGGCCCGTTTTGGAGAGGCCAGTTTCACATTCTCAGCAAGGCTGACGCGGCCTTGGCTATCAATTGTGGCTTCGATGGTGCGTAACATGAGTGGTTCCTAGTTTGGATATGTAGACTAATTATTTAATAGTTTTTCATGTGTTTGTCGGTGATGTTTAAGATAGTGGCATTGTTTTGAATTTAGAGTTAAACGAAGCGATTGTGGAATGCCTAATCTTTTTCTTTCCTTAGTCGATAACAGTTGTGAAACGATCATTTCACCTGAGTCATCAAATGAAATTAGTCCTGAGTCAAATAATGCATCAAGGTTGGCTATAAGCAGTAATCCATTGTTCGGGTCTAGCCGCTGGTTATTGGTTGAATCCCGCCAAGGTTTAATATGAGAAGCTTTAAGCACTTTTAAAACTGTACATTCTGTTACAGCGCATGAGTTATTCCATATTCTCATTAAATCTCTACGGAACCTACCTTGTCCTATACGAGCTTGAATTAAAGCTTCTTTAGTTGTACTGTTAGTTGTATTATCATATTGAATTTGGGCGATGTCTGTTTTTATATCCAATTCATCACTACATCGTGCCTTCAAATTTTCAATAATATATGCATCATTTGGCTGATGGATTTGGTTCAAAATATCTAAAGCAGTTATCCGGCTTATTTCCTGAAATTTGCCAAACATCACTACAAGCTTTGCTTTCCCTGTAATATTTTCGGGAACAAGGGTAAGCGGATTATCCAGCCAGAGAAATAAATCGGCGGGAGATTTCCAATTTGGTATTCCACGGCGGCTATTATTCCAAAACTCATGAAATTGAACTTGGTCATTTTCGTGGCAATTTTGGACATTCTGAATCGCCCAACAATCATTCTGCCATTCTATCGAACCAAGATTATGTTCATTCACTAGCCGTTGACGTTCTATTTTGTTGGAGATAAGGCTGGTGGCCCCGCCGGCTACTCCAACCAAATCTTGCCTTCCATCGTGGGAAGCAATCATGAAAACAAAAATATCTTCTGGATAGTCATCAAGAGGTTGTATTCCAAAATCTCCAGTATGAAAAAATCGAAATTCCTCCTTATTTTCTGTAATGATTAAATCTGGTGAGTTGTTCCATTCCTCAAATGCAAAACCGTGCTTCATTGGCCATCCAGATGTAAATCTGACCCCACTCGGTCGCTGATAACCGTTGGTGTTCCAGACTATTGGTTTTATGTAGTAAAGAGGCATATATCCGCCTTTTAATTCCTATTTATTTGTCTATAATACGACGCTGGAGCGCCGGGGTAGGCATTCCCACGCTGGAGCGCGGGAACGAGAGAAAAATCATCCTATACCATCAATCCGCCCACAAAACCTCCAAACCCCACTCCACCGCATCAAACGGCACTAAGGCCACTTTCGCATCATCGGCCAAAGTCTTTAATAACAGCCAACGGCCTTGCTGGTTTTCGTAAGCTTCCAAAGTGTGCAGTGCCGGATCGACCAGCCACGCATGTTTCACCCCCATCGCGGCATACAGCGGCATTTTCTCCGTGCGGTCATCGCGGGCGGTGGATGGCGACAATACTTCGCAAATCCAATCCGGCACGGTTTCAAACCAAGCCGTGTCGGGCAAACGCGGCATCCGTTCCCGTCGCCAACCCGACAAATCAGGAACCAGAATATCGCCACCAATATGCAATTCAGGTTCGTTGAGTATCCACCAGCCGCCGGTGCCATCTTTGCCAATGTCGAATGAACCGCCAATTTCCACTCCTATACAAGACTTAGCATAAGCGCAGCGCGGCGCGGGCCTAGGGTGAGTTATCAATCGACCATTGATAATCTCGCCAACGAGGTTTTCCGGCAGGTCGAACAGGTCTTCATAAGTGGCTAGTTTGCGGGCAGGTTCGTTCATGGCTTCACTTGCTCGATTCCACCATCTGCAAAAATATGCCAATGATTTTCGAGGCATTTGATATATGGTATTCGTCTGCATCAACCCAAACTTTTTCGTCGGCCAAGCGCAGGAAGCTCCACAAACTGCCAGTGGTGACGGCTCCGTAAATACTGCTTAGATTGCGTCCTTTGTTTTGGTTGTAAATCTTCGCCGCCTGCATTTCTGAAATACATTGGCCTAGGCCGGATTTCAGATTGTCGTTTTTGGCCTCGACGATGGCGATTAACGGGGCATCCAGCATGAGCTGTTCCGGCGACAGGCTGATAATATAGTCACAGATTCCGTTTAGCCCCAAACTCTTATCGACCGTGAAATCAATCCCCGAAAACAGGCTGATATTGAGCTTGCATTGCTTGAGAATTTCGACCAATACCGGCGTGACGATCAATTCGGAGCGGGCTTTTTCGGTGTTGATCGCGGTTGCCAGCGGAAGGTTGAAGCGGAGGGTTTCCCGCAGATGCTCGCTGTAGGGGGCTGGTTCCACCTTGGTAAACAAGCTTTCCCTTTCAACCAAGGACAAGCCGAGCTTGTCTTTGATATCCGCTAATTGAAAGTCACTGTAAGACATGTTGGCTTCTCCATCAACACGGCATCTCTGCCCCCTTCCTCGCATAATACCACCACGTCATGACGATGCAACTGACGTAAAACAACACGAACCCATATAAAGCCGCATCGGGTGCGCCGGTCAGCGCAATGGCGGTGCCATAGCTTTTTGGGATGAAGAATGCGCCATAGGCCGCGACCGCAGAGCTAAAGCCCAGCACCGCCGCCGATTCTTTGGCGGCATCCCGGCGGGCCAGAGCGAGGGCTGCTTTCCCTTCGCCTGCCGCTGCGCGTCTGCGTTCGGTCAGGAAGATCACCGGAATCATACGGAAAGTCGAGCCGTTGCCAATGCCTGTCGTCAGGAACAGCAGCATGAACATGCCTAGGAATCCATGGAAGTTGCCGCCGACGCCGCCATGGGGCATGAAGTGCAAGACTCCGAAAACCGCCACCGCCATGATGATGAAATTCCAAAAAGTGACCCGCGCCCCGCCCAACTTGTCCGCCAGCCAACCGCCGACAGGACGCACCAATGCGCCGACCAATGGTCCAAGGAAGGCATACTGGGTGGGGTTCACCGTAGGAAAAAGGATTTTGATGAGCATCGGCAAGCCCGCCGAATAGCCGATGAACGAGCCGAAAGTGCCGGTGTAGAGCCAGCACATCAGCCAATTGTGCTTGCGTTGGAAAATGACGGCCTGATCTTTGAATGTGGCCTTAGCTGAGGCGATGTCGTTCATGCCGAACCACGCAGCAATCGAGGTGGCGATGATGAACGGCACCCAGATGAAGCCGGCGTTTTGCAGCCACAGGGATTTGGTGACGCCGTCCTTCACCCAAGTTTGCGGTTCGCCGCCGAACCAGCCAAAGACACTGGCGGTGATGACCAATGGCACGACGAATTGCACCGTGCTGACCCCTAAGTTGCCCAGACCGGCATTCATCCCCAACGCCGCGCCCTTTTTCGCTTGCGGGAAGAAGAAGCTGATGTTCGCCATGCTGGAGGCAAAATTGCCGCCGCCAAAGCCGCATAACAGGGCTAACACCAGCATTAAGACATAAGGCGTGTCGTGGTTTTGTACGGCGAAACCAATCCAGATCGAAGGCACAAGCAGCGAGGCCGTGCTGATGGTGGTCCAGCGCCGTCCGCCGAAAATCGGCACCATGAACGAATAGAAAATCCGCAGGGTCGCGCCGGAAAGCCCCGGCAAGGCGGTCAGCCAGAACAATTCGTTGGTCGTGTATTTGAAACCGATGCTAGGCAGGTTGATGACCACCACGCTCCACACCATCCATACTGCGAAGGCTAACAGCAGGGCAGGGATGCTGATCCACAGGTTGCGGGTGGCGATGCGTTTGCCGGTTTTCTCCCAGAAGGTGGCATCTTCCGGGTTCCATTCGGTCAGCACCAAGGGCGATGGATGAGACAGTTCAGGCAAGTCGGTCGAGGCGGCGACCAGTTGCGGGGCCAAGCGCCGTTCCGCACTTGCAATGGTGAAGTGCATCCAAGTCAGCGCAACCATCACCAACACAAACAACAGCATGAAGCAGCTCGTCCACAGGCCCGTGAGGTCTAACAACATGCCAAAGGTCAACGGCAGCAGGAAGCCACCCAAGCCGCCGATCATGCCGACCACACCGCCGACCGCGCCGACGTTGTTCGGATAATACTCGGGGATGTGTTTGTAGACTGCCGCCTTGCCCAATGACATGAATATTCCCAACACAAACAGCAATAGCATAAATGCAACAGGGCCAATTGCCAGCGTGAACACGATGTCGCCCTTCATGCCATGCACGATATAATCAGTGGGCGGGTAGGACAGGATAAACGTGCAGATGGCGGAGACGATGAAGGTCGTGTACATGATCCTGCGCGCACCATGGCGGTCCGACAGCCAGCCGCCATAAGCGCGGAACAGGCTGGCGGGGATCGAATACAGGGCAGCCACCATGCCGGCGGTCTTGACATCAAAGCCATAGGCACCAGTCAGGTAGCGTGGCAGCCAAAGGGCCAAGCCGACAAAAGCGCCAAACACAAAGAAATAGTAAATGGAGAAACGCCAAACTTGGAGGTTCTTCAAAGGCTCCAATTGCTTCAAGAAAGGTTCCGGGGGGGCGCCCGCCAAGCGGCGGAGTTTCAACACCGGATCGTCCTCGGTGGTGAACCAGAACACTGCCGCCATCACCACCAGCGCTGCCGCCCAGACTTGCGCGACCATCTGCCAGCCGAAGGCGACCATCACGAAGGGCGCGATAAACTTGGTCACTGCCGCGCCAACGTTGCCCAAGCCGAATATGCCCAGCGCAAAACCCTGTCGTTCCGCCGGGAACCAGCGCGACACATAGGCAATGCCCACTGCGAAGGAACCGCCGGCGACGCCTATGCCCAGTGCAGTCAACAAAAACATGGGGTAGGTGCTGACATTGGTCAACAAAAAGGTGGCGACCGCCGCCGATAACATGACCGCGACATAGACCAGCCGGCCCCCATATTGGTCGGTCCAGATGCCTAAAACCAGCCGGATTAGCGAGCCGGTCAAAATTGGCGTTCCCACCAACAGGCCGAATTCCGTTTCGCTCAAGTGCAAGTCTTGGCGGATTTGCAGGCCGATGATGGAAAAAATGGTCCACACCGCAAAACAGACGGTGAACGCCACGGTGCTGGCGGTCAATGCGCGGGTAGGTTGGGAAGTGTTAATAGCGTTCACGTTCTAAGTTTCCGTTGATAGCAGACCGGCAATTTTAGATTTGTTCATAAGATGCATTGTCAAATCCAGACTAAATATTTAAGGCATTGATATTTAAAGGGCATAAATCCAAAATTACAGCGAATTAATCAAGCGCACAATCGAGCTTGTGGCTTTTATTATAAGATGCACAAAAAATAAATCAAATAAATAAATGCAAAGAGATTGTCTGCGCTGTACGGCAGAGGCGAGCAAGGGCTTGCGAACCTGCGCAAGGGTAGCCTTGCACTAACTGTTTACTCCCCCTGGGAGCGAGGGCGTCTCACCCGCTGAAAGGGCGGCCAAGATGGCCGCGTTCCCAGGAAAAGGCACACTGCCATTAAGTTAAGCCGTCATACCGGCATGGACCGCCGGTATCCAGATTGCAGGGACGCCCCCAAGCCCGCGCCATCCCTGGAGCCTGGGTTCCGGCGGTCCATGCCGCAACGACGATGTTTTGTTAACTTAATGGCAGTGAGGAAAAGGCAGGGGGAGTGAACGCTTACCATTGTCACAGGTGCTTGTCATCATGGCTGTCGACACACAGCTTCCAAATGCCTAGAGGTGCCAACAGATACCCGCCCAG
>CAIODU010000001.1 GCA_903857165.1 uncultured Methylococcaceae bacterium | reverse complement strand
CGGGGCCTTTGCCGCCATGGCGGCGCTGGGGTTCACCATCAACCTCATGACCCTGTTCGCACTCATCCTCTCCATCGGCATCGTCGTCGATGATGCCATCGTCATCGTCGAGAACACATCCCGTTACATCGAGCAAGGCCTCAGCCCCAAGGAAGCCGCAATCAAAGCCATGGACGAGTTGACCGGGCCAGTGTTGGGCGTCACCTTGGTGTTGACAGCGGTGTTCCTGCCCGCTTCTTTCCTGCCCGGCATCACCGGCCAGATGTTCCGCCAGTTCGCGCTTGTCATCGCGGCGACGGCCATAATCAGCGCCCTATGCGCCTTGACCCTGAACCCGGCCCAATGCGCACTCTATCTGAAACCCCGGCCCAAGGATCAGCCAGTCAATGCTTTCTACCGAGGCTTCAACCAAGTTTATGGCTGTGTGGAGGATCGTTACATCGCCGTGGTGGCATGGATGACCCGCCGCCCCCTCATCATGACCAGCCTTTTCCTAGCCATTGTTGGCGGCGCGGGGGCGGCCTTCGCCCTGCACCCCACGGCCTTCCTGCCGGTGGAGGATCAGGGCTATTGCATCGTCGTGGGTCGGCTCCCCCCTGGCGCTTCGCAAACCCGGTTGCGGGAGTTGTCTGCAAACATGGACAGCGTTCTCGCCAAAACAGCGGGCATTAAGGGTTGGGTGACCAGCGGCGGCTATTCCGCGCCGGACATGGCGACATTGTCGAATGTCGTGACGGTGTATGCGATGTATGAGGATTGGGAACGGCGGCCTGCGGGCTTTAGCCAGACGAGCTTGGTGGCTGGTTTGCGGGAGCGGTTGGCGGCGATCCAGAAAGGGGAGTTCGCTTTGTCGGTGCCGCCTCCCATTCCGGGCTTGGGGCAAACGGGTGGCTTCGAGATGGTGATAGAGGATCGGGGCACTATGGGCCAGCACCCGTTCCAAGCGGTGGTCCGCCAAGTCTTGGCGCAGGCCAACGAGGCGGCGGAACTGATCGGCGTGACGACGACCTTCAACGCCGACAGCCCCCAGATTTATCTGGACATAGACCGCACCATGGCCGAATCCCTAGGTGTCACCATCGACGATGTGTTCCAAACCCTGCAAACCTACCTAGGTTCGGTCTACGTCAACCAGATCAACAAGTTCAACCAAAGCTTCCAGGTGCGGGTGCAGGCCGAAGCCTCGCGCCGCCGCGACTTGCGAGACATTGCCAACCTCTATGTGGCGAACCGTTCCGGCCAGATGGTTCCCCTGGGTGCGCTAGTGTCCGTGCATCGTATGCTTGGCCCGGAACTGGTCACCCGCCACAACCTTTATTTTGCCGCTTCTGTCAATGGCACTGCCGCACCGGGGATTAGTTCCGGGGAAGCCTTGGATGCCATGCAGCGGGTGGTTGAAAAGCACCTGCCGCCCGGAACCGGCTACAACTGGACAGGCTTGTCCTATCAAGAAAGGCTGATGGGCAACCAAACCTATTTCATCTTCGCCCTGTCCATCACCCTAGTCTTTCTTGTCTTGGCCGGCATGTACGAAAGCTGGACTGATCCGGCGGCGGTCATCCTGACCGTGCCCATGGCATTGGTGGGAATCGTGCTTGCCTTGATGTTGCGCGGCTTCCCTGTTGATCTCTACACCCAGATTGGCTTGGTGTTGATGATCGCCCTAGCGGCTAAAAACGCCATCCTCATCGTGGAATTCGCCAAGGAATTGAAAGCCAAGGGGATGACGGCGACAGAGGCTGCGGTGGAGTCCGCCCGCCGCCGTTTCCGGCCCATCGTCATGACCTCCATCGCTTTCATCCTCGGCGTAGTGCCATTGCTTACGGCCAGCGGGGCCGGCGCGGCCAGCCAGCAAGCACTGGGAACCGTCGTCTTTGGCGGAATGTTGGCCTCCACCCTGCTCGCCATCCCATTTGTCCCAGGCTTTTATGTGTTGCTGGAAAGCTGGAATGAGCGCCGCAGGATTAGGCGGGCGGCAGCCCTCAACCCGCCCAAACCCACCGGGCAATGACCCTAGGACGGAGGGCTTAGGCGATGTCCCGATTCTTCATCGACCGGCCGATCCTGGCCAATGTCATCGCCATGATCATCCTCTTGTTGGGAGTGGTCTGCCTTTATCGCCTGCCCGTCGCCCAGTATCCGCAAATCGTCCCGCCCACCATCCAGGTGGGTACGAGCTATCAAGGTGCCGATGCCCAAACGGTGGCAAGCACCATCGGCATCACCTTGGAACAGGCTGTCAACGGGGTGGAGAATTCCATCTACATGCAATCCACCAGCGGCAGCGACGGCACTTACACCCTGACGGTGACTTTTTCCATAGGCACTGATCTCGACACCTCGCTGGCCTTGGTGCAGAACGCCGTGAACAGCGCCTTGCCGCAATTGCCCCAGCCGGTCCGCGCCCAAGGGGTCAGTGTGCGCAAAGTCAGCACCAATATCCTACTGATCGAGAGCCTTTATGCCAAAGACGACCGCTTCGACGAGACTTTCCTCAGCAATTACGCCCTCATCAATTTGCAAAACCCCCTCGCCCGCCTGCCCGGCGTGGGGCAGGTGTCGATATTGGGGGCCGGCCCATACAGCATGCGCGTCTGGCTAGACCCGCAAAAACTAAAGGCTTACGGGCTGACAGCCCCCGCCGTGCTGCAGGCCATCCAAGCCCAGAATGCCCAAGTCATCGCCGGTCAAATCGGCGGGCCACCCACTGCCGAAGGCCAAATCTTCCAGTTCACCGTCAATGCCCTTGGTCGCTTGTCCGATGTGGCCCAGTTCGAGGACATCATCGTCAAGAGCGAGCCACCGCCCAATCAAGGCGGCATCGCATCGACAACGCAAACAGCCTCGCTGGTGCGCTTGAAGGACGTGGCACGGGTGGAATTGAGCCAGCAGAGTTTCAGCGTATTCTCCCGGTTGAACGGCAAAAAGACCGCCCATATAGCGATTTATGCCCTACCGGGGGCCAATGCGCTAGAAGTGGCCGGGGAGGCCCGCGCATTGATGGCGGATATGAGCAAAGCCTTTCCACCCGGCCTGGAATACACAGCACTCTACGACACGACCCTGTTCATCCGCCAATCCATCAGCACGGTTTACTGGACACTGATGGAGGCAGGCGTGCTGGTGTTGGCCGTCATCATGCTTTTTCTGCAAAACGCCCGCGCCATGCTGATCCCGGCCACCACCGTGCCGGTGACCATCATCGGGGCCTTTGCCGCCATGGCGGCGCTGGGGTTCACCATCAACCTCATGACCCTG